>NZ_JAEVHM010000014.1 GCF_016802865.1 Micromonospora parastrephiae | reverse complement strand
CACCGCCCACCACCCCCGCCGCCCACGACCCCGCCTCCGGGGGCCTGGCGGCTGCACCGCGACGGTGTCGGTGAACCAGTGGACGGGTGGCTTCGTGGCGAACGTCCGGGTGACGGCCGGCTCGTCCGCTCTCAACTCCTGGACGGTGACGATCACGTTGCCGTCGGGCGCGACGGTCACCGGCGCCTGGAGCGCCAACCACAGCGGTGACACCGGCACGACGAGCTGGACGAACGTGGCCTACAACGGCCAGGTCGGCGCCGGGCAGTCCACCGAGTTCGGGTTCCAGGCCAACGGCACCGCCGCAGCCTCAGCCCGACCTGCACGGCGGGCTGACGAAGACCCCGGTCGTGCGGGGGAGCCCGGAACCCTCCGCACCGACCGGCCTCGGTCCACCGTGACCGCGACGTCAGCCGTCGATGCGGGTGATGTTGCGGATCTTGTTGGACGCGTCGAGGGCGGCCACCTTGTACGCCTCGGCCAGCGTCGGGTAGTTGAACACCGCGTCGACCAGGTAGTCGATCGTGCCCCCGCAGCCGATCACGGCCTGGCCGATGTGGACGATCTCGGTGGCGGCGGTGCCGAACACGTGCACCCCGAGCAGTCGGCCGTCGTCGGGCGAGACCAGCAGCTTCAGCATGCCGTACGAGTCACCCACGATTTGGCCCCGGGCCAGCTCCCGGTAGCGCGCTATACCGACCTCGAACGGTGTCGAGGTGTCGGTGAGCTGCGCCTCGGTCTGCCCGACGAAGCTGATCTCCGGGATCGTGTAGATGCCGATGGGTTGCAGGCCGTGCATCTCCCGGATCGGCTCGCCGCAGGCGTGCTGGGCGGCCAACCGGCCCTGCTCCATCGAGGTGGACGCGAGCGCCGGGAAACCGATCACGTCACCGACGGCGTAGATGTTCTCCACCGAGGTGCGGTAGTTGGCGTCGACCTTGATCCGGCCCCGCCGGTCCGCCTCCAGGCCGGCCGCCTCCAGCGCCAGGTCGTCGGTCTGGCCCTGCCGGCCCGCGGAGTACATCACCGTGTCCGCGACGATCTTCTTGCCGCTCTTGAGGATGCACAGCGCGGCCGTCTGGTGCTTCTCCACCGCGGCGACCTCCTCGCCGAAGCGGAACGCCACGGACAGGTCGCGCAGGTGGTACTTGAGCGACTCGACGACCTCGTCGTCGCAGAAGTCGAGCATCCGGTCGCGGCGTTCCACGACGGTCACCTTCGTGCCGAGCGCGGCGAACATGGACGCGTACTCCATGCCGATCACGCCGGCGCCGACCACGACCATGCTGCGGGGTACGGCTTGCAGGTTGATGACCCCGTCGGAGTCGACGATCGTACGGTCGTCGAAGTCGACGCTGTCCGGGCGGGCCGGGCGGGTGCCCGCCGCGATGATGATCTTGTCGAAGGTCACCCTGGACTCGCGGCCGGATCCGGCGTCGACCCAGATCGAGTGCGCGTCCGCGAAGCGCCCCGTTCCGGTGATCATCGTGACCCGGTTGCGGGCGAGCTGGTTGCGGATGACGTCGGTCTGGCGGGTGATCACGTGCTGGGTGCGGGCGGCCAGATCGCTGACCGTGATCTCCTCCTTGACCCGGTAGCTGCTGCCGTACAGGTCCCGCTGGCTCAGGCCGGTCAGGTAGAGCACGGCCTCGCGTAGCGTCTTGGACGGGACGGTGCCGGTGTTGATGCACACCCCGCCGATCATGTCGCGGCGGTCCACGATGCCGACCCGCCTGCCGAGCTTGGCGGCGGCGATCGCGGCCTTCTGCCCACCGGGTCCGGAGCCCAGCACCACCACGTCGTAGTCATACACGACCATTAGCGTCGCAAGATGTCACGGCGTGCGCCAGACCTGGGCCGCGAGCGTTACTCGTCCGCCACCACACAGGTGCCGCCGTTCAACGTGACCTCCTCGGGCAGTTGCGTGCCGGTGGCGATGATTCCCAGCGACACGCTGCCACCGGGTGGGATCACCGCGTTGTAACTGGCGTTGCGTACCCGCAGGAAGCTGTTGTGGAGGCGGTCGACCATCTCCGCGCCCCAGAGGCCGCGCAGCTCCTGGCTGGCCCAGAACCTCCACGTCATCGTCCAGCCGTCGACCGTCGTCGAGCCGGTGTTCCCGACGACGAGGTGCGCCACGAAGCCGTCCGACCACTGCCGCACGACGGACCGGACCGCGCAGCTCGGTGGGGGCGGCAGGGTGGTCACGGTGACCGGTTCGGACAGTGGCGACAGGTGGCCGGCCTCGTCGCGGGCCTGCACCACGAAGGTGTACGTGGTGTTCGGCGTCAGCCCGCTGATCTGGGTGCTGTTGCGCCCGGGCGGGTACTGGTACACCTCGCTGACCCGGGTGAGGGCGCCGCCGGCGTCGACCCGGAACACCTCGTACCGTTCGAGCGCGACGTTCTCGGTCGAGTGGGCCCACCGGAGCCACACCAGGGTCGCGGCGACGTCGTACGCGACCGGTTGGCCCGGCGCGCTCGGCGGTTGGTCGTCCCCCGGCGGCATGGTCAGCCGCAGGGTGGGGTTCGACAGGGAGTAGTTGCCGGCCGCGTCCACCGCCGAGACGCTGAAGGTGTACGTGCGCGACGGCCGCAGGCCGGTGATCCGGATGCTGGTGGTGTCGGTCGAGTACGACGCGCCGACATCCTCGTATCGCGCGGAGACCGGGTAGCGGACCACGCCCACGTTGTCGGTCGAGGCCGCCCAGGTCAGCTCGATCCAGGTGGTGTCGATGGCGACGACCGTGATCGGGCCGGGGGCGGTGGGGCGTTCGGTGTCGTCGGCGGCGGCGTACGCCGGGGTCGCGCCGACGGCGACCAGGGCGGCGGTGAGCGCGGTGGCCGCCAGTGCCGCGGCCTTCGATCGTATTGCTCTACTGAGACGATCACGCATGACGAATCCCCCGCCTCCGATTGCCCACAATGGCTCATCCATCCATGGATGCCAATGTTAGGTCATCGAGGTTCCGGAGGGTGCCCCGCGGAGCCGGCCGGCCGCGTCGGTGGTCTAGCCGACGAGGCGGCGTTCCCAGGCCCAGGCGGCGATCTCGACCCGGTTGCGGGCCGGGAGCTTCGTCTGCACGCTGGCCAGATGGGCCTTGACGGTGCCGATGGCGATGAAGAGCCGAAGCCGGTCCGGACCATCGCCTGGTCGTCGGCGATCAGCACCCGGGTCACCGGGCCACCGCCGGACGCAGGGGCAGCGCCGTGTCGAGCACCCAGCCGCCGGCGACACCCGGACCGGCGGTGATCGTGCCGCCGAGGGCGCGTACCCGCTCGGTGAGTCCGATCAGACCGAAGCCGTGCCCCCGGGCCGGCGCGGCGCGCCCGGACGCGCCGCCGGGGGTGGACGGCTGAACACGACCGCGGGTCGGCGCGACCACGGTGGCGGGGTCAGTTGGGGTTGTTGGCGTGCGTCAGCGTCTCCCAGGCGACGAAGAGATTGTTGCTGCCGGCCGGTCGCTGTTGCAGCGTGAGGGTCTGCGTGTTGGTCATGACGTTGCCCAACCGGGTGCTCATCGCGTTGAAGCCGACCTCGGTGACCGGGCCGAGGCCACGGGTGAGGCTGCCGCCGCAGAGCCAGGAGGGCGGCGCCTCGCCGAGCTGGTAGCGCGAGTGGAAGCCGAGCGCCTGCCGCAACCGCTCACCGACCTGGGGATACAGGTCGCGTCCCTGGATCCGGGAGGTCTCCGCGACGTGCGAGATGGCGGAGATCCCGTACCCGGTGTGGACGAAGTCCCGGCAGGTCTCCTGCGCGAGGCCGGCGACGAACGTGGACTGGCCCTGCCAGTAGCCGATGATCTCGGCGCTGGTGTCCAGGCCGCTGCCGGGCACCGTGTACGGCAGCGTGCCGTCGCTGGGCAGGTAGACGAAGGCGCGGGTGCGGTTGAGGAAGCGGGCGACCGCCGCGTCGTAGGCGGTGCGGTCCTCCAGGAAGACGGCGATGCCGACCGCGGCCTCCATCATGGTCAGCTCCCAGTTGCCGTTGCTGTTCGACCCGTTGCGCACCACCGGCAGGTAGACGGTGCGCAGCATGGTGGCGAACCGGTTGGCGTTGGGCCAGCTAGTGTAGGTGTACTTGATGATCTCGGCGGCCCGGGGCCAGACCGATGCGGCCCAGCCGGTCTGCAGCGGTGCGTTGCTCCCGGTGTGCGAGGTGATCGTCGCGGACCAGGCGTCCATGATCTGGATCGACTTCTGCGCGTAGCGGGCGTCGCCGGTGAGGTACCAGGCGAGCGCGTCGGTGTACGCGGCGATCGCGTCTTCGCGTTCGTCGGTGCAGCCGTTGTTCGGGTTGGAGTAGGACCCGCACTCGACGACCGCGCGGGGCGCCGGAGTACGTGTCAGGGAGGCGTACCGGCTGCCCATCATCTGGTTGTAGGCCGCCGCCCACGGTTGTGCGCCGGCCTGCACCCGCCCGCGGACGAAGTCCAGCTGACCCCGACTGACCAGCACGCCGGGGTGGGTGAAGCCACCCGAGGACGGCGGTGGGGTGCCGCCGCCGGTGGGCAGTGTCCACGTCTGGTTGGCGGTGCCGGTGCAGCTCCAGATCTGCAGGGGAGTCCCGTCGGCGGAGCTGGCGCCGGTCGCGTCGAGGCACTTGCCGGAGGTGGGGTTGATGACCTGTCCGGCGTTGGCCGACCACTGCTGCGCGCCGGTGCCGTTGCAGTCGTAGATCTGCACCCGGGCGCCGTTGGCGGTGCTGGCGGCGGCGATGTCGAGGCACTTGCCCAGTGCCCTGATGGTGCCGTCGTCGCCCACCGTCCACTGTTGCGCGGTCGAGCCGTTGCAGGTGTGGAGCTGGACCGGCGTGTTGTTGGCCGGGTTCGCGGCGGCCACGTCGACGCACTTGCCGCCGTACCCGGTGATGGCGCCCGTCGCGGCGGCCGTAGCGGCGGAGGCGCCCACGAACAGGCTTGTCGGTACGGCGAGCAGGGCCGCGGCGAGTGCGGCGGTCAACCTGATGCGGGGGCGGCGGGGTGCGGGCCGGGCCATTCGTCGCGCCATGTCAGGGTCCTTCCGGCGGCGAAACCAACTGTAAAGTCTGTTAATCATTACAGTCACGCGCATCGATATCAATGTCCTCGCCGCGACGGATGCCGTCACGGGTGCATGGTCGCTCCCTTGAGGACCTTGTCCACCACGTTGCGCCCCGCGTGCACGGCCAACCCCACCAGATCGAGCTTCTCCCGGCCGACCGCCTGGACGGCGGCGCGGTTGTCCCGGTCGTTGCCGGTGGCGAACAGCTCCGACGTGAAGACCGCGAGCCGCAGCCCACGGGCGAGCGCCCGCGAGTGCGCGCCGGTCAGCGTCGCCCGGTCGCCGACGAAGACCAGCACCGGCTGGCCGAACATCGGCAGATACCGGGTGCCGTCCGCGTCGCGGTACTCCTCGCCGATCAGTTCCGGCTCGGCGTTCGCGATGCCACTGATCAGGAAGGCGGTGACATTCAGCCGCTGCCAGCCGGCCAGGTCGTTGCGGAGCAGCACGGCGATCTTGGTGGGAAAACGGATCGGTTCGGTCATGGCGTCGAGGCTGCCCGTCGCGGCACCGACCGGTCTTGTACGTTCTTAGCGTGGCCACCCGCCCGGCCGGCTCGCAGGTCAGCGCGTGGCGACCCGCCGTTGCCGGGGTCGCCGAGGTCTTCCACGCCCATTTCGTGGACCACGCGTACCCGCGGCACGTCCACGATGTGTGGACACTGCTGATCGTCGACGACGGCGCGGTCCGCTTCGACCTGCACCGGCACCGGCACGGCGCGCTGCGGACGTCGGTGACCCTGCTGCCGCCGTACGTGCCGCACGACGGTCGCTCCGCCACGGCGAACGGCTTTCGCAAACGGGTCCTGTACCTCGACACCTCGGCGCTCGACCCCGAGCTGGTCGGCCGGGCCGTCGATCAGCCGGACCTGGCCGATCCCCGCCTGCGGGCCCGGATCCACCACCTGCACCAGGTGCTCGCCGCGCCGGGGGAGGAGTTCGAGGCGGAGAGTCGCCTCGCGCTCATCCTGCACCGACTCCGTACGCAGCTCGGCGAACGGACGCCGGCCAGCGCCGCGCCGGCCGGGTCCGGCCTCGCCGACCGGCTGCGTGAGTTGCTGGACGTCCGGACCGTCGACGGCGTCACGCTGCGCGAGGCCGCCGAGCTGCTGCACGCGCACCCGACCCACCTGGTCCGGACCTTCACCCGCGCGCACGGGCTGCCGCCGCACGCGTACCTGACCGGTCGCCGGGTCGAGTTGGCGCGTCGCCTGCTCCTCGCGGGTCAGCGCCCCGCCGAGGCCGCCGCCGCGGCCGGGTTCTTTGACCAGGCGCACCTGAGCCGCCACTTCCGGCGGTACCTGGGCGTCAGCCCGGCCCGCTACCCCGCCGTGCCGCGTCATGGCCGGCATTCCGGCGATGCCACCGTGCCGTCGAGCGCCCGCACCTAGCATCGAAGGCGAGGACCGACCCCTGACCTGGGCGAACAGCGAAGGCATCGGCATGAGCTACATCACCACGCCCGACGGCACCGACATCTACTACAAGGACTGGGGCGAGGGGCCGGTCGTCACCTTCTCCCACGGCTGGCCCCTGAGCGCCGACGCGTGGGACGGGCAGATGCTCTTCCTCGTCCAGAACGGGTTCCGGGTGGTCGCGCACGACCGCCGCGGGCACGGCCGGTCGAGCCAGGCCAGGGGCGGCAACGACATGAACGGGTACGCCGACGACCTGGCCGCGGTCATCGAGGCACCGGACCTGCGGGACGTCACCCTGGTCGGACATTCCACCGGCGGGGGAGAGGTGGCCCGCTACATCGGCCGGCACGGCACGGGGCGGGTCGCCAAGGCCGTGCTCATGTCCGCCGTACCGCCGATCATGGTGCAGAGCGCGGACAACCAGGGAGATCTACTACCCGGGCGCCCCGCACGGCATCACGGCGACGATGCAGGACCAGGTCAACAAGGACCTGCTGGCGTTCCTGCGGAGCTGACCGGGGTCAGACGAGCTGAGCGCCGATGACGGTGAGCAGGCGCAGCTTCTCGTCGCTCTCCGACCCCGGGCACGGCGGTGAAGACCAGCAGCGTCTGGGACTGGTCGGGATCCACCAGGGTCTGACAGTGCAGCTCCAGCGGCCCCACCTCCGGGTGGACGAAGCGCTTCGCGGGGCAGTACCCGGCCGGCACCGGGTGCTCCCGCCACAGCTGGGCGGGAAGGGTGCCGGCGGAGGCGGCGACGGTCGCGCCACCGATCCAGTGGCCGCTCACGGTGTAGGTGGAAGGTGTCATGGACCGACCGTCGCACCGGTGCGGAACCCCAACCAGGTGCGGTTCATCCAGGGTCTCGCGATCCCTGGCTGGGGTCCGGTCCGATGGAGCACATGCCCCTGGCGGCCATCGACAGGCCGACGTCCGGCTCCAATCGCAGGGCCGATCGGGTGCGGCGTGCCGGCGACCGCTGATGCGGCGGCGGACCGTCACATCCTCCGGCTACTCTTCCTGCGCCGCGTCGTCGTCCTGGTACGCCGCGCCCCGCGCCTGGTCGGCGCGGCATCGCCGCCACCGCCCACCATTGGCCGGCTCATTCGACTTCAGGAGAGTTTGTGACACAGCAATCCGTCGCGACATCGGACAAACTCGACGCCGCGGTGCTCAAGGTGGCCGGCGTCGTCGTCCTTGGCGCGATCATGTCGATCCTCGACGTGACAGTGGTCAGCGTGGCGCTGCCCACATTCCAGAACGAGTTCGACGCGTCCTACGCCCGCGTCGCGTGGACGATGACCGGCTACACCCTCGCCCTGGCCACCGTGATCCCGCTCAGCGGGTGGGCGGCCGACCGGTTCGGCACGAAACGCCTCTACATGGTGGCGTTGGCGCTGTTCACGATCGGGTCTGGTCTCTGCGCCACCGCCGACACCATCGGTGAGCTGATCGGCTACCGCGTTCTGCAGGGCCTCGGCGGCGGCATGCTCATGCCCCTGGGCATGACCATCATGACCCGCGCGGCCGGGCCGCACCGGATCGGTCGCCTGATGGCCGTCCTCGGTATCCCGATGCTGCTCGGGCCGATCGGTGGCCCGATCCTCGGCGGCTGGCTGATCGACACCGCGAGCTGGCACTGGATTTTCCTGATCAACCTGCCGATCGGTGTCGTCGCGCTGATCTACGCGCAGGTCGCGTTGCCGAAGGACGCTCCCGAGCCGTCCGAGTCGTTCGACTTCGTCGGCATGCTCATGCTGTCGCCGGGTCTCGCCCTGTTCCTGTACGGCGTCTCGTCACTGCCGGAGGCGGGCACCTTCGCCGAGGCCAAGGTGTGGGCCCCGATGCTGGTGGGCGGCGCGCTGGTGGTGGCGTTCGTGCTCTACTCGTTCAAGCCCCGGCACCCGCTGCTGGATCTGCGGCTGTTCAGCAACCGCGACCTCACCATCGCCTCGGTGACGCTGTTCGTGTTCATCATCGCGTTCATGGGCGCCGGCCTGCTGTTCCCGAGCTACTTCCTGCAGGTGCGCGGTGAGTCGACGTTGACCGCCGGTCTGCTGATGGCCCCGCAGGGCCTCGGCGCGATGATCACCATGCCGATCGCCGGCACGTTGGCCGACCGGGTGCCGATCGGGCGCACCGTGCCGTTCGCGTTGGCGCTCATCGTGGCCGGGTTCTTCAGCTTCACGCAGGTCGACCCCCAGACCTCGTACTGGCTGCTCGGTGGGTCGCTGTTCGTGATGGGCCTGGGCATGGGCGGCACGATGATGCCGATCATGACCTCGGCGCTGCGGACGTTGCAGGCCCAGGAGGTGGCCCGCGGCTCGACGCTGGTCAACATCCTCCAGCAGATCGGCGGGTCGGTCGGTGCCGCCGTGATGTCGGTGATCCTCACCAACGAGCTGAACGGCTCCCGGCTGATCCCCGGTGCGGTGGACCCGAGCGGCAAGCCGGTCACCGAGGCCGGGCTGGCCATCGCCTCCCGGCAGCGACCGGAGCTGCTCCAGCAGACGCCGGTCGACCCGTCGCTCATCGAGCGCGGGCTCGACTTCGCCGCCAAGGCGTTCGCCCACACGTTCTGGGTGGCGTTCGCGCTGGTCGTGCTCACGTTCATCCCGGCCGCCCTGCTGTCGCGTCGGCGTGCGCCGGCGCAGCTCGACGACCAGCAGGCCGAGCAGCTCAAGACGCCCGTCGTCATCCACTGAGCGTCCCGCCGCGCTCGGCACCCCGTGAGGTGCTGAGCGCGGCGGGCGTGGCGTCAGCGCAAGGGACCGTCGCCGGGCCCGTTCGGGTCGTCCACCAGGTGGATCGCGGCTTCCTCGGCGCTGGCGGCGCCCGCGTCGATCCCGGCGTCCCAGGCCACCGACTCGGCCTCGTCGTCCTCGCGGACGCCCTCGTCGTAGGCGACGAGACGGCCGGCGCGCCCCTCGGTCTCGTAGCCCCGGCGGGTCAGCTCGTCCTCGTCCTCGCCGCCCTCGGCGTACGGGTCGATGTCCGGCTCCTCCTGGGCGAGGTACTGGTCCAGGGACTCCCCGGCCCGCTCCTCGGCGGGCGTGGTGCCGAACCGGTTCGCCGCCGTCCAGTGGTCCTCGGCGACGATGCCGGTGTCGAGCGGGTCGCCGACCCGGTCGTCGTCCAGGGTGTCGGAGGCGTCCAGGACCCCGTCGTCCTCGGCCACGTTCCACTCGTCGACGGAATCCATCCGCTCGGTCTGGCTCACGGCGGTCTCTCCTTCGTCACGGCGCAGCGAAGTGCCAAGCCTATGACCGTGCAACGTCGCCGCACCCCGCGGCCTGCCCGCTGTGACGAGCCGGACCCTCGCGGCGCGGCGCGAGGTCAGCGCTTCAGCAACTCCACCACGGCCTCGGTGAACTCCGCCGGCTGCTCGACGTGCGCGAAGTGCCCGCTGTGCTCGAGTACCACCAGGCGCGAGTCCTTGAGGCCCGCGTGCAGCTCCTCGGCGTAGCGGGGGCCGCAGATGAAGTCGTACGCCCCGACGATCACCACGACGGGCACGGTGATCTCGGCGAGGTTCTCCCGCACGTCGAAGGGCGTGGGGTCCTGCGCGCCGGCCGGCGTCGACCAGATCCGGACGGCCGCCTGAAACGGGGCGAACTCGTCCTGTCGACCCCAGAAGTCCGCGAAGTACACCGGAAGGGCGGCGCGCAGAGCCGACCCCAGTGACTCGTCGTCCGTCGCGCCGCCGATCTGTGCGAACGCGGCCGGGACCGCCGCCGCCTCCGGCCGGTCCGGGTGCCGCTGAGGGTACGCGGCGAGACCGGCCATCGCCGCGGCCCAGAACTCGGCGCCGGTGACGGGTGAGGTGTCGTACAGGGCGAGGCCGGCGACCCGGTCCGCGTGGTCGAGGGCGTACCGCTGGACGACGAAACCGCCGTGCGAGTGCCCGAGCAGGTACACCCGGGGTTCGCCGAGGTGCGCGACGACGGCGTGCAGGAATCGGACATACGTGTCGAGACGGTAGTCGTCGGGACTGTCGAGCTGCCCCGACGCGCCCGTGCCCACCGGCTCGACGTAGGCCATGGTGAAGTGCGCCTCGAGGCTGGGCGTCCGCAGGTAGGCCCACTCGATGCCCGGGCCGCCGGAGTGCGCCACGCAGACCGGGCCGGTGCCGGCGACGTGGTAGACCTGCCGAACGCCGTCGACGGTGAACGTGTGGGCACCGGGTGCGAGGGCGCTGGCGTCGTGGCTGGTGGAACCCATGAACTATCTCCCGATCCGAGACCCGTGCGGCGTCCGCCGACACGGCAACTGGTGCATGACGGAGACCAGATGCGTGGGTCGACGGAAAAGTTCGCTCGGTCGGGGACGTTTTCTCAGACCAGTGCCCGGACGGGGTGGAAGAGGGTGAGTTGGCGCACCCGGCCCTCGTGCAGCTGCTGCAACCACAGCGCTGCGGGCGGGGCAGTGCTCCGGGTCGTCGGGCGGACTGATCAGGTCGGTCTCCCAGATCAGCACGTCGCCGCTGGCCACCACGTTGCGCAGCCGCTGGCGTACCCCTGCGGTCAGATCGCTGTTCATGCCGTTGATCGCGAGGTCCAGACCACCGCGCGGACCACCTGGCACGATCATCTCGGCGTCCGGCCACCAGCTCTCGCGCACCACCCGCTCGAAGTCGCCGCTCATCGCCGTGGCGATCATGTCGCGGCCCGCACGCCACCGCGAGTCGTTCGAGGCGGTGACGTCCGCGTGCGCCGCGGTCGCCGCCGTGCGAAGGCCGTTGGCGAGCGCGCGACGGGCGTGGCTGAGGCGGCTGCGGACGGTGCCGACCGGCAGGCCACACACGGTCGCGATCTGCTCGTACGAGGACGCGTCGCTGAAGTACCGCAGCAGGGTGACGAGCCGGTCCGGCTCGGACAGCTGCCCGATGGAGTGCCACACCCAGTCGCGCGTCGCAGTCCGGTCCAGTGCCTCCTCCGGTGTGGGTGTGCCGGCGGGCTGGGCGAACCACTCGGGCTCGGCGACCGGGACGGCCCTCGGGCCGCGCAACGCCATCCGGCTGTTGTTGCGGACGATCGCCCGCAGCCAGGGTCCGACGGCGGCCGGGTCGCGGACCTCGCCGATGCGACGCAGGGCGACGACCATCGCGTCCTGCACCGCGTCCTCGGCGTCCGGCCCGTAACCGAGGATGCTCAGCGCGACGGCCCGCATCCCGGCCTCGTGCCGGGCCAGCAGCACCCCGAGCGCCGCGACGTCTCCCGCCCGCGCGAGCGCGACCAGCTCCACGTCACCCCGCGTCACGCCCCGATCCTCCCGTTTTCACTGCTTCAGCTCCATCAAGCGTACGGGGCATCAACGCCGCTCCGGTCGCGCGATCCACGTCACCGTAGAGCCGCTACCGACGCCTGGTGCTGCCCGGCAGCGCGCTGACCATCGGCACCGTCAAGGGTCGGCCCGTACGCCTGAGACCACACCGGGCGACCGCCTGGGCCAGGATGGGAGCGTGCACCCCGAACCGGTCGACCACGCGCCCCGACAGGCGTTCCCCTGGGCGGTCCTACGCCAGCGCTGGGAGGACCTCACCTTCCTGCACTGGGCCGTCGATCCGCGACACGTCGCGCCGCTGCTGCCCACCGGCACCCGTCCGGACACCCTGAACGGTGTCAGTTACGTAGGGCTGATCGGCTTCCGGATGGTCGGGTTGGGCTTCGGTCGCGGCCCGGGGGTCCCGTACTTCGGCACCTTCTGGGAGACCAACGTCCGGCTCTACTCGGTCGACGAGACCGGCCGGCGGGCGGTCGTGTTCCGCTCACTCGACGCGTCCCGCCTGGTGCCGGTGCTGGTGGCACGGGCGACGCTGCGTCTGCCGTACCTCTGGTCGGCGATGCGGTTGGACCGCGACGGTGACCTCCGCACCTACCGGTGCCGGCGGCGCTGGCCCGGCCCGGCGGGTACGACGAGCCGGATGGCGGTGCGGGTGAGGGAGCGGATCGACGAACCGACGCCCCTCGAGCACTTCGTCACCGCCCGTTGGGGGCTGCACACCCGGGCGTACGGGCGCACGCTGCACCTGCCGAACTGGCATCCGCGTTGGCCGCTGCACCGGGCCGAGTTGCTGCACCTGGACGACGAGTTGGTCGCCGCCGCCGGGCTGCCGACACCGGCCGGGCCACCGGTCAGCGTGCTGTACTCGCCCGGGGTCGGGGTGAAGTTCGGCGCGCCGGTGGCGGCCCGGCGC
The DNA here is from genome assembly GCF_016802865.1 of Micromonospora parastrephiae. Taxonomy (GTDB): domain Bacteria; phylum Actinomycetota; class Actinomycetes; order Mycobacteriales; family Micromonosporaceae; genus Micromonospora; species Micromonospora parastrephiae. The sequence continues at coordinate 49,046 of NZ_JAEVHM010000014.1, read as the reverse complement.
AACGGCGCCGGGCCGCCGGAGCCTCAGTAGCGGGCGCCCTCGGGCGCGGGCAGCGCGTCCAGTTCGGCCAGGTTCTCGGCGCTGAGCCGCACGTCGCCGGCCGCGCAGTTGTCCACGAGGTACTTCGGGGTTTTGGTGCCGGGGATCGGAATGACGTAACGGCCCTGGGCGACGACCCACGCGAGGGCGACCTGCGCCGGGCTGACCCCGACCCGGTCGGCGATCTCGCGGACCCGGGCGACGATCGCGAGGTTGGCCCGCAACGCGTCCTGCTGGAAACGCGGCAGGCCACGGCGGAAGTCGTCGGCGGGCAGGTCGTCGAACGAGGTGAACCGGCCGGCGAGGAACCCCCGACCCAGCGGCGAGAACGGCAGGAAGGCGATGCCCTGCTCGGCGCAGTACGGCAGCACCTCGGTCAGCGGGTCGCGGGTCCACAGCGACAGCTCGGACTGCACCGACGCCACCGGGTGTACCGCCTGGGCCCGCACGATCTGGGCCACGCTCACCTCGGACAGGCCGATCTGGCGCGCCTTGCCCGCCGTTACGACCTCCGCCATCGCGCCCCAGGACTCCTCAATGGGCACGTCCGGGTCGACCCGGTGCAACTGGTAGAGGTCGACGTGGTCGGTGCCGAGTCGGCGCAGGCTGGCGTCGATCGCGGCGCGGATGTGCTCCGGGCGACCGTTGTTGCCGATCTTCGGAGAGTTGCCGGGGCCGCCGGTGTGCTCGGTGACCACCAGGCCGGCCTTCGTCGCCAGGACGGCCCGCTCCCGGTGGCCGCCGGCCAGCGCCCGCCCGACCAGTTCCTCGTTGGTGTACGGCCCGTACACGTCCGATGTGTCGATCAGGGTGGCGCCCAGGTCGAGGGCCTGGTGGATGACCGAGATGGAGGTGTCGTCGTCGCGGGGGCCGCTGATGTCGTATCCGTGGGTCATGCCCATGCATCCGAGGCCGATGACGCCGATCTCGGGACCTGCGCTGCCCAGCGTGGTGGTTCGCATGCGCCCCACGCTACGACCGGACCGGTCGACCCGCATCCGCCGTGTCGGGCGCAGCCGTTGGCCGGTAGGTGACGACTCTCACCGGAAGTGGACTCGGGAGTCCGGTACGGTGGTGGCTAAGCGGACCTCCGAGTCCGGATATGCCGCGACGGCGACACGAGGAGCCCCATGATTCCGGTACGGATCAGCGACGCCCTGCGCGCGGTGGTCTTCGAGCCCACCCGCGACCTGGCCGAGGCGCTGGACGAGTTCTACGCCCCCGACTACACCCACCGCAGCGACGGCGAGACCCTCGATCGGGCCGCATTCGTCGAGATGGTGACCCGGGTACGCGGTCAGATCCTCGGCGGCACCGTGCGCGTCCTCGACGAGCTGCGCGACGGTCGCCACTACGCCGAACGACACATCTACGAGATCACCCTCGCCGACGGGTCGACCGCCAGGCGGGAGATCGCGATCTTCGGGTCGTACGCCGAGGACGGCCGCTTCCGCCACCTCAGCGAGACGGGTTTCGACCTGAGCGCCTGAACCATCTCGACGACCAGCACAGGAGAGCCATGCCCCGCCTTGCCGACCCCGACCCGAACGCGATTCCGGACGACGTCCGCGATGTCCTGTCCGCCCTGCCGCCCGACCCGATGGTCAAGATGCTGACCCACTCGATCGGCACGGTGCAACTGTTCATCCAGCTCGCGAGGGCACAGTTCGCCTCGCTGGAGCTGCCCGCCCGCTCGCGGGAACTGGTCATCCTGACCGTGGCCGAGTACACCGACTGCGAGTTCGTGGCCGCCCAACACCGTCCGATGTCCGAGGCGGCCGGCGTCGACCGAGCCATCCGCGAGATCATCAGCAGCCGGGACACCGACAGCCCGGACCTCTCCGCGTACGACCGGACGCTCATCCGGTTCGCCGCCGAGGTGGTGCGGTCACCGCGCGTTCCTGATGATCTCTTCGGCCAGGTGCGGCAGATCCTCAGCGAGCGCGAGATCGTCGAGGTGCTCCAGGTGATCGGCTACTACTGGTCGTTCGGCCGGGTGGCCACGGTGCTCAACGTCGACGTCACCACCGTGTACGGCGACGAGCCGCTGCTGACCGCCGATACCGAGCGGGCAGACTGAGACCATGACCCCGCCGACCCCGAGCGACCCGGATGCTCCTCATCGGCGTCTCGACGCCCGTCGCAACCAGGAGCGGGTCATCGCGGCCGCCCGGGAGCTCTTCGCCGAGCAGGGTCTCCAGGTGACGGTGCCGCAGGTCGCGGACCGGGCCGGGGTGGGTCGCGCGACGGTGTACCGCAGCTACCCCAGCAAGGAGGACCTGATCGTCGCCGTCGTCCAGCAGCAGTTCCAGGAGCTGGAGCAGCGCACCCGCGCGGCGCTCGACGGCGCCGACGCGTACCGGGAGTGGTGTTCCTTCGTGCCCGACCTGTTCGGACGCCTCGCACGCGACCGGGTTCTCGCCGACGCGTTCTTCGAGGGCAGGCTGGTGCCCGCCGCGCGCATCCTGGGCCTGATCGGGCAGCTGGTGGCGGCGGCCCGGTCATCCGGCAAGATCCGCCCGGACGCCGGGGAGCTGGACATCCGGGTGCTCCTCTGCGGGGCGGTCCGGCAGCTCATCGTGCTCGACGAGCGTGACCCTGCGGTGTGGCGTCGGTACGCCGACCTGGTGCTCAACGCGTTGCGTCCCTGACGGAGGCACCAAGGCCCGCTGCGCCGAGTGGCCTTCGCCCTGGCTAGCGGGGCAGGACCGCCAGGCCCGAACGCCGAACGACGCGACGGATCTCCTCGGGCGACAGCCGCCGTCCCTGCTCGTAGGCCACGGCGAAGTCCTCGACACCCAACCCCGCCACGGCCACAGCGGTCGCCCGTTCGACGTCGGGTCGGTCGGCCGGGGCCAGCGGGAGCCCCGTCGCCTCCCGGCTCGCGGCTGCCGCGCCGAGCAACCGGGCCGCGTCCCGCGGGGCGGTCGCCGGCGGCGGCGGCCACGCCGACCACGCACCTGCCACGGATCCTGGTCGGCACCGAGTCCCACGGCGACGTACCCCAGCTCGCCGAGGACTCCGGTCAGGTAGAGAGGCTGCCCGGGGCCGTCCTGCTGCCGTGCGGCCGCGTCCAGCAGGTTGCGCAGGTGAGCCTCTGCCATGTCGAGGAGGCCCTCCCGGCGCGCGGCGGCGGCGAGGCACAGCTCCGCGAAGACGATGCCGAGCGGAGAGCCCTGCTCGGTGGCCAGCCGCAGCCCGCGAGCGCAGAGCTGCCGCGCCTGCGGGTAGTCACCCCGTTGCAGTGCCACCCAGCCCAGCCAGCAGAGCTGGCCGGACATCTCGAACCGCAGACCCAGGTCCTCCGCGACGCGGAGCCCGTCCTGAAACAGCCGGTCCGCCCGCTCGTAGTCACCGGCCATGCCCGCCTGGGCGCCGAGCCACTCCGTGGCCTGCATCAGCCCCCACCGGTCGCCGAGCCGCTGGAACAGCGCCGCACTCTCGGCCCCGTCGCGCGCCACCGCCGGCCCGTCTCCCCGGGCGTGCGCGTGCTTGGCCCGCAGGCCCAGCGCGGCGGCCACGACCCACTCGTCGCCCCGCGGACGCGCCTCGGCCAGGACCCGGTCGAGCAGGTCGCCGGTCGCCGCCACGTCACCGAGGTCCACCTCCGCGTAGGCGAGGAACCACAGCGCGCGAAGGCGGCCGTGCGGGTCGTCGACGTCCGCGTACCCCTCGACGGCCGCGCGGTGGCGCGCCGGCCAGTCCGCGACGTCGCCGGACAGGAGAGCGAACCCGAGATGCCAGGCCACCGCCCGGGCGCGGGGGGCGGCGGCGCCATCTGCCGGGCAGTCCAGCGCCGCCCCGAGTCGCCGACGCGCCTCGACGAACCGGCCCCGCAGGAACCAGTACCAGCTCAGCGCGTTGGCCAGGCGCAGCGCGAGGTCCCCGTCACGCTGACGCACCGCGGCATCCAGCGCGCCGCGCAGATTGGCGGACTCGGCGTCGAGCCGCCGCAACCAGCGGCCCTGGTCCGGGCCATGCAGGTGGTGATGCGCCTGCTCGGCCAGATCGGCGTGATAGCGGTGGGCCCGCCGGCGGATCTGGTCGAGTTCGCCGGCCGCGCTCATCTGGTCCACGCCGAAGGCGGCGACGGATTCCAGCAGCCGGAAGTGCGGGGTGTCGTCGCGGGCCGCGACGACGACCAACGACCGGTCGACGAGGCGGGCCAACAGATCCGCGACGCTCACGGCGGGCACGCCGTCGGGCGCGCAGACGGCCCGCACCGCGTCGATGCCACCCCCGTCGGCGTACGCGGCCAGCCGTCGCAACACCACCCGCTCCGGCTCGGTGAGCAGCTGCCAGCTCCAGTCGAGCATCGCCAGCAGCGTCCGCTGCCGAGGCGGTACGCCCCGGTGCCGGGCACCCAGCAACCGGAACCTGTCGCCGAGCCCGGCGACCAGACCGTGCACGCCCAGCCCGCGGACCTGGGTGGCGGCCAGCTCCAGCGCCAGCGGGATCCCGTCGAGCCGGCGGCACAGGGCGGCGACGGACACGGAGTTCTCGGCGGTGAGCACGAAGCCGCGGTCCGCCGCGGTGCACCGGGCGACGAAGAGCCGCACCGCGCTGGAGCGCTCCAGCGCGGCCACGTCGGTCCCGCTGGTCGGATCGGGTAGCGGCAGTGGCGCGACGGCCCAGACGACCTCACCGGCCAGCCCGAGCGGCTCGCGGCTGGTCGCCAGCACGTGCAACCCGGGTGCCGCCTTCAGCAGCGTCGCGGTCATCTCGGCGACCGGTTCCACCAGGTGCTCGCAGTTGTCGAGCACGAGCAGGAGGTGGCGGTCGCCCAGCACCCGGGTGAGTCGGTCGATCGGCGTGCTCGCCGTGCCCGTCTCGGCGGCGTCGCGTACGTCGAGCACCGCCAGCACCAGACCGGCCAACGCGTCCACCAGGTCGGGCGCGTCGGACCGCTCGATGCTCGCCAGCTCCACCAGCGCCGCCCCGTGCGGGAACGCGGACGTCCGGGCGACCTCCAGGGCGAGCCGGGTCTTGCCGACCCCGCCGATGCCGGTGAGGGTGACCAGCCGGCTGTGCGCCACCTCCTCCGCCAGCTCGGCGGCCTCGGTCTCGCGCCCGATCAGCTCGGTCAACGGGGTCGGCAGGTTCGTCCGCGCGGGGGCGGTCGGCTCGGCGGCCCGGCTGGCCGGGATCGCGGCTACCGGCGGCACGGCCAGCGTCGGATCGTGGGCGAGGATGCGCCGGTGCAGAGCGGCCAGCTCCGGTCCGGGGTCGAGCCCCAACTCGTCGCGCAGCCGGACGCGCAGCTCGTCGTAGCTGCTCAACGCCTCGGACTGTCGTCCCGCGCGGTACAGGGCGAGCATGTGCAGACCACGCGCTCGTTCGCGGAGCGGCTGCCGGGCCAGCAGATCGCCGAGATCACCGACGACCTCCGCGTGTTCGCCCAGCGCCAGTCGGTCGCTGAGAGAGTCCTCGGTGGCGAGGAGCCGTTGCTCCTCCAGTCCGGCGATGGCGACGGCGGTGAACGGCTCGTCGCGGAAGTCGGCGAATGCGGGCCCCCGCCACAGCGCAAGAGCCGCCGAGAAGAGCGCGACGCGGGATCGTCTGTCCTGCTCGCCGCGAGCCTCCGCCACCAGCCGGTGGAAGCGGGCGGCGTCGACATCGTCGGGATCGACGAGGATCCGGTAGCCGGGCGGGGGCGAGCGCACCAGTTCCCGAGCGCCCGGCTCGGCGTCGGCCAGCACCCGGCGCAGCTGGGACACCTTGGCGGACAAAGCGCCGGCGGCGTTGGCCGGCGGCGCGTCGCCCCACAGGTAGTCGATGAGCCGATCCGCCGGCACCGGTTGCCCCTCGTGCAGCAGCAACGCGGCGAGCAGGGCCCGGACCTTCAACCCCGGGACGGCGACGACCGCACCGCGTGTGGTCCACACCGTCAACGGGCCCAGCACCCCGAACCGCATGGCGGCCAGGATACGGCTCCCACCTGCCGTAGGAGAGAACACCGTAAAGAAACGGTAAGGCGGTCGGAGCAGGGTGAACCACATCGTCTCACCCACCAACCGTTCCCGAAGGGACACTCCCATGTCGCTGTCGACAGGTCGCATCCTCCCCGTACTCACCGCACTGTGCCTGCTGGCGCCGGCCGTCCCGGCGAGCGCCGCGACCACTGGGCACGCTGGCCCCGGCAGCTGGTCGACGGCCTGGTCGGCGGCACACCACCACCCGGTGCCGGGCAATGAATGGGACGGCCCGAACTGGTCCGTCCCCGGCTTCGCGGACCAGTCGGTCCGCCAGGTGGTCCGGGTCAGCGCCGCCGGCTCCCTGATCCGGATCCGACTGTCCAACCGGTACGGCGGTCAACCGCTGCGGCTGACCGGCGCCACCATCGGCCGACCCACCTCCGGGGCGGAGGTGCGGCCCGGCACCCTGCGTCCGGTCACCTTCGACCTGCGGCGGTCGACCACCGTGCCCGTCGGCGCCGAGACCACCTCCGACCCGGTGCTCCTGCCGGTACGGGCGCTGGAGGCGGTGACCGTCACGCTGTACTTCGCCGGTCCCGCCGCCCCGGCGACCTTCCACCAGGACGGACTCACCAACACGTACCGCGCCGAGGGCGATCACCGCTTCGACCACCGCGCTGCCGCGTTCGCCGGCGAAACCAGCCAGTCCTGGTACCACCTGGCCGGCGTCGACGTTGCCGGCTCGCCGCGCACCGGGGGCACGGTGGTGACGTTCGGCGACTCACAGACCGACGGCTACGGTTCCACACCCGGCGCGAACAACCGCTACCCGGACCAGCTGGCCGAACGCCTGGTCGCCACCGGTCGCCCGCTTGCCGTCGCCAACGCCGGGATCGGCGGCAACAAGCTGCTCGCCGACTCGCCGTGCTACGGCGAGCGGGGCGTCACCCGGTTCCGGCGCGACGCGCTCGGGCTGGCGGGCGTCCGCGTGGCGGTCGTCCTGATGGGCATCAACGACATCGGCGGCGGTGGCTGGCCCGACTTCGGCTGCGGCGCCTCGCCGGTGGTGACCGCGGGCCAGCTCATCGACGGTCACCGGGCGTTGATCCGGGCCGCCCGGGCGCAGGGGGTCACCATCATCGGCGTCACGATGCCGCCCATGAAGCACGCGGACAACTACGACACCCCGGCGAATGAGCGGGTCCGCGACGAGGTGAACCGCTGGATCCGCACCGGTGGCGAGTACGACGCCGTCGTCGACCTCGACCGGGTCCTCGCTGATCCGGCCGACCCGGACGCCCTGCGACCCGCTTACGACGAGGGCGACCACCTGCACCTCAACGACACCGGCGCGACCGCCGCCGCTGCCGCCGTCGCCGCGCAGATCCGCTGAACCGCGCACCCATTGGAGGAACCGAGCCATGACCAACCATGACGTCGACGGGTACGTGCGCCGGCTGCCCGCCGAGCAGAGCGGCGTCGTCGCCGCGCTGCGTGAGCTGATGAGGGAGTCCGCTCCCGGCGCCCGCGAAGTGATCAGCCGAGGTTCGCTCGCCTGGCAGGGCGCCAAGCTGCTGGCGATCCTCAGTTTGAGCAAGACCCACGTCACCTTCGCGTTCGCCCGCGGAGCCGAGTTCACCGACCACCACGGTCTGCTGGCCGGGGTGGGAAAGACGACGCGACACGTCAAGCTCAAGCCGGCGGACTCCCTGCCCGGCGCGGCCCTGCGCGACTACATCCACCAGGCGGTGCTGCTCGACCAGGGCTGATCGACGGCGGTCGGGACCCTCGGCAAGAAAAGATCGGCGGAGCTGTCGAGGATAGTCGCGTCGGCTTCGACCACGGGTTGAGGGCCGGGCACACCGGTCCCGCCGACCAGCCGACACGGCATGAACAAGGAGCGGATCGATGACGAAGGTGACGACCGGGGCGACGATGTCGTTGGACGGCTACATCGCGAACGCGTCCCACGGTGGCTTCGAGCACCTCTTCCAGTGGTACGCCAACGGCGACGTCGAGACGCCGACGGCCAACCCCGAGATGACCTTCCGGACGTCCGCCGCGAGTGCCCGGCACCTGCGGGATCTCAACGAGCGGACCGGCGCCCTCGTCGTCGGCCGGCGGCTCTTCGACATGACCAACGGGTGGGGTGGCCGGCATCCGATGGACGTGCCCGTCGTGGTGGTCACGCACAGCGTGCCGGATGGCTGGAAGCCGGAGGGCGACTCCTTCGTCTTCGTCACCGACGGCATCGAGAGCGCCATCGACCGGGCGAAGGCGCTCGCCGGTGACAAGGAGGTCGGTGTCAACGGCGGCACCATCGCGGCCCAGGTCGTCGAGGCCGGCCTGCTCGACGAGGTCCACGTCGACCTCGTGCCCGTTGTGCTCGGTGCCGGCATCCCGCTCTTCGCCGACCTGAAGATCGCGCCACTCCAGCTGGACGGCCCGATCACCGTCGTCGAGGGCAACGGCGTCACCCACCTGGCCTACCGGGTACGCCCGGCGGCCTGAGCGCCTCGGGGCCGGCCCGGTCGAGCCGGTCCCCGTTTCGCCCGGCGAATGCCGGAATGTGCCAGCAACCAGCCTAGAATCGATGACATTCACTGTCCGCGGCGGTGGTGTCGCAGATGGCTGGCGTGGAGGGCGGTGCGGGAATTGGGACCGGGCGAGCGGGACAGGCTGTTCGAGCAGGCACGGGAGCTTTCGCAGCGGCAGGGAGCCTGGGCGGAGGCCGACCACCTGTGGGTACGGGTGATCGACGCCTACCGGCGGGCGGTGCGCGATCCCGGTCAGGCCGGCCGACGCGACCAGCAGCAGTTGGCGCGGGCGTTGTGGCGGCGCGGCATGCTGCTGTCCGCGCGTGGCCGGTCCGCGGAGGCGATGGCTCCCGGCAGTGAGGCGGTCACCATCTTCGAGCGGGTGTACGACGCGGTCGCGGCCGAGGGCGGGAACGTGGCGGCACCGCCCCGGGACGACGCGCTCGCGGAGCTGATCACCGCGTTGGTGGATCTCGCCGAGACCGCGTTCACCGCCGGTCAACCCGCCACCCGCAGGGAGTTGCTGGAACGGGCGGTCACGGTGGGTCTGACCGCCGCCGGCGATCCGCCGTCGGCCGGGCCCCGCACCCGGGAGGCGATGGGCACGGCGTACCACAACCAGGCGACCGCGCTGCTGCATCGGCACCTCACCCGGCCGTCGTCGGGCGACAGCCTCCGGGAGGCGACGCTGGCGGCGTCGCGGGCGTGTGAGCTGCGGCAGGGGCTGCTCGACCTGACGCGCCCGCTGAGTTTCTGGGAGATGGCCAACACCTACGGGGTGTACGCGCAGTGCCTGGCACTGATCCGTGACTTCGACCGGGCGGCCATGGTGCTGTCGATGGGCAACCGATTCGTGGAGACGCTGGGCCCGGCCGGCGAGCAGCCCGCCCAGAAGCTACGGCTCGCGGCCGAGATGCTGGCCCGGGAGAAGGGTGGGTCGGCCGGTTCGCGCCGCTGGGGCTGGCGGCGACGCTGACCCAGCTTGCAATATATCGTTACTGGTCGATATTGTGCGCGCAGGCGCCGCCCCGCCTCAGGCATCTCCCTCGATCCGAAGCGGGTTCAGCATGCGCACACTGAGACTTGTCACGACTCTGGCCGTCGCCGGCCTGCTCGCCGGCGGGGTGGCGATGGTCGCCACGCCGGCCAGCGCGGCGACCGCCGTTTTCTCCGTGACGAACAACTGGGGCAACGGCTATCAGGGCCAGATCAGCGTCACCAACAACACCTCCGCGCAGATCACCAGCTGGCGGGTCGAGTTCGACCTGCCAGCCTCCACGAGCATCAGCCAGTCGTGGAACGCGCAGCAGGCGACCTCCGGCAGTCACTACACCTTCACCAACCTGTCCTGGAACGGGACACTCGCCGCCGGTGCGTCGACCTCGTTCGGCTTCCTCGTCAACGGCTCCGGCACGCCGGTGAACTGCACCGTGAACGGCGCCTCGTGCACCGGCGGCACGCCGCCCACCACTCCACCCCCCACGACGCCGCCGCCCACCACTCCGCCGCCCACCACTCCGCCGCCGACCGCCGGCACGCCGGTCGAGCGGTACGGGCAGTTGCGGGTCTGCGGCACGACGATGTGCGACAGGAGCGGCGCGCGGGTGCAGCTGCGCGGCATCAGCAGCATGTGGCTCAACTGGGAGACCGCCCCGTACGCCGAGAACCTCTCCGCGCTGACCTGGATGCGGGACAACTGGAACCTCCAGGTGATCCGCGCGGCGATGGGCGTGGAGCCGGCCGGCGCGTACCTGAGTGACCCGGCCAGGGCGCGTACGCAGGTGGAGACCATCATCAACAACGCGGTCACCGCCGGCGTGTACGTGATCGTCGACTGGCACGCCCATGAGGCGCAGAACAACCAGTCGCAGGCGGTGGCGTTCTTCGGCGATCTGGCCCGCCGCTACGGCCACCTGCCCAACGTCATCTGGGAGCCCTGGAACGAGCCGTTGCAGTTCAGCTGGACCAGCGTCATCAAGCCGTACCACCAGGCGGTGGTCTCCGCGATCCGCGCCGCCGACCCGGACAACATCGTCGTGCTCGGCACGCCGACGTGGTCGCAGGACGTGGACGTCGCGGCGGCCAGCCCGGTTGCCGGCACCAATCTGATGTACACGCTGCACTTCTACTCGTGCACGCACGGCGCGTCACTGCGCGCCAAGGGTGACGCGGCGATCCGCGCCGGCCTGGCGCTGTTCGTCACCGAGTGGGGCGCCAGCAACGCCGACGGTGGCCTCGACGGCCGGGCCTGCCTGCCGGAGGCCCAGTCGTGGATCGACTGGATGAAGGCGAACGGCATCTCCTGGACCGCCTGGAAGCTCGACGTCGGCACCGACACCACCAATCTGCTCAGCCCGGGCGCGCCGGTGACCGGTGGGTGGACCAACTACCTGCACGGCCACGCGCCGTTCGTGGTCGCCAACATGAGGTGACCCCGGCCGCACCTCGGCCTTGATCAACTCCAGTTCGGCGATGTCGGGGTATCCGCGTCAGCGCGATACCCCGACATCGCTGACGCCGTGTCGATCATGCATGGCAGCCCTCGCACACGACGTGGTCAGCCAACCGCTGGGTGTCGACCGACGCGACGAACGCCGTCCAGGCGGCCGGGGAGAAGCGCAGCACCGGACCCTGCTGGTCCTTCGAGTCGCGTACCGGCACCACGCCGGGAAGGTTGGTGGCGACCTCGACGCAGTTGCCGCCGTTGCCACCGCTGCGGGTGCTGGTGCGCCAGACCGCGCCGGTCAGGTCAGTCATGCTGTACCTCCCCGATGACCCGCTTGATCATGTCCGTCGATTGTGCCTCATCCAGAGCGAGCCGCTCCAGGCTCCGCCACACCCCGTTGAACGCCGCCAGTTCCTCGGGCTTGTCGAGGTACAGCGCGCCGGTGAGCGATTCGCTGTAGGCCACCGACGGTTCCGGCGCGCCGTGACCGCTGTTGGTAGGTGGGAAGTCAAGAATCACGAACGAGCCCGCCACCGCCCCGGCGTGCGGGCCCGCGATGAGCGGCAGCACACGCACACTGACGTTGGGCATCGTTGCGACCTCCAGCAGCCGCGTGAGTTGCCCGATCATCACGTTCCGACCAGCGACCACGCGGCGCAGCACCGCCTCCGAGAGCACCGTCTCCAGGCGCGGTGGCCGCGGCAGGCGTCGAGTCAACAGAGCCTGCCGTTGCAGGCGTACCTCCACCAGGCGCTCCCGCTCGTCCTCAGTGATCGACGGTTGGTCAAGACGCGCGAGGCCGAGGGCGTACAGGCGGTTCTGCAACAGGCCGGGTACCAGGGTCTCCTCGTACTGCCGCAGATGCGAGGCGGCGGACTCCAGGCCGACGTACAGCTCGAACCAGCTCGGCACCGCGTCGCCGTAGGCGTGCCACCAGCCCTTGGATCTCGTCTCGACGGCCAGGCCGCGCATCGTCGCGGTCATCTCCGGCGACACGCCGTACAGCTCGCACATCGCCCTGACGTCGAGCACCCGGACGGAGCCGGTGCCGCACTCGATGCGCCAGATCTTCTGCCGGCTGTACTCCAGTGCCTCGGCGGCGGCGTCGAGTGTCACCCCGGCTTCGTTGCGGTACTGCCGCAGCAGCGGGCCGAGTTGTCGGCGCGGCACGGTCGATCCAACGCCCTCCGCCATTCGTGTACTCCCTGATTCCGTGCCGCGACGCTGCGTCACATCGTTCTGCAACACGTACGTGGTCCAGCAAAGAATGTCAATGCACAGGGGCGAAATCGGGGTTCAGGACGTTGCACCGCGCTCCGCGCCGAGTACAGCGGCCCCTGCTCGCGTCGTCCGTACCGCTGAGCGGTCCGGCCAAGGCGTTATCCTGCGCCGGTGGACGTCACGGCGCAGGGCGAGCGGCTGGCCGCCGACCTGGACCGTTGGCTGGCCGACCTGACGTTCGTCGACCTGGACACCGACGAGGTCACCGCGCGGGTGATCGACTCGGTGGTGCGGTGGGCCGAGGCGCAGGGCTGGCGGGTCTACCGGCGCGCGCCCAGCGTCCTGCCGTTGCCGCCGCCACTTCAACAGCGGCACTCGGTCCTCGACGTGGCGTGCGCCCGGCCGGACGGCCCACCGGTGGTCGTGGAGGTCGACCACACCGACCGGCCCGGACGGTGCAGAAGCTCAACGCGGAGGCGGAAGCCGGTCGTGTCCCGATCTGGGTGCGGTGGGGCGCCGGCCGTTTCACCGTGCCGCCACCGCCGGTGCGGATGGTGGCCGTCGAGGTGACCCGGCGCGCCGGCCCGGCCGGGCGCGGGCGGCTGCACAGCCGCACCGGCGAGCGTCCGGCGCCGGAGCATTCGACCGCCGGCGGCACGGTGGCCACGCAGGCGCTGCCGATCCCGCTGACCGACCCGCTTCCGGGCCCGGGCAAGGACACCTGAAGCGAATCGTAAGCGGGGGCCGGCAGAGTTCTGGGTGTCACCGGAGAACGCGACCGACACCCAGGAGATTCCGATGCGCAAGCTCATCAACTCGACCTACATCACCCTGGACGGCGTCATCGAGAACCCGATGTGGACCGCGCTGTACTTCGACGAGGAGGCCATCAGCCTCGCCGGCGAGCAGACCGACGAGGCGGACGCGATGCTGATGGGCCGGGCGCACCTACGACGGCATGTCCGTCGCCTGGCCGCAGCAGGACGAGAGCGACCCGAACACCGGCGCGGCGTACTTCAACAACGTCAAGAAGTACGTCGCCTCGACCACCCTCACCAACCCGACCTGGAACAACACGGAGGTGCTCCAGGGCCCCGCTCGGCGAGGGGGTGAGGTGGGTGACGGCCAGGTCGAGCTTGCCGTCGCGGCGGGCGGCCAGCCCGAGGGTCGTCTCCGCGGAGACCAGCGCGTTGGGGGAGTCCTGCTCCTCCGCCAGGCGGTACGCGCGTTCGGCCAGCTCCCGGGCCTGCGGGTAGTCGCGGATCTGCACCGCCAGCCACGCCAGCCAGGACAGCTCGGTGCCGACCTGCGGCCACAGGCCCAGCTCCTCGGCCCAGCGCAGCCCTTCCCGGTGCAGGGCGGCGGCACGTTCGTGCTCGCCGCGCATCTCGGCCAGCCCCCCCCCGGCTGGCTGGCCCGGATGATCGACGAGTTCCTGAGCGAAGAGCCCTAGCGGCGAGTCACCCGGTCGATCATGGACTTGCGGTGGGCGTTATGGCAACCGAAGGCGGTTTTGTACACCACCACAACTCCATGATCGACCCGATGGGTGGGGTGGTTCGTTCTGCGCGGTCATGGCGTGCGGCTGATTTAGCGGGTAGAAACATGTCGACCCCTTCGGCCTCGCCCCATCTTCGGCCGTGGAGGTCAGAGAGCGCTCTCACCGCCCCAGCTGCCCCGGAAGCACGATCCGGCCAGCGGAGAGGACGAACCACATGACAACCCCGTCCACCCGGGTACGCCGCAGGTCCCGTCGTACCCTCCTCCTTGCCCTGCTGGTGACCACCACGATTACGACGACCAGCACCGCCGCCACCGCCGGCCGCCCCACGTACGGCGCTCCCGACTTCGGCCCGAACGTGACCATCTTCGACCCGTCCATGCCGGTCGGCGAGATCCAGCAGACCCTCGACGCCGCGCACGCCCGGCAGGTCGACAACGAGATGGGCACCGAGCGGCACGCCTACCTGTTCAAGCCGGGCACGTACGGCACGACCGAGCAGCCGTTGCAGGCCAAGGTCGGCTACTACACCGAGGTCTCCGGCCTGGGTGCCGCACCCACCGACGTCACGGTCAACGGCAAGATCGAGGTCTACAACCGTTGCCTGGCCGACGGCGGCACCGGCAACTGCCTGGCGCTGGTGAACTTCTGGCGCACCCTGTCCAACCTCTCGCTCACCATCAACGCCGCCGGTCAGGACGGCTGCCGGTCGACGGCGAACTTCTGGGCGGTGTCCCAGGCGGTGTCGATGCGCCGACTGAACGTCACCGGCGGTGGACTGTCGCTGATGGACTACTGCACCGCCGGCCCGCAGTACGCAAGCGGCGGATTCATCGCCGACTCGCGGCTGCCGGCCACCACCAACGGCTCGCAGCAGCAGTGGTTGACCCGCAACAGCGAGGTCGCCGGCTGGTCCAACGCGGTGTGGAACCAGGTCTTCGCCGGAGTCGAGGGAGCGCCGGACGACGCCACGTTCCCCGACCCGCCGTACACCACCCTCGACACCACTCCGTTGAGCCGGGAGAAGCCGTACCTCTTCGTCGACGACAAGGGTGGGTACAACGTGCGGGTGCCCGCCGCGCGGCGCGACAGCCGGGGCATCTCCTGGGCGGACGGCGTGACGCCGGGGCGGAGCATCCCGATCCGCGACTTCTTCATCGCCAAGCCGTCCGACCCGGTGCACGTCATCAACAGCCAGTTGGCGCGGGGCAAGCACCTGCTGCTCACCCCCGGCACGTACGACATCGCCCGCAGCATCGAGGTGCGGCGCCCCGACACCGTCGTGCTGGGCATCGGGCACGCGACGCTCACCGCGGTCAACGGCGCCATCCCGCTGGACGTCGCGGGCGTCCCCGGGGTGATCGTCGCCGGTGTCACGATCGACGCGGGGCGGGTCGAGTCGCCGGTGCTGCTGCGGGTGGGTCGGCAGCACGGGCGCAACGCCAGCAGCCCGGCCAACCCGACCACGTTGTCCGACGTGTACTTCCGGGTCGGCGGCCCGCACATCGGCCGGACGAACACCGCCCTGGAGGTCAACAGCGACAACGTGCTCATCGACCACACCTGGGTGTGGCGCGGGGACCACGGCGTCGAGGGCTTCACCGAGGGCGTCAACGGCGACACCGACCGCTGGCGTACCAACACCGGCCGCTACGGCGCTGTCGTCAACGGCGACCACGTGACCGCCACCGGCCTGTTCGTCGAGCACTTCCAGCGCTACAACACGCTCTGGAACGGCGAGTACGGCACCACGATCCTGTACCAGAACGAGCTGCCGTACGACCCGCCGACGCAGGCCGACTGGATGAACGGGCCGGGCGAGGGCTGGGCCGGGTACAAGGTCGGCGACCAGGTGCGCCACCACACCCTGTACGGCGGTGGCGTCTACGTCTTCAACCAGAACAACCCGTCGATCCACACCGAGAACGGCTTCGAGGTCCCGAACAGGCCGGGCGTGAAGCTGCACCACATCATGACCGTCAACCTCAGCGCCGGCACGATCGACCACGTGGTCAACGGCGTCGGTGACGCGGCCGACATGACCAGGGTCGGCACGCCGGTCTACCTCGCGGAGTACCCGACTCCGTAGCGACGAACGACGAACGTACCGGACGAGGGGTCGGAGCCGAGATGGCTCCGACCCCGTTGTTGTGGGGCGGAGAATACGGTCTTGATTTCCTATCTTCCCGATAGAAAACTCGGGCAATACCGATCGGTCCCTGTGGAGGTACGTCATGACCACTGATCCGTCACCGTCCACCCCACCAACAGCCGGGGAGTCGAGGCTTGCCTTCAGTGAGGACTGGGCGGCGACCATCCTCGGTCTGGGCCTGCTCGCTCTGGTCCTGCTCGGTGCCATCCCCGCCGGGCTGGTGCCCTGATGGCCGCCGACGTGACCCGTGCCGTCGACGCGCCGGTCGACGCCGTCGAGCCGAAGCCGGACAGCCGGCCGCCCGCGACCGTCGACCCGGCCGGTCCCACCAGCACGGCGCGCGGCGGCGTGTTCTGGGCCTGGACGACGCTCGGTCTGGTGATCGTGGTCGGCCTCGCTGCGCTCACCCGCTATCTGGAGCAGAACGTCCCGGTTTGGGCCGACGGCACCGCCGTCGAGGACATCGGGGCGGCGATCGAGTACCCGGTCTACGCGATCCTGCTCGGCCTGCTCGGCAATTTCGCGGTCACGCTGCTCGGGTGGCGCGACCGGATCGCCGCGGCGTTCCGCACCGAGTTCTTCATCAAGACCGGTCTGGTGCTGCTCGGTGCGTCGATCAACCTGGCCGTCATCGCCAGCGCGGCCGGCCCGGCGATCGCCCAGGCGATCTTGCTGATCAGCGGGGTCTTCCTGTTCACCTGGTGGTTGGCCGGCCGGTTCGGGCTCGACGACAAGCTGCGGGCGTTGCTCGCCTCGGCGGTATCGATCTGCGGGGTCAGCGCGGCGATCGCCGCCGCCGGCGCGGTCCGGGCGCGCCGGGAGCAGTTGGCCTACACGGCGAGTCTGGTCATCGTCTTCGCGCTGCCGTCCATCTTCATCCTGCCCTGGCTGGCCGACGTGTTCGGGCTCTCCGACGCGGTGGCCGGCGCCTGGATCGGCGGCAACATCGACACGACCGCCGCGGTCACCGCGGCCGGGGCGCTCGCCGGCGAGGAGGCGCTCCAAATCGCCAGCATCGTCAAGGTCACCCAGAACGCCCTGATGGGCGTGGTCGCCGTGGCGCTCACCGCGTACTTCACGCTGCGGGTGGAGCGGCGGCCCGGGGCCGCCCGACCGGGCCTCGGCGAGTTGTGGCGGCGTTTCCCCAAGTTCGTCCTGGGCTTCATCGCCGCCTCGGTCATCGCCACGTGGTACCTGGACGCGGCGGGTGCGGACGGCAAGGCCACCGTCGCCATCGTCAACGACCTGCGCGTATGGTTCCTCATCCTGGCCTTCGTCAGCATCGGCCTGGAGGTCCGGGTGGCGTCCCTGCGGGAGGCCGGCTGGCGGCCCGTGGCGGTGTTCGCCAGCGCCACCGTGTTCAACCTGGCGCTGGCGCTCGGCCTGGCGTCGCTGCTCTTCCGCAACTTCTCGGCCTGAACGGGCGTCAGCCCCGCCCCTCGACGTTCGAGGGGCGGGGCGCTCGACTACTTCCGCTCCACTGGCCATTAATTTCATCGATCAGTCGAACTCTTGCGGGATGGCGACCACTGCTGCCACGATGACCGTCAATGCCTTCCGTCCCGAAGGAGTGGTCGTCATGGCGGTCTCCCGCCGCAGGTTCGTCACGTCGGTGCTGGCGGGGTCCGCCCTCGCCGCCGCCTCCACCACCGATCTTCTCGCCAGCCCCGCGCACGCGGCCAGTCCCCCCGGGGACGTGGTCGGCAAGGTGACGGTCGGCTACCAGGGCTGGTTCAGCGCTCCCGGCGACTCGGCGCCGATCGGTGGCTGGTGGCACTGGAGCCGCGACCGGTTCCAGCCGCCCTCGCCCGCCAACACCACCATCGTGTCCTGGCCGGACATGCGGGAGTACACGCACAGCTACCCCACCGCCTACCCCAACCTCGGCAACGGCTCGCCGGCGACCCTCTTCTCGTCCTACGACCAGCAGACGGTGGACACCCACTTCCGGTGGATGCAGGAGTACGGCTGCGACACCGCGGCGCTGCAACGGTTCAACCCGATGGGCGGCGAGGGCCCGACGCGCGACGCCATGACCCAGAAGGTCCGCTCCGCCGCCGAACGCTACGGCCGCAAGTTCTACATCATGTACGACGTCACCGACTGGCTGAGCTTTCAATCGGAGATCAAGACCGACTGGACGACGAAGATGGCGGCGCACACCGCGTCGTCCGCGTACGCCCGGCAGAACGGCAAGCCGGTCGTGTGCATCTGGGGCTTCGGTTTCAGCGAACCCAGCCGACCCTTCACCCCGGGGCCGTGCCTGGAGGTCGTCAACTGGTTCAAGGCGCAGGGCTGCTACGTCATCGGCGGCGTGCCCACCTGGTGGCGGCAGGGGATCGAGGACTCCCGCCCCGGCTTCCTCGACGTCTACCACGCGTTCCACGCGATCTCGCCGTGGATGGTCTACCGGGCCCGGACCGTGGAGGAGTTGGACTCGTACTACAACAACGTCAACGTCGGCGACATGGCCGACTGCGCGGCACGCGGCATCGACTACCTGCCCTGTGTGATGCCCGGCGACCTTGCCGGGGGGCACCGCAAGCACGGCGACTTCTACTGGCGGCACATCTACAACATGGTCCGGCTCGGCTCCCAGGGCCTCTACGTGTCCATGTTCGACGAGTACAACGAGGGCAACCAGATCGCCAAGACGTCCGAGACCCAGGCCACCACCCCGGCCGCGCGAACATCCGCGCCCTGGACGAGGACGGCGTCGCCTGCTCCGCCGACTACTACCTGCGCATCACCGCCGACGGCGGCCGGATGCTCAAGGGTCAGCTCGCGCTCACCGCGGTGCGTCCCACGCCGCCGATGGTCGGCACCCCACCCCCGCCCACCGGCGGAAACCTGGCCGCCGGCCGGCCCACCTCGGCGAGCAGCCAGGGCGGCGGGTTCCCGGCGTCGAACGCGGTGGACTCGAACGCCAGTAGTTACTGGGAGAGCGGTGGTGGATCCTTCCCGCACTGGTGGCAGGTCGACCTCGGCGCCAGCCATCAGGTCAACAAACTCGTGGTGCGGCTGCCCGCCGGCTGGGGCGCGCGTACCCAAACCATCACCGTGCAGGGCAGCGTCGACGGCGGTTCCTTCAGCACTATCGCCCCGGCCGCCGGGTTCGCCTTCGACCCGGCGACGGGTAACGCCGTCACCCGCACGCTACCGACCACCACGGCCCGCCACATCCGGCTCAGCATCGCCGGCAACACCGGCTGGCCAGCCGCGCAGCTCGCCCAGGTCGAGGTGTACGCCGGGAGCACCACACCGGACAACCCGCCGACCGCGCCGGGCGGCCTCACGGTGACCGGCCGGACGGCGACCAGCGTGTCGCTGGCGTGGACGGCCTCCACCGACGACACCGGGGTGACCGGCTACCAGGTGCGCCAGGGCGGCGCGGTGGTCGCCACCGTCACCGGCACCACGGCAACCGTGAGTGGGCTCAGTGCGTCCACCTCGTACACCTTCACGGTCACCGCGCGCGACGCCGCGGGCAACACCTCCGCCGCGTCCAACACGGTCACCGTCACCACCGACGCGCCGGCCAACGCGGACCTCGCCCGGGGACGACCCACCACGGAGAGCAGCCACGTTCAGAGCTACGCGTCGGGCAACGTGGTCGACGGTGACCCGAACAGCTACTGGGAGAGCGCCAACAGCGCGTTCCCGCAGTGGGTCCAGGTCGACCTGGGCGCGACCCGCACGGTCGGGCGGGTGGTGCTGAAGCTGCCGCCGTCGTCGGCCTGGGGTAGTCGGACGCAGACCATCGCCGTGCAGGGGAGCACCGACGGGGGCAGCTTCGGCACCCTCGTCGCGGCGGCCGGACGGACCTTCGACCCGGCTACCGGCAACCAGGTGTTGCTCACGTTCAGCGCGGCTCAGGCCCGTTACGTGCGGATCACCGTCACCGGCAACACGGGGTGGCCGGCCGGGCAACTGTCGACCCTGGAGGTCTACGCCAGCTGATCGAGGCTCGGGCGGCCGCCGGACGTCGTCCGGCGGTCGCCCCTCACCCCGTGAGTGGGCGCAGCGCACGGGCCTTGCCCGGTCAAGGTCGTTCAGACAGCGGGGTGCTCCACCTTGACCGGGCAGGCATCATCCACTCCACGGATGTGCGGACGAAGGCCGACGGGATGGCCAAGGGGCCCAGCAAGGCATAAGGCAGCAATTCGAACACCGTTGATCGGACTCGCTGGGCGCATCATGATGCTTTTGATGTCCCAGTGGTGCGCGCACTGCTCAAGGCGTCGAGCTGCAGGGTCAGACTGAGTTCACCGAATAATCCGACGAGCACGTTTAGGCTTGCAGATGGATCGTAACTCTTCCACATGTGGATAATCGAGTCGGCAATTTCGCCTATGGTCTTAACCGTCAAAGCGCACAGGATCTGAATATCGTCGGACCTTGCTCCGGAGTGGAGGATGCCGATGATTGATGTATCTCGCCGCTGTCCCGCGCGGCCCCTTCCTCAAGACCGCTGCTACTACGTCTAGCTCGTAGAGCGTCCGCCAGCGTGCGTACTCACCCCCAGGAAATCCAGCCCGCAGCATCGCGCAAACCTCATGGCCGATGCCAACTGATCTCGAAAGTAGAGCCGAAGCTGCGTATTGGACCGGGTGAGGAGGGCGCTTCGAATGTTGAAACCGTCCTGTAGTCAGAAGTCGAGTCGCTGCGTAAGTGATTGCGAGTATCGAGTCTAGAGCCCTGAAGGCGAGAAAAAATTTCTCGCCGAGATTCCGTTCTAGCCCTGCTCTGCTTTCCCATGTGCGGTCTGCAAGACCTAGCAGGTCATCTTCGAACTCCGCGACGGAATCCTCTATCAGCCGGAAGAATTCGTCGTCATCGTCCGATGCCGCTAGGTCATGCTCGGTAGATAGGGTCAGGTCAAGCAGTGCTTGAACATACCCATCGTAGGGATCAGCGGCCATGCACTGATCATGCACTAGGTTGCTCGATCGGGCCTCCCCATTTCGGTGTCCACGTCGGACTCGGGCCGAGTCCTCTGAGCCCAACCCTCGTTCCGGTTCGTCCGAGGAATCTTGGATCGTCCGGCGCACCTCAGGCGACTGGCCGCTGACTGTCGGCTGCACCTGCCCGGCCTCGGTCTGCCACACCCGTTGGCCGCACCTGCCTCCACGGCCAGGAGCTGCGCTGCGGGGCTCGGCCGATGTACTGTCCGAAGTGGCAATTGCCGGCAATGGCGGTTGCCTACCGCGGCCCCGTCGGGAGCAGTGATGTCCGAATTCGCCTCGCCTTTCGCCGAACAACTCAGGACACTGATCAAGAGTCGCGGAGTAAGCTATCGTGCGCTGGCTGGAAGGACTTTCTACAGCAAGAGCTACCTCCACGACCTCGCTTGCGGTCGGAAGACGCCGACCTTGAACACTGCGCAGCGTTTGGATACTGCTTTAGGAGCGGGCGGGATGCTGGTTGCGCTTGCCGTAGTCCCTGGCGCTGAGAAGGAGTGGGCGGTCACCGATGGGATGCGGTGCGATGCGGAACAGCTCGCCGACCTGCTGGTCACGCGGACGCCCAGCTCTGAGAACGCTTCCGCGTTGGCCCATCAATGGCTGATCACCGAGCCACCACAGCGATATGAACTGAGCGCGGGCCGGCGGGTCGGGAACGAGGCGGTGGCTCGCATCGAAGATCGAGTCCGTCAGCTTCGACGGCTGGACGACCACGTGGGCGGTGTAGAGACCTACAAAATGGTCTCCGCCGAGTTAGCCGCCACCGCCGACCTGCTTCGCGAGGGCAGCTATCGGGAAGCAGTAAATCGGAGACTGCTCGTCGTCATCGCTGACCTCTGTCAGTTGGCGGGCTTCGTCGCCGAGGACTCTGGCCGGGTCGCTGAAGCGCGTCAGCATTATCTGAATGGGATGCGGGCTGCACATGCTGGTGGCGACACTGCCAGTGCGGCCAACTGCCTCAGCAGCCTATCCTATCTTGAGGCGAATCTTGGCGACCGACGCGAGGCAGTCACCTTGGCTCGATCGGCGTACGTCGGTGGCCGGCACGCGACCGAAGCCACCGGACACGCCCTACTGCTGGAGCGGCTTGCCTGGGCGCACGCACGAATGGGTGAGGCGAATCTTGCCGAACGAGCACTAAGGGATGTCGGGGAGGTCTATCAGCGCTGCGACCTGGACGACGCCCCTTCATGGGCGTACTGGTTGACCCACGATGAGGTTCAGGTCATGGCTGGGCGCGTGTGGACTGAGCTGCGCCGTCCGCTTAGGGCGGTGCCCATCCTAGAGGGTGCGATTGCTCGCTACGGCGACGACTCTCCACGCGAGACCTCGTTGTATCTCAGCTGGCTCACGGAAGCGCTGCTGCAGGCCGGAGAGCTTGAGCACGCTGTGGTCGCGGCGGGTCGGTCCGTGGCTCTGGCGCGCTCGGCGCGGTCGCAGCGCGCCGTTGACCGTATCGCTGAGCTGGGTCGCATGATCGTCGCCGTTAAGGACAGGACGCGCGCTGCGGACGAGTTCCTGGAGCTGTCCGCCGACCTGTCCGCCGCCGCAGGCGGACACCTCGGAGGACAGTAGCGGACGCGATCCGTCTGGATCGTGGCCAATGATCGTCACAGGCTGTCACCTAGGTATCGCTCAAGGACCTGCCAGCAGGTCTTAGCGTGCCGGGTGCGACTGCCAACTCCTTCACGTGCACGTCGCGCCCCGATCCGTGAGGTGGGGGATGAGCGGCAGACGAACCGGGCGAGGCGACGAGCCGGCGAGCAAAGGTGAACAGTCAGAGGTGGCCGAGCGGGAGGCTGCCAAACAGCGCCTGCTCGCCCAGGCCGAGGCGGAGCGCGTACCCGTGGAGGACACGACTCGCGCGGTCCCGGACCGGCGGTGGCGGCGTGACCAGCGATGACATTCCTATCGGCCGCCGCGTGGCGAACTGGCGGGTGCGGCGGTCGATGACCCAGCAGATGCTCGCCGACCGGCTGCGCAGGTCGAAGTCCTGGGTGGACAAGATCGAGCGGGGCGCCCGCACTCTGGACCGGTACTCGGTGATCCAGGAGCTGGCCCACGTCCTCCGGGTCGACCCCGAGGTGCTGCTCGGCCAGCAGCGCAGCACACCTGCCGGCACGACAGACGGGGTCGACGGCATCCGGGCCGCTCTCGCCCGCTACGACATCCCGCAGGCTCCACCGCCGACGGACGAGTTGAGACGGCAGGTTGGGCATGCCTGGTTGACCTACCAGCACGCGCACTACGGGCAGTTGGTGCGCCTCTTGCCGGGCCTGCTCAACGCCGCCCAGGGCGCGTGGTCGGCGGAGTTGCTGGTGCAGGCGTACCGGATCACCTCATCGCTGCTGGTCAAGCTCGACGAGGCCGACCTCGGGTGGCTGAGTGCCGATCGGGCGATGGCCGTAGCGGGTGGGGACCCGGTGCTCGCGGCGACAGCAGCCATCTCGGTAGGCCAAGCACTGCGTGCGCAAGGTCAGGACCACCTGGCCCTGGCCGCGCTGCTCCCCGCCGCCGACCGCGTCCTTCCACTCTCGTCCCACCCCGATGATCAAGAGGTTAGCGGGACTTTTGGAGATCAAACCGCCCCCAAACCTCTTGATCACCGGGGTGAGGGCGATCACGGGGGAGGAGGTGGTCATCGGGGTCAGGGCGATCTTCGGGAGTGGGCGGTGGGTGGGACGCTGCTGCTCCAGGCGGCATTGGCCGCTGCCGGCTGCGGCGAGAGCCGCCGCGCCGATGAGCTGACCGACCGGGCCGCGGGAGTCGCCGCCAACCTTCGGGGGTACGACGACCAGCACCACACCAGCTTCGGGCCGGTCGCCGTCGAGGTGGCGCGGGCGTTGGTGGCGGCGCAACGGGGTGACGCCGCCGAGGCGCTACGACGGCACTCGACTACGGTGCGGCGGGAGGGCTGGCAGCGGTTGCCGGCCGAGTATCGGGGCGCGCACCTGATCGACGTCGCGCGGGCGTACCTCCAGGTGGGTGACCTGCGCGGGGCGGCACGCGCCCTGGTCGACGCGGACAGCATCGCGCCGGCCGAGGTCCGGTGCCGGCCGTTGGCGCGTACCGTGATCGCCGATGTTGCGCGCGCGCAGCCGGCACCGGCCGGCGTGGCGCGTCTGGCCACGTTGGTCGGCCTCACCCGCTGACGGACGAGCGCCGGCGCGCGTCGTCCGCCGGATGGATGGTGCGCACCGGGTCGGGTACTGGCCCGCGCCGCCGCCACTCCCGCGGGTAGCCGAGGGAGACCTCCTCGAAGCGCACCCCGTCGTGGAACGTGGTGCGGGGGATGTGCAGGTGCCCGTAGACCACGGTGGCCGCCCCGAACCGTAGATGCCAGTCGCTGGTGCGCACGGTGCCGCACCACTGGGCGAAGAGCGGGTACCGCAGGATGTCGGTGGGTTCCCGTACCAGCGGGTAGTGGTTGACCAGCACCGTCGGCAGCGCCGGGTCCCGCTCGGCCAACCGGCGCTCGGTCTCCGTGACCCGGGCGGCGCACCACGCCTCACGGCTCGGGTACGGGTCGGGGTGCAGCAGCGCCTCGTCGGTGCACACCACCCCGGCCTCGTACGCCAGGTCCAGTGACTCCTGCTTGGTGCGCGCCTGCGGCACCCGGAACGTGTAGTCGTACAGCACGAAGAGCGGAGCGATCGTGGCCGGACCGCCCACGCCGTCCCACACCGGATACGGATCCTCCGGGGTGACGACCCCCAGCCGCCGGCACAGCCCTACCAGTTCGCGGTAGCGGGCCTCACCGCGCAGAGGCACCGGGTCGCCCGGGGGCGTCCACAGCTCGTGGTTGCCCGGCGCCCAGACGACCTTCGCGAACCGGCTGCTCAGCAGTGCGAGCGCCCACTCGATGTCGGCGTACCGCTCGCCCACGTCGCCGGCCACCAGCAGCCAGTCGTCGTCGTGGTCCGGGCGCAGCTCCTGGACGAACGAGCGGTTCTCCGGGTAGCTGACGTGCAGGTCACTGACGGCCCGCAGCCGGGGCGGAAGGCTCACGACCCGAGGTTAGGCCGTCGCGGCCCGATCGGTACAGCCCTGTCCCGCCGTTTCGTGGCGCCAGCGGGCACGGTCAACAGAACCAGCCGTCCTGCACCCAGCCGCGGCGGTTGATGTGCCCGTAGGCGAAGCCATAGACGTAGCCGCCGCTGCGGGGACCTTCGACGAGGAATGTCTGGCCCTGGTAGAGGGTGCCCATCCAGGCGCCGTTGGGCTGGGTGCGGACGAACAGGTCGCTCGCGCACACCGTCTCCCGTTGGCCGATCGTGCCGTTGGCGGCCTGGGCCGGGGAAGGCATGGCGAGTGTCGCGGCGACGATCCCGGCCAGCAGGGCGGCCGTCGCCCGGGTGCGGCGTCGGCTCACCATGAGTCGTACCCGCCGATGCACTCGGCGCGCAGGTAGCCCCAGTCGTTGGGGCCGAAGTCGAACGACGCGGCCCACCCGTTGTAGACCGGGTGCGCGCCCGGTGTGTGGCCGATCCTGTTGCCGTAGGCGAGGGTGCGCTTGAGGCCGGTGGGGCCACCGGCGGAGTCGTAGTTGGCGTAGAAGCTTGCGCTCTGGCAGACCACGATGGCGTGCCGTGGCACCACCGGGTCGGCGTGGGCCGGCGTGGCGCCCAGCGCGGCCGTGGCCGCTCCGACCGCCAACGCGGCGACCCCCGTGCGGATTCGTCGAGGCATGCCCACCTCCCGTACGCGCGAAACTTTCCTACCGGCAACCCTAGCGAGAGCGTCGATAAATGTCGATGGGATGGACCGCTTGTGCCGTCGACCGTCGACCCGGGCGGGCGCTGTCGGCGGCCGGCATATCCACCGTCCCCCCGGGAAAGCGACGGCGTCCGACAGCCCGAACCGGAGCAGGAGACGAACATGCCTTTCATCACCGTGGGTACCGAAAACTCCGCGCCCATCGACCTGTACTACGAGGACCACGGATCCGGTAAACCGGTGGTGCTGATCCACGGTTTCCCGTTCAACGGCGCGACCTGGGAAAAGGTGACCACACAGCTGCTCAACGCCGGATACCGGACGATCACCTACGATCGGCGCGGCTTCGGCAACTCCGCCCAGCCGACGTTCGGGTACGACTACAACACGTTCGCCGCGGACCTCGACGTGCTGATGACCGAACTGAATTTGAACGAGGTGACCCTGATCGGTCACTCGATGGGCACCGGCGAGGTGATCCGCTACCTGGGCAACTACGGCTCCCAGCGAGTCAGCCGGGCCGTGGTGCTCAGCCCGCTGCAGCCGATGCTGGCCAAGGCCAAGGACAACCCGGAGGGCGTCGACACGAGCCTCTTCAAGGGTTTCCAGCAGGCCATCATCAAGGATCGCTTCGCCTACCTCACCCAGTTCTGCGACGCGTTCTTCAACTACAGCGAGAACAAGGGCAAGCTGGTCAGCGAAGAGGCGTACCGGGCGCACTGGCAAATCGGCGCAATGGCCTCGGCCAAGGGCACCCATGACAGCGTGGACGCCTGGCAGGAGGACTTCCGGCCCGACCTGCCGAAGGTCGACGTGCCGCTGCTGATCGTGCAGGGCGACAAGGACAACGTGCTGCCCTATCCGGTGACCGGCCAGCGGCTCGCGCCGATGATGCCGACGGGCCAGCTCATCACGCTCAAGGGCGCGCCGCACGGTCTCCCGTGGACCAACGCCGACGACGTCAACAAGGCGATCATGGACTTCATGAAGCAGCCGGCCAACGCTCGCGCCTGAACCGTCCCGGTAGCCGATCGGACGCCAGCGCCGCCCGGCGCCGCGACACCCGGCCCGCGGTTCGCACCGGGGCCGGGTGTCGTCCGAGGTCAGGGCCGGCGGGCCAGCACCGCGCCGTTGGCGCCGGGCGCGTCGAACGGCACCGTCCGCACGTCCACGAAACCGGCGTCGGTGAGCCAGGCGGCGTACTCGGCGCCCGAGTAGTTCCGGCCGCCCTCCGTCTCGACCAGCATGTTCATGCCCATCAGGGCCGCCTCCGGCGGGCCGGTGCGCTCATCGTTGAGCAGCAGTTCGCAGATGACGATCGCCCCGCCGGGCGGCAGCGCCGCGTGGCACCGGGCCAGCAGCGCCCGGTTCGTCGGCTCGTCCCAGTCGTGCAGGATCATGCTGAGCAGGATCACGTCGTGCCCGTCCGGCAGCGCCGGGTCGGCCAGGAAGTCGCCGGCCACCGCGTCGATCCGACCGCTCAGCTCGGCCTCCGCGATGCGCTCCCGCGCCCGTACACAGACGTGCGGCAGGTCCAGCACGGTCGCCCGCAGGTCGGGCAGGCGGTGGCAGAACTCGATCGGGAAGGCGCCGGCCCCGCCGCCGACGTCGAGGAGCCGACGGTGCGCCGAGAAGTCGTACACCTCCGCCAACGCGGCGGCGGTGAAGCTGGACGTGGAGTACATGGCGTCCCAGAACTGCGCCAGCATCTCCGGATCCGTGGTGTCGAACATCGACTGCTGCGCCTGCGGATCCCAGGTCAGCGGCCGGTCGGTGCGTAGCGCCTCACCGATGCGATGCCAGGGCAGATAGGTGCGCAGGTCGGAGTAGCGGACCTGAGCGCCGAAGTAGTACGGGCTGCCTTCGACAAGGAACTGCTCGGCCAACTCGGAGTTGCGGTAGCCGTCGCCGGCCTTCTCCAGCAGGCCGAGCGAGGCGCTGGCGGCCAGCAGCAGGTCCGCCGGGCGGTCGGCCAGACCGAGCTCGGCGGCGGCCTGCTCGACGGTCATCGTCCGACCACCGGCGAGCCGCGTGAACAGGCCGAGTTCGACGCCCACAGCGAGGGTCTTGAACCCCCACACGCCGGCCACCAGGCGCATGAGGGGAGTCGGAGTGATCATGTGGGCATCAGATCACAATTCTTCTCCGTCCACGATGGGCGGTCACGCGCGCAGCAGCGTGACCAGTCCGGCGGTCACCAGCACCCCGGCCCAGAGCCGGTCGACGTTGAACCACGCCCGACGCAGCACCCCGACGCCGAGCACCTGGTAGACCAGCATCGCCACGACCAGGGCGGTGCCGAGCATCGCGAGGGTGTGCACCCCGGCCGCGGCGAGCCCGGGCAGCGCACCCATCGGCGCGGCGGCAAGGTGACCGGAGTGGCCCCCGGGCACCGGCTCGGCCACCAGCAGCGGCAGCAGCATCAGCCCCGCGCCGTGCGCCGAGGACATGAGGAACGACCAGCCGGTGAGCTGCGCCGAGGACAGCCGCATCCCGGCCCAGCGGAAGTGCCGTTCCGAGAGCAGCCGCCACAGCCCGAAGGCGACCAGCAGCACGCCGCCGACCACCGCCAGGGCGGTGCTGGCCGTCACCGACCGGGTCGCCGTCACCAGCGCGGCAACGATCCCGACCGACGCGAGATGCGGAAGAACCTCTCATCGGGGGTGAGCCCACCGGCCTCGACGTCCACGTCGAGCTTGGCCAGCCAGGCGCCCACCCCGTCCGGGTAGAACTGGTCGTCCCACGCGCCGTAGAGCGAGTTGCTGACGTAGACCCGTCGGCCGTCCCGGCTCACCTCGACCATCTGCGGGCCACCGGCCAACGCCTCGTCCGGGGCGGACGGGTGCGCCGTACGACGGACGACCCCGCCGAGGCGCACCGAGCCCGTCTGCACCGGGTGCAGGGGGTCGCTGATGTCGTACTGGCGCAGCTCGCCGGTGCCCCAGCAGGAGACGTAGAGGAATCGGTCGTCGACCGACAGGTCGATGTCGGTCACCAGCGGCGGCACCGCTCCGAACGGTTTGAGCAGGTCGGGCAGATCCGCCGGGTCGGCCGGTTCGGCCGGGATGTCGATCACCTTGGTGACCGCCCAGGCGTCGCCGTCCCGGTGCCACAACCAGACCGAGGCGGACAGGTCCTCGACGCTGATCACGACTCCGACGAACCCGTAGGACTTCGACGGGTCGTGCGCCGGGCGTAGCTCCAGCGGCATCTGGTACGCGTCGCCCAGGTCCACCCGTTGCAGGTGGTGGCGTTTCGCGAGGTCCCAGAAGTGGATGGCGTGGCCGTAGCGTCGGCCCAGCAGCAGCTCACCGATGATGCCGTCCTCGATCATCGACGGGGTGCCCCACTCGCTGGTGACCAGCACGTCCTGGGTGAGATGCCACCACAGGTCGTACGCCAGGAACTGCGGTCCCCGATCGGCCTCCCACGCCCCGCGTACCTCGAACGTGGTGTGGTCGAGGACGGCGATGCCTCCCGGCCCCTCCGCGCCGTCCGCGCCACCGAGAGCGGAGAGGTAGATGCCGTCCGGGCCACAGTGCACGGTGTGCGGCCGGGAGTAGCCGGCCCGCTTCGCCAGCTCCTCCGGGCCGATGACCTTGACGATCTGCGGCTGGCGTGGGTCGGGCTGCGTGTCGATGACATGGATCCGCGACGACCGCAGGCCGGGCACGATCAGGTAGCGACGCTCGACGTGCGGGTGCGGGGCGGTCGGGCAGAGCGCGCTGCTGCACGCGTTCCAGCCGAAGTGGTGCAACTCGTCGCCGACGTAGGGCAGGTCGGTCCAGCCGACGACCCGGCCGTAGTCGGGGGAGTCGGGGTCGGTGTCCAGCACCACGATGGCGTCCGGACGGCTGGCCGTACGGTCGAAGGCCGCCACGTAGGCGAGCTTCTCCGCCGGTGCGGTCACCGCCTCGCGGGGGGAGGGGTAGAACGTGGGGTCGGGGGTCCAGCGGGTCGTCGCGTCTCCGCTCGTCAGGTGGTGGGAACGCCGAGTCGGTCGAGCAGGTGGCGGCGCAGCGCGCCGAAGGCCGGATCGTCCGGCGTACGGGTGGGAGCCAGGTCGACGGGCAGGTCCGCGGCGATGCGGCCCTCGTCGAGGAGCAGGATCCGGTCGGCGAGCAGCAGCGCCTCCTCCACGTCGTGGGTGACCAGCAGGGCGGCGAAGCCGTGCTCGGCGCGCAGCCGGCGCAGCAGGATCTGCATCCGCAGTCTGGTCAGCGCGTCGAGGGCGCCGAACGGTTCGTCGAGCAGCAGCAGGTCCGGTTCGCGGACCAGCGCCCGCGCGACGGCCACGCGTTGCGCCTGCCCGCCGGACAACTCGGCCGGCCAGGCGCGGTGCCGCTCGGCGAGCCCGACCTCGGCGAGCGCCCGCCGGATCCGCCCGGCGGCGTCCGCGCCGGACAGTCCCAGCCCGACGTTGTCCGCCACCCGTTTCCAGGGCAGCAGCCGGTGTTCCTGGAAGACCACGGCGGCGGTGCCGTGCACGACGCTGGTCCCGTTGGCCTCGCCGTCCAGCCCGGCGAGGATCCGCAGGAGGGTGCTCTTGCCGGAACCGCTGCCGCCCAGCAGGGCGACGACCTCGCCGCGTGCGATGGTCAGGTCGACACCGGCCAGCACGACCGTCGGCCCGAACGCCCGGCGCACCGCGTGGGCGGTCAGCACCGGCGTCGTGCCGTTCAGGTGGCCCGCAGTCCGCGACGCCATGTCAACATCCTCCTCTCCAGGACGCGCAAGGCAAGGTCGGATATCAGCCCGAGCAGCGCGTAGACGAGCAGGCCGAGCACCCGCCAGCACGGCCGTGGCCAGACGACGGCGGTACGGGGGAGGGCTGATCGAGGGGGTACGCATGACGGCTCCTTGGGTTGGACAGGCGTGCCGGGCCGCTCCGACCGGCGTGAGTGCGTGGGCGGTAGCCTACTAACCCGATAGGTTTTATGGGTAGGCTGTCGGCGGGATCGTCCCACCCCTCAGGAGGTGCCCGCCTCGCCGCGTGCGCCGACCGCACCCCGCTCCCGCCGCGCACTGGAGGAAAGAGCCACCATGACCCTCACTTTCCACTGGTTCCTGCCCACCAACGGCGACAGCCGGGACGTCGTCGGCGGCGGACACGGCGTACCGACCGGTGCCGCCGGCGGCGCCCGCCCGGCCAGCGTGGCCTACCTGGGGCAGATCGCCCGCACCGCCGAGCAGCTCGGCTTCGTCGGCGCGCTCACCCCGACCGGTGCCTGGTGCGAGGACGCCTGGCTGAGCACGGCGATGCTCACCGAGGTGACCGAACGCCTCAGGTTCCTGGTCGCCTTCCGACCGGGGCTGCTGGCGCCCACCCTCGCCGCCCAGATGGCCTCGACCTTCCAGCGGCTGTCCCGGGGCCGCCTGCTGCTCAACGTGGTCACCGGCGGCGAGTCGCAGGAGCAGCGCGCCTACGGCGACTTCCTGGACAAGGACGCCCGGTACGCGCGCTCCGACGAGTTCCTCCACGTGGTACGCGCGCTGTGGCGGGGTGAGACGGTCGACCACACCGGAACCCACCTGCGCGTCGAGCAGGCGCGGCTGCACCGGCTGCCCGACCCCGTGCCGCCGGTCTACTTCGGTGGCTCGTCCGCCGCCGCCCTGCCGGTGGCGGTGCGGCACAGCGACGTCTACCTCACCTGGGGCGAGCCGCCGGCCCATGTCGCCGACAAGCTGGACCGGGTCCGCGCGCTGGCCACCGACGCCGGGCGGGAGCTGCGTTTCGGCATCCGGCTGCACGTCATCGCCCGGGACACCGCCGAACAGGCGTGGACACAGGCTCGCCGCCTGCTCGACGGCATCGCCGAGGCCGACATCCGGGCGGTACAGGACGGGCTGCGCCGCAGCGAGTCCGAGGGGCAACGCCGGATGCTCGACCTGCACGGCGGCTCCGTCGACCGACTGGAGGTCGCGCCGAACCTGTGGGCCGGCGTCGGGCTGGTCCGGGGCGGGGCCGGCACCGCCCTCGTCGGCAGCCACAGTGAGATCGCCGACCGGATCGCCGAGTACCACGCGCTCGGCATCGACGAGTTCATCCTCTCCGGCTATCCCCACCTGGAGGAGGCGTACTGGTTCGGCGAAGGTGTGCTGCCGATCCTGCGCGACCGCGGACTGTGGCGGCACCCCGACGGCCAGCCAGGAAGGGCCGACCACGTCGACATCCCCTTCGCCGGGTCGCCGGCGCCGGAGCCCGCCGCGGCCCGCTGACTGGGCCGACCCGCGGCGGTGGACGCCGCGCCTAGCCGGGTCGCCGGCCATCCGCCGGCCGACCCGGGCCGCAGCGAGACTTACCACCGTGCTGCCGGCCGCCATCCCGACCAGCACCAGAACCGCCCCGACCGCCCACAACCCGCTGTCGTCGGTCGACGCGGCCCGCCACGACCAGGCCGCCGTGAAGGCCACCGTCATCGCCGGCGCCACCACCCACGGACTGAGGCGTGTACCGGCGAGCGCCGCCAGCAGTACGAGCGTCACCACGCAGCCGACCACCTGCCACGGCTCGTACGGCCCGCTGGTCGCGCCGGTCTGCGCATCAGCCGTGTACTCGGTGTCCCGGCCCAGCCAGAGCAGCCACGCCCCGACCGTGGCCACCGCCAGGAACACACCACCGAGCAGTGCGCGGGTACCCCTCGTCGCCGTCATCCGGCGATCATCCCCCGTGCGTTCCGGAGGCGAAATGGGCACCGGCGGCCCGATGCGGACCGCACGGTCCCTTCTGGAGTGCCGGCCGGCGGTGCGGTCCGCGATCGACCGGACACCGCCGGCCGCCCGTCGCGCGGGCCGGGGATGGGCGACGTCAGCGCGGGATCACAGAGAGAAGGTGCCGATCGCCTTCCAGTTGTACTCGTTGATCCCCGGTTCCCACAGGGTCACCTCGCCGTTGATCTGCGTCGTCCCTGGCGCGTACACCATCATCGAATAACTCGACCCGTATCCGGCATCCCACTCACTGTTCCAGCCACCCAAGGACGAGGAG
This sequence comes from Micromonospora parastrephiae, assembly GCF_016802865.1. GTDB lineage: Bacteria > Actinomycetota > Actinomycetes > Mycobacteriales > Micromonosporaceae > Micromonospora > Micromonospora parastrephiae. The sequence continues at coordinate 16,567 of NZ_JAEVHM010000014.1, read as the reverse complement.
ATGTACTTGGTGGTGTTGCCGCCGTACGGGTTTCCGGTCACCCGGATCCAGTTGGACTGGCAGGACCAGGAGTAGAAGATCTGGATGGTGGCGACCTGCTGACCGGTGTCGCGGTCGGCGATCGGCCGCGCGGCGATCTGTCCGGCGTTGACGTTGCAGCCGGTGGCCACCGGATCCTTGCCGTCGTAGTAGTTGCTCCCACCGCTGGTGCCGTCGGCCTGGGCGGGTGTCGCGACGGACACCACCAGCGCCACGGTCGTTGCGAGCGCGGCGACGAGCCGATGCGGCATCCTGGTCTTCCTGAGCACTGTCATCACGCCGATTCCTCTCAGTCCTACCCCCGGGGTCAGTGCAGCGAATGGGGGCCTGTTCAGCTTCGGAGAAAGGGCGGGAACGGCGCTATTGACCCGGTGCGTATCTGTGCCCGTGCGGCCGGTGCGACAAAGTCGTACCCCGCTCGTTCAGAACGGCCGGAGTTTGGCGGCGACGGCTGATCGTTGTCGGACGCCGAACTTCTTGAGGATGCGAGTGACGTGTGTCTTGGTCGTCTTCTCGGAGATGACCAGGCGGGTGGCGATCTGTTCGTTGGTCAGGCCGTCGGCGATGAGCCCGGCGATCTCGCGCTCTCGGGGCGTGAGCGTGATCAGCAGATCGCCACCCTCGGTGGTGGGCATCAGCAGGAGTTCGGCGATGTCGGTCTGGAGGCGCTCACACTGCTCCAACAGATCGCGGAGGACCCGATCGGTGGACTCGACGTCGTCGCTCGGGCCATCGACCACCGACGTGATCTTCTCCTTCATGGAGCCCAACGCATGGCTCACCATCTCGACGACACCGGGGACGGACCCGTGGGTGAGCGAGGTTCGCTCGCCTCGATCGGCGAACCCGGCCATCTCGTGCGCGTCCTCCCGCTCGCGAGCGAGGGCTCGCATCGTCCGACGGGCGAGCCACTCGAACGCCCGGACGACCTCGTCGCCGTACGCGTCGGGCTGGTAGGTCAGTATCGACGCGAGCCCGGCGACCCGCTGCCCGCCGTCGACGGACTCGAGCAGGGGGACGACGACGGCGTCGCTGGAAAGGCGATCGTGGTCACCGAAGGTGTGGCCCTTGTGAAGCAGGCGACCCTGGTCGGACGCGTACCGGTACGCTCGCGCGTTCTTCTTGATCCACGCGGTGAGGCCGTCCGGGCCGTAGGCCTGGAAGCCCGCGTGCTCGTGCTCGTGCCCGTCGTAGACGTAGGGGATGACCAGCATGTGCTCGTCGCGGAGGAAGGCGATGTAGAAGCTGTCGACCGGCGCGATGGTGGACATCGTGACCCGGACGAGGTTGTAGAGCTTCCGGTGATCCCCTGGCGCGAGATGTCGGATCGAGAAGTCGGCGGTCTCCAGTGCTCGGGCCACGACGAGTGAGAAAGCGGTGCTTCCATCGGTCACGCATCGAGTATGGGTGCCCACGCAACGCGACCAGCCCGCGCCGGTGGCCGGCGAGGCAGGACGCCGGGTGCCCGTGCCGTGGTCGAAGCCGACGCGGATCCGGGCCGGGCAGACGTCGGCTACTACGGACATCCGCCTGGCGGGCCGTGCGCCACTCTCGATGAGGCCATTCTTCGCGCATCCTGGCACCTGACGGGTCGGCGGGCTCCTATCCTCGAGAGGATGTGCCAACCGGAGCGACCGCCGTTCGTACGACGGCTCACAGGAGGCCGTGATGAGTGGTGGGGGTCGACCCGAGGGCATCAGTCCGACAGCGGTCGAGGGAGCGCCCGGACTGTGGCGTGTCGACCTCCAGCGACACGATCTCAGCATCCCCGGCCGCGAGGTCATCCAGAGCCGCGTGGAATTCACGCCGGACTCACCGCCGTTCAAGCACTTCCATCCCGGTGAAGAGATCATCTGCGTTCTCCAGGGATCCCTGGAGTACACGATCGAGGGCCAGCCACCGGTGGTGTGCAACGCCGGTGACGCGCTCACCGTGCCGTACGGCGTCCACCACCAGGCACGCAATGTCGGCAACGGCGTCGCCGTCGAACTGGCCACGTACGTCGTCGAGAAGGGTAAGCCGCTCCTCACCAAGGTGGAGTGAGCCGCGTCGGGCGGCGTGGGTCGGCGCTGTGGGCCGGTCGCGTCGGCATGCCGGGTCGAGGCGATCTGTCACCGCGGAACCGGAGGTCCGGGCGGCCCTGGCGGTCTGAGCGCCGAGCGACCGTTCAGGGCTCCAGGCGGCCGAGGAAGCCGCGGACCAGCCGGACGACCTCGTCGAGGTGCGTCTCGAGCAGCCAGTGCCCGCCGTCGAGCAGGTGCAGGTCGGCGTCGGGCAGGTCCCGCAGGTAGGCGCGGGCCGCGCCCTCGGGCATGTACCCGTCGTGCGGCCCCCACACGATCAGGGTGGGCGGCCGGTGGGTCCGCAGGTACTCCTGCTGGCGGGGGAACCAGGCGACGGTGCTGCCCTGGTCGGCGAGCAGCCGCAGCCAGGCGTCGCGCCGCCGTGGATCGGCGACCAGCGCGCCGCTGAGCCGCCACAGGTCGGGGCTCACCCGGTCGGTCAGCCGGTCCGGCAGTTCGCCCAGGAACTCGCGCCGGAAGCCCTCCTCGCTGATCGCCGTGGCCAGCTGTGCCCGGCCCTCGTCGGTCGGCTCGCGCCAGAACCGCTTCAGTGGCTCGTATTTGGGTCCGTGCTGGTCGGGGTAGATGTCGCCGTTCTGGATGACGAGACCGGCGACCCGCTGCGGTGCGGCCATCGCCAGGCGCAGCCCGAACTGGCTGCCGTAGTCCTGGAGGTAGATCACGTAGCGGGTCAGTCCCAGCGTCTCGACGAAGCGCTGGAGCAGGTCGGCGTGGGCGTCGAAGGTGAACGCGTACCGGTCGGGGTCGGGCAGGTCGCTGTAGCCGAAGCCGGGGTAGTCGGGTGCGATGGCACGCCAGCGGTCGGACAGCGCGGGCAGCAGGTGGCGGAACTGGAACGACGAGGACGGATAGCCGTGCGGCAGCAGCACCACCGGCGCGTCGGCGGCGCCGGCCTCCCGGTAGAAGATCGTGATGCCGTCGACCTCGACCGTGCGGTGCCGTACAGCGATCTCGGCCATGGCCTCTCCTGACCAGTCACGGGGTGGGGTGGACCCCCTCGACCGTGCCAGAAGTCGAGCCGTCGCGGTGTGGCATTGCCGCTGCCGGTCAGGTCGTCGGCGCGGGCCCGGTCGAGTCGCGGACGACCAACAGATGCCCGGTGGGGCGGCGTCGGGGGCGCGTCGAGCGGGGTTTGAGGGCGAGGGTGAGCGCCGTTCGGCCCATCTCGGTCATCGGCAGCCGGATGGTGGTGAGGCTGGGGGCGAGGTCGGCCGCCACGGAGACGTCGTCGAAGCCGACGACCGACATCCGCGCGGGTACCGGCACGCGGCGGGACCGCAGCGTCGACAGCACGCCGATCGCCATGGCGTCGTTGAGCGCGACGATCGCGGTGGTGTCCGGGTGCTCGTTGAGGATCTGCTCGGTGGCCGCGCGCCCGCCACCCCGGGTGAAGTCGCTGTGCACGACGGCCAGGTCGGCGGCGTGCGGCCCGCGCAGCCGTACGGCCGACGACACACCGGCGAGCCGGTCCGCGACCGTGGTGAGACCGGCGCTGCCGGCGGCGACCGCGATCCGTCGGTGGCCGAGGTCCATCAGGTGTTGGGCGAGGGCGAAGCCGCCGGACTCGTTGTCCGGTAGGACGGCGTCGACGCCGAGCGCGTGCCGCCCGATGGCGGCGACCCGGCCGCCGTGTTCCTGGAACGCCGCCAGCTCGGCCCGGGCCTCGGCCTCCACCCGTGGGTCGTCGTATCCCGAGCCGCTGATCAGGATGATGCCGACCCGCTGGGCCATGAGGTGGCGCAGCTGTTGCAGCTCGTAGCCGGGGTTCCGGCCGGACTGGCAGATCTGCACCAGCAGCCCCTGTTCGGCCGCGAGTTGGATGACGCCGGCGGCGATCTCGGAGAAGTACGGGTCGTCGACCTGGTGGACGATCAACCCGACCGTGGAGCTGGCGCCCCCGGCCAGGGTGCGGGCGTACGGGTTGGCGACGTAGCCGAGTTCGCGGGCGACCTGTCGGATCCGGTCGGCCACCTCGGCGCTGACGCCGTCCCGGCCGGCGAGGGCGCGGGAGGCGGTCGCCAGCGACACGGCGGCGTGTTCGGCCACGTCCACGAGGCGCGGCCGCTTGCTGGCCCTGGGCATCCGCAACTCCCGAAAACATCCATGTCACACGATCTATTGCCAGTGACGTTCATCGAAGCCTAGGGTACGTAAGCGCTTACGTAAGCGCTTACGTAGCCGGCACCGCCGTGCCGCGAAACGAGGTGAATACGATGTCCAGGGCCAGACGAGCCGCCGTCGCCACCGTCTCCCTGCTGGCGATCGGCGCGCTGACCGGCGCCGGCGCCCCGCCGGCGCAGGCGGATCAAAGCATCTCGCACGACGTCCACCCCGCCCTGCGCGCGCACCTGGTCGCCGCGTACGACTTCGACCATCCGGTGCCCGGCGACCCCGCGCTGGAACGCGACCAGGGCCGCTCCGGCACCGAGATCGAGTTGATCAACGGCGGCGCCGCCATGCGGGTGCCCGACCGCGCCTACCGGGGCAGCCGCAACGCGGTGCAGACCCGGCAGGTCGATCCCGCGGTCACCGGCAACGACGACTGGAAGGCCGGCACCTGGTCGGCCAGCGGAGTACGGACGTTGCGCGCCTTCAGCGCCACCGGCGGCACCACCGTGATGGGCTGGTTCAAGCTGAACATGGACAGTCCGCTGCCCAACTCCACCACCGCCGACCCGAACGACCGGTACAACGCGATCGGGCTGGCCGGAGTGCTGACCGGCGACTCCGACGGCCACGGAGTCCGCGCCCTGCTGGAGCTGATCGACGTCGACGGGGAGCTGCGCCTCGTCGCGCTCGGCCGACGCCTCGACGGCGGAGACTCCCAGACCTTCGCCGCGAACCGGGACTGGCGGGAGCTGCTGCCGGCGGGGGAGTGGGTGCACCTGGCCGCCACCTTCGACTTCGGCACCGGCGCTCTCGCCCTCTACCGCAACGGCGAACCGGTGGACGGCTTCTACACCCGTACCGACGACCCGTGGCTCGTGTCGGGGCCTGGCCCGCACGTGACCACCGCCTCGGACCCCCGGGGCATCAAGATCGGCGGGAGCTTCCCCCAGGACACCCTGGAGCGCAACCCGTGCGACTGCCGCATGGACGGCCTGATGTTCCTCGACAGTGTGGTCTCCGCGAACGACGTGCGGAGGCAGTACCGCCACCTGGCCCGCTGACCACCCCTCGGCACCGTCCCACCGAGAAGGAGACACGCGTGCGCACCCTGCACCGCGCCGGCGCAGTCCGCCGGCCCGCCCTGAGAGCCGGCCTCACCACCCTCGTGCTGGTCCTGTCCACCCTGGTCGCCACACCCGCGCGAGCCGCCGACGCGGTGTACGACCCGATCCCCGAGATGCCGATCCAGTCCCGACTCGGGCTGGTCCTCAGCGAGTACGCCAGCTTCCCGCAGTCGTACCCCACACCGGCGCCGACCGATCAGCGGCTCATGCGTACCGCCCGGATCAACACCATCATGGAGCTGCCCGACGGCTCCGGCCGACGGGCGGTGCCCGACCTCAACGGCAGCCTCTACCTGGTCGAGGACGGCGTGCCACACGTCTACCTGGACGTGGCGGCGACGTTCGCGCCGCAGTTCTTCTCCGGCCGTGGTCTCGGCCAGGGCTTCGGGTACGTCGCCTTCCACCCGGAGTTCGGCACCAACGGTCGCTTCTACACCATCCACACCGAGTTGGCGTCGGCGACGACCACCGCACCGGACTACGCCCAGCCCGGCACCGTCTACCACGGGGTCATCACCGAGTGGACGGCCACCGATCCGTCCGCCGACACGTTCGCCGGTACGCGTCGGGAGGTGTTGCGCATCGGCTTCGGCGGCCAGGTGCACGGCATCCAGGAAATCAACTTCAACCCGACCGCGAAACGCCACGACCGCGACTACGGCCTGCTGTACCTCGCGGTCGGCGACGGTGGCCTGGGCGCGCGCAACACGACCCGCAGAACCTCGGCCTGCCGCACGGCAAGCTGCTGCGGATCGACCCCCGGGGCACCACCTCGGCCAACGGACGGTACGGCATTCCCCCCACCAACCCGTTCGTCGGTCGCGCCGGAGCACTCGGCGAGATCTACGCCGTGGGCTTCCGCGACCCGCACCGGTTCAGCTGGGACCGGGCCACCGGCCGGATGTACCTCGGGCACATCGGTGAACACGCCGTCGAGGCCATCTACGAGGTCCGCGCGGGCGACAACTTCGGCTGGAGCGAGCGCGAGGGGTCGTTCGTGTTCGACAGAACGGCCACGAACCCCTGCGACCGGCTGTTTCCGCTGCCCGCCGACGACGAGAAGTACGGCTACACGTACCCGGTCGCCGCATACGACCACGACCCCGCCGCGGACTGGAACTGCACCGCGGACGTCGGCGTCGCGGTGGCCGGCGGGTTCGTCTACCGGGGACGGGCGCTGCCCGCGCTGCGCGGCAAGTACGTCTTCGGCGACCTGGTCGACGGCCGGGTCCTCTACACCGAGGCGAACGAGATGCGCCGGGGCCGGGGACTGGCCCCGATCCACCAACTCGCGCTCTTCGACACCGCGGGCAGCCCGGTGCGGATGCGGGACCTCTCCGGCCCCGGCGCTCCCGGCGACCCCAACCGGGTGGACCTGCGCTTCGGCACCGACGCCGCCGGCGAGCTCTATGTCGTCGCCAAGGCCAACGGCAAGATCTGGAAGGTGAGCGGGACGAGGGAGTTCGCCAGCGGCGACGTCGGGGACACCACCCTGCGCCGTACCGCCGGGGCCGCGAACTGGGCGCCGGTGACGCCGACCAAGTGGCAGTTCACCCACGACCAGGTCATCCTCGCCGAGGCCGGGGAGAGCCGACCGGGTCCACGCCGGCCGTTCGAGTACGCCGTGCTGACCGCGGGCCCCACCTGGTCGTCCGTGCAGATCGACGCCCGGGTACGACTCGACACACCGGTGGAGGTCACCAACCGGGACGTCATCATCGTCTTCGGCTGGCGCTCGGACACCGAGTTCTACTACGCGCACCTCTCGACCGACAACACGATCTACCCGCACAACGGCATCTTCAAGGTCAACAACGCCGATCGGGAGCGTATCGACCACCAGTGGAACGGCCGGTCCCGCGGCGCCAACCCGGCGATCACCGACGCCGACTGGCACCGCGTCCGGGTGGTGCACCTGCCGGCCACCGGCGAGATCGCGGTCTACCTCGACGGGCACCGGGATCCGCTGATGACCGCGGTGGACACCACCTTCGGTTCCGGGCGGGTGGGCTTCGGCTCGTTCGACAACGTGGGCCGACTGCGCAACCTCACCGTCACCGGCACACCGGCCTGAGCGCCGTGACGGTGGGAACGGCGACCTCCGTGCCGCCGTTCCCACCGTCACGCCCCGGCCGGCCGGACGATCAGGTCCGCCGACCTGGCCCGAGGATGCCGTCCGGTTCGTAGAATCCCTGCCATGCCGGAGATCGTCGAGTTGCTGGCCTCGCCCGTGCACCGATTCCTGGGCCGGCCCGCCGCAGGCCCGGCGCCGGCCCCTCCCGGTGAGCTGGTCGACGTGGTCCAGATCCGGTCCGGCCTCGGCATCGTCGGCGACCGGTACTTCGCCCAGCCGGCTCACCGCGACGCCAGCGTGACGGTCATCGCCCAGGAGTCCCTGCCGGCCGGTGTCGGCCTCACGGAGGTCCGACGCAACATCCTGACCAGCGGAATCGCGGTGGACGAGCTGATCGGCAGGGTGCTGGTCCTGGATTGCGGAGACGGCCCGGTCAGCCTGCGGGTCAACCGGGCGGCCCGACCGTGCGCCTGGATGGACGTCACGGTCGGCCCGGGGACGTGGAAGGCGCTGCGCACCACGGGCGGCATCCGCTGCACGCCGCTCAACGACGGCACCCTGCGCGTCGGTCCGGTCGACATCACCGTCGAACGGGTGCCCACGTGACGTCGACCCCGGACAGCCCAGGATCATTCGGAGGTGGTGGAGTGACTCCCGAACTGCGTCAGCTCATCGGGGAACTGCGGGCCGACCTGGTCGAGGACGAGCCGGCGAGCCTGGAGTACGCCCACTTCGGCGAGGGCGCCGCGATCGACGCCCTGCCGGCGGGCCTCCCGGCCGACCTGCGGGACCTGCTGCTGGTGGCCGACGGGATGCGCGCCGGCCGGGTCGAGCTGGCGTCCACGTCGACCCTCGCCGGTATGCAACACCACCTCGACTTCGCGCCGGACTTCTCGTCCATCCCCGAGGACCGGGCGGGCTGGTTGGTGGTCGGCACCCGCAGCGACGAGCCGATCTTCATGGACCGCGGCACCGGTGCCGTCTGGTACTTCCCGCCGACCGGCACCGAATGGTTCATGTCGGACGCGTTCGAGGAACTGGCCCCCGACCTGGGTTCCTTCGTGGACTACTACGTGCTCGGCCCCGGCTACGCCGAGCTGACCCCGGCCGATGACCGGTGGTTCGCGTTCCTCGACGAGCAGGGCCTGCTCGACGAGGACGAGGACGAGGAGCCGTGATCGGGGTCGGGCCGCTCAGACCGGGCTGATGTGCGCGGCGAGGACCCGCCAGCCGTGCGAGTCGTCGTGCACCCAGGTCCGGGTGTAGCGCAGGCGCGCCGCGATCGGCGCCCCGTCGAACACGCCGGCCACCCGGCCCAGGAAGAACGTCACCCCGGTGGAGCCGACGACGAGCAGGTCCAGCTCCTCCTCGACGAGTTCCTCGATCGACGAGGTGCGGTCCCGGTGCGCGTCCAGGTCGTCCTGCTTGGTGTGCGTCTGACCGTCCGGACCAATGGCGATCAACTGGTCGACGAGCAACTGGTCGAGGGCGGCGACGTCACCGGCCCGCTGGGCGGCCTGGAGGGTGCGCTCGGCATCGAGCAGTTCGGCTTCGCGTTCGCTGTCCGGCATGGTGCCGTCCTCCCGATCGGGTCCACCCGGCGCCATCGTCCGACCGGCCTGTCCGCATTGTGGCAGCCGACGTGGCTGGCCCGGCGTCGATCGGTCCCCCTGCGGGTCGCGTCGACGCGTCGGGGCATGGGCCGGTGTCCCGCGCCGGCGAGACCAGCCCGCTCGGTCTGCCGCCGGGTCTGCTGCTGGGCGCCGGCGCCGACTCGGCGTACCGGGTGTGCACGCCACGCCTGCGTCCCGGTGACCTGGTGCTGTTCCACACCGACGGGCTGGTCGAGCGGCGGGTGCCCGCCGAGGCGCTGCTGGAGCAGGTGACCGCGACGCTGTCCGCGTTCACCGCCGCGCCGGGGGAGCAGACCCTCGGTCGGCTGCGTGAGCTGCTGCACCACCCCAACCCGGACGACGACACCTGCACCCTGGCCGTGCGTGTGCTGCCCTGACCCACGACAGGCGGGTCACAGGTGCAGCCGGATCCGCACGACGGTCCCCTCCGGCGCGCTGAACACCGCGACCTCGTCGCAGACCTGCTCGACGATGGCGAGCCCCCGCCCACGTACCGCCTCCGCGGCCGGCATGCCCCGACCGAACGGTCGCGTCGGCCCCTGGTCGACGACGTCGCAGACCAGGTGGCCCGCCTCGGTCCAGAGTCGCACCCGGCCGCCGCCGGTCGTGTGCTGCAACGTGTTGGTCGCCAGCTCGCTCACCGCAAGCGCCAGCAGCTCCAGGCGGTCGGGTGGCAGACCTCGGGCCAGGGCGCCGGCGCAGACGAACGCGCGCAGCGCCCGAAGATCGGTCGCCACCTGGTACGCCATGGTGTCCGTGACAGGAGCGGACGTGGCCTGCTCGGTCACGGTCTCCCGCCGGTCGGCCGCCATCAGCCCGCCAGCCGCGGGTCGTCGGCGGGCGGGCTCAGCAGGTGGCCGACACCGGTGATGTCCAGCACGGCGGCGACCGCCCCGTCGGCGTTGACCGCGTAGAGCCGCCGGCCGTCCGCGCGCGCCGCCTGGTGGGCGGTCACCAGGGTGTGCAGGCCGGTGGAGTCCAGGAAACGCAACCCGCCCACATCGACCACCACGACCGGCGCGCCGCGCAGCGCCGAGGCCAGCACGGCGGTCAGCTCGTCGCGGGCGGCCAGGTCGCACTCGCCGGTCAGGGTGACCACGATCCGCCCGGGTGCGGTGGACGTCCGGGCCTCGAAGTGGGGCATCGGGCAGCAGCACCCTTCCTGGTGACGGCGGCTGTTGTCGGCACATCATGCCACCCGCCGGCCGGTGGACCGTGTCGTCCGTTCGGCGGTGATCAACAGCGGCCCGTCCTGACCCGTCCGGCCCTGTGCTACCGGGTCAGGGGGAGGCGTCGAAGCCGATGGACTCGCTCAGCTCGCGCCACCGGGCGTCGGACGCGGCGAGCGCGTCGGCGGCCGCCGAGGCAGCCGCCACGGCGTCGGCGCCGAGCAGCAGCCGCGCGGGCGGATCGTCGACCCGGGTGATCTGGATGATCGCCTCAGCGGCGCGGGTGGGATCGCCCGGCTGGGTGCCGTTGGCCCGGCGCAGCCGCTCGACGCCGGCTCGATGACCGGCCGGTACGGCTCGCTGATCGGCAACGCGCTCATCGACGAGCCGGCCCACTCGGTCCGCAGGGCGCCCGGCTCGACCACGGTGATCCGGATCCCGAACGACTCGACCTCCCGGGCGAGCACCGCGGAGAAACCCCCGACCGCCCACTTGGCGGCCTGGTACGCGCCCAACCCGATGCTGGCCACCCGGCTGCCGACGCTGGAAATCTGCACGATGTGCCCGCGTCCCTGCCTGCGCATCGCCGGCAACGCGGCGCGGGACAGGTTGACCACCCCGAAGAAGTTGGCCTCGATCTGAGCCCGGAAGGCGTCCTCCGACATGTCCTCGATCGCGGCGACGTCGGCGTACCCGGCGTTGTTGACCAGGATGTCCAGGCTGCCGAAGACGTCGACCGCATCGCTGGTCGCGGTGCGGGCGGCGGCGGGGTCGGTGACGTCGAGGGCGACCGTCCGGACCTGGTCGCCGTACCGGTCGGCGAGGTCGGCGAGTTGCGTCGGGTTGCGGGCGGTGGCGACCAGCCGGTCGCCGTCGGCCAGCACGGCCTCGGCGAGGGCCCGACCGAGACCTTTCGAGCAGCCGGTGATGAGCCAGACTCGTGACACGCCGTCTCCTCCTGCCGGATGGTTGAGCCAACCGCTACGGGCGGATGTCCAGCGCGCCGATCAGGCCGTCGCGCAGCGTGAACCGGTACCGCAGCTCGATCGGACTGCCGGGAAAGGTGCCGCTCACCCGAGCGAGGACCTGGTACGAGTCGCCCGCCTGGACGGTGACCCGCAGCGGTTCGGCGGTGTACGAGTACGCGTCCATCGACTTCTGCCGCCAGGCCCGGATCGAGGCCCGGCCTTCGTACAGCCGGTCCTCGTCGGCCACGCTCGCCGTGTCGGCGAAGCACGCGACGAAGGCGTCCAGATCGCCGTCGTCGACGGCTCCGAAGTACCGGTCGATCACCTCGGGCAGGTCGACCGCCATCTGCTCCTCCTGCGCCGCGGGCCACCCTCGGGCGGCCGCCGTTTCCCGGTCCACCTCACCGTACGAGACCGTGTCGGGGTGGCGCGGAGCAACGAACAGAACGCGCCGGGTTTGCCGCTGGTGGGCACGGGTAGCCACGCGTCTCCGGAACGAGAGGCGGGGGCATGGCCGAGCTGGCGTTCGTCGACAAGGTTGCCGCACGGGCGGGCATGTCGCCGCAGCAGGCGCGCCCGCTGATCGAGGCGGTGCTGCGGACCCTCACCGAACGGCTCAGCGGCGGGGAGGCCGCCGCGCTCGCGCCCCACCTGGCCGGGGAGCTGAGCCCACTGCTGGTCAAGGCCGCCGAGCCGCCCGAGGCGTTCGGCTTCGACGAGTTCCTGCGTAGGGTGGCCGACCGCGCCGGCACGGACCGGCCCGCCGCCGAGCGGGGCACTCGGGCCGTACTCCAGACGATGCACCGGGTGGTCGGGCACCGGGAGTTCGAGGACGCGCTGTCCCAACTCCCGGCGGACCTGCGGGCGTTGGCCCAGCCGCTGCCGCAGGGCCCCTGACCGACCGCCGTCGGCGGTTGCGCCGGGGAACCGGCGTCCGCCCGCTGCTGGCGGTGACGGCGCTCGTCGCGTCGAATGGCCCGGGGCGGGGCCTGACCATCTGCCGGCCAGACCCCGCCACCGGCTCTAGCTGGCGTTGACCACCCACTTCTGGTGCGCGCCACCGGAGTTGGTGCCGATCTGGATCTGGGTGCCGTCGGCCGTGCCGGCGCCCGCGGCCTCCATCACCTTGCCCGACTGCGGGTTGCGGATCGACCCGTCGGACTGCGGCTGCCACACCTGCGCAGCGGTGCCGTTACACGTCCACAGCTGCACCTTCGTGCCGTCGGCCGTGCCCGCGTTGTCGATGTCCAGGCACTTGCCGAGAACCCGGTAGGTGTCACCGACCCGGCTCCACGACTGGGCGGTGGTGCCGTTGCACGTCCAGAGCTGGATCTTCGTGCCGTCGGCGGTGCCCGCGTTGTCCACGTCCAGGCACTTGCCGCCGACACCGGTGATGCTGCCCGCGACGCCGCTGGCGCTGGCGTACACCTCCAGTTCGTAGACGCGGGCGGCCGGATCGGTGGTGGAGGTCGGGGCGGTGATCGCCATCCGGACGTAGCGGGTGCCCGGCGCGACGACGTCGTGCGTGGTGGTGCTCGCCGTGTTGCCGGTCACCGTGGCCCGGGTGGTCCAGGTCGTGCCGTCGGGGCTGGACGCGATCGTGAAGTCCCTGGTGTTCCAGGCGGTGTTCTCACCGCCCGCCCCGGCGTGCTTGACCACGACCCGGTTCACCGCGTGGGCGGCGCCCAGGTCCACCTGGAGGTACCTCGCGGTGCCCTTCGAGCACCACTTGTCGCCGTTGCCGCCGGACACGCTGCCGTTGACGGCCTTGTCCGGGCTCTCGGTCGTCGAGCAGGAGCTGTCCGCGGTCGCCGGCTTGTTGAGTGCCAGGTTGGTCCCGCCGGTCGGCGGCGGGGTGACGCCCGGGATGGCGTTGAGCGTGTACCACGCCTCGGTGCTCCACAACGACTGCCCGGTGGTCGAGGTGAACGGACGTGGCGAACGCAGGTACACCACGTGGCCGGCCTTGCGTCCGTTGACCGCGAGGGTGACCTTCTTCCCGTCCGCCGACAGGGTTGCCGAGGTGACGGTCAGGGTCTCCTCGTCGATCTTCGGGCCGCCGTAGTTGGACGTCGCCTGGTACCGCCATTGCTTGATCTTGTAGTGCGCGGCCAGGTTCGCGGCGGTCTCCGCGGAGACCGGCTGCGTGTACTCCACCTCGAACCCGGCGGTGGTGGCCCGCATGGCCAGCATCTCGAAGGTGTTGGTGCTGTTCGGGGTGAGCTTCTGCAGGCCGTACGACAGCTTGCCGGTCTGGCCCCAGTTGCCGCCCGCGCCGAGCCCGCCGACGTAGATGGCGCCGTCCGGGCCGACGTTGACCTCGGAGACGCCCGCCTCCAGGCCCTGGGTGAGCCGGAACAGGGCCCCCTGGTACTCACCGTTGACCTTCTCGACGTTCGCCCGCTGGAGACCGCCGTAGGTCACGTCGCCGATGACGAACTGGCCCGCGTACCGGCCACTGGTCAGGTACGTCGGGGTACTGGGCGAGTTGGCGATCTCGTTCTGCGGCATCCAGAGCACCGGCGGGGTGACCGGGTTGGCGTCGAACGGACGGCCGGGTTCGTGTAGTGGTTGAAGAAGCGGCCCTGCTTGATGTGCAGCAGCTTCGACGAGGGCAGCCAGCCACCCTGGTTGTCGGTGACGAAGATGCCGCCCTCCGGGCCCCAGCCGATGCCGTGCGGGGTGCGCAGGCCGCCGGCGACGTAGCTGACCGCCCCGGTGTCCTTGTTGACCTTGAGGGTGGTGCCCCGGTTCACGGCCGGCTGCGGGTTGGTGGTCGCGCCACCCGAGTTGATCGAAACCGACAGGTTCAGGTAGAAGAACCCGTCCTGGTAGAGCAGGCCGAACGCGAACTCGTGGAAGTTCCCGCCGTACGGCCAGGTGGCGACGGTGTCCAGGCGTTCGGCGGCCTCGTCGCCGGTGGTGTTCACCAGCCGGGTCAGCCGCTGCTTCTCCGAGACGTAGACCACCCCGTCGACGACCTTGAGCCCCATCGGCTCCTTCAGCCCACCGGCGATCTTCTTCGTGGTCACCGCCCCCGGGGTCGTCGACCCGCCGGTGTTGCCGAGGATCCACACCTCGCCGTCCTGGGAGGTGCCGGACTGGTCGCTGCCGCCCCAGGTCGAGATGACGAGTCGGCCGTCGGGCAGCCAGTCCATCCCGGTGACCTTCGGCTGGAAGCCGCTGGGCCGCAGGTTCGTCAGCGTGTAGCCGGGGTGCACCCCGGTCAGCGGCAGGCCGTCGCCGGGGGAGTCGGTGACCCCCTCGCACTCCTTGCGCCCCGGCGCGGTAACCCGGACCACGCCGGCGTCGGTGCTCAACACCGAGTTCGGTACGACCACGAAGGACGACGATCCGGGCGTCCTCCACTCCAGGGTGATCTGCTGCCCGCCGTCACGCTCGAAGTGGTCGATGCGCAGCGGGTGCAGACCGGCGGCGAGGGTGACGGTGCCCTCCTTGGGTGGGGTGGCGCCGTGCAGGCCGTCATGGTTGATCACCACGGTGTTGTCGATCGACAGCTTGGACCCGTCGTCGCTGCTGAGCCGGAACGTGTAGCTGCCGGCCTGGGTGATGGTGATGTTGCCGAGCACCTGCGAGACGAAGTAGTTGTCGAAGCCGAAGTCGGCCGTCGACGTCCAGTTGATCGTGGACATCAGTTTGTCCACGTTCGGGGTCTGCGCGGGCTTGAGCGTGCAGATCTCGGAGAGCGGCACCTGCACGTCGAAGACGCGCAGGGTGACGCCCGGTTCCTGCTCGGGGGCGGCGCTGGCCGGGGCGGCCCAGAGGCCGCCGGCGAGGACGAGTGCCAGCGCACCCAGGAGGGGACTGCGGAGTCGGCGTAGCAGCCGTGTGCCCATCGTTCCTCCAGGAGGGATCGGAGTGTCCGACGGCCGGCGTGCGAGCAGTGGTGTGAGGCGGTGGCCGCCGGCCCGGCTCCGAAACGTCCTCGACGCCGACGAGTGACGATCCGGAAACACCGGGTTGATGGGTCGAGACATTAAGGTGTTTCGATCAGCGTGTCCATGGCTTCGCGTCGATACATCAAAAGTTCCCGATGTCCGTGCGAAAGTTCGCGGCATTGGTCCGTGCATCGCCCGAACTGTCGCCCAGGTGGTTCTCAGCTCTCGGACAGGGTGAGTGCCTGACGGGCGTCCACCGTCTCCCGATGGTCCGGGTCCCGTCGCGCCTCCAGCGCCCTGATCCCGTCGACCGATCGCATGGCTACCGAACGGCCCTGCGGCGAACGGCCCTAGCGTCGGCCACGACGCGCGGGCTTGCGGCTCGTGCCGCCCCGTCGACGTGTGGTGCCGCCGGACTGACGTGCGGCGCCGGTGGGTCGACGCGCGGCGTCGGTCGGCCGGCCCGGCGCGGGCTTACGACGGGATGCCAGCACGATGATCGCGCCGACGACCACCACGATGGCGGCGGGTAGCACCCAGGGCGGAAGCCCACGGTCTCGCGGGGGCGCAGCCGGCCCCGCCACCGGCGCGCCGGTCGTGGCCGGTGCGGCGGACGCCGAGTGGGTGCCCTCGGCCAGAGCGAGCAGTGCTGGCTCCGGCTCGTTCGTGGGCGCCGTCCAACCGGCCGGCGCCGCCGTGCCGGGGCCCTGGTAGTCGAACGTGACGTTGCCCCGCACCGCCTCGCCGTCGGAGGCGACGGAGAGGTAGGTGGCGGTGTAGCGGCCCTTCGCCGGCCAGTGCGCCACGGACACCATGGCCGGGAAGCCGGTGTGGTACAGCCGCGGCTCGAACACGCCGTTGACCATGAAGTACTCCTGGACCGGCTTGTCCAGCCGCTTCGGCTCGCCGAACGACCAGCCGTTGTCCACTCGCGACCCGTTCGGTCCGGTGATGGTGAAGTGGGCGTTGGCGGCCGGCTTCTCGGTGAAGTACAACCCGACCTGCGTCAACGGCTCGCGCACCACCGTGCCGGTCAGCGGGGTGGAGGTCGCCAGCTGGCCGTGCGCGGACGCCGGAACGGCGGGCAGCAACAACGACACCGCCGCCGTGGCGGCCACCACCGCCGCGACTCGGGTCAGGGTGTTACGGACAGTGACGAGCCTCGATCGCATTCGTTCATCATGGTCATTTCCCCGCCGACGAACAAGACGTAGAGTTCTCCTCCCCGACGATCAGTCCGACCCCCGTCCCCCTCGCGTCGTTCGGAGTCCGCCCGTGCTCGTCCGTACCCCCGTTTCCCGCACCTCCGCCGCCCTCGTCGGCGGTCTCCTCACCGCCCTGCTCGCCGCCGGGTGCGGGCAGGGCGACGACCCGTCCGTGGCCACCACCTCGACGTCGACGACCTCCGCCGCGCCGCCGAGCGCCAGCGCCGCGCGAGCGCGGCCACCGACGCACGCTGTCCTGATC
>NZ_JAEVHM010000139.1 GCF_016802865.1 Micromonospora parastrephiae | reverse complement strand
CCGGACCGCCCGGCGCCCACCGCCGTCTCCGCCGACGCGCAGTCCCGCGCCGAGGCCGCCAGCCGGGCGGACCGCTCGGCCCGCGAGTCGAGCCCGCCGATCTCCCCGTCGGCCAGCCCGAGCGTGAGCCCGTCGACGGCCAGCGCCAGCCCCACACCGACGAAGACGGTCACCGCGAAGCCGAAGCCGAAGCCGAAGAAGACCACCAAGCCGACGCCCGCCTGGGTCGACCCGATGCCGGGCGCATCGGTCACGTCCTGCTACGGACAGCGCTGGGGCACCCTGCACGCCGGCATCGACCTGGCGCTGCCCTCCGGCACACCGATCCGCGCCGCCGCCGCGGGCACGGTCACCCAGGCCGGCGACGCCGCCGACGGGTACGGCAACTCCGTGTTCGTCGACCACGGCAACGGTTACCTGACCCACTACGCCCACCAGAGCCGGATCGCGGTCACCGTCGGCGAGAAGGTCAAGGCCGGCCAGGTCATCGGCTACGAGGGCGCCACCGGCGACGCGACCGGCCCGCACCTGCACTTCGAGGTGCACCAGGGAATGTGGAACCAGATCGACCCGGCGCCGTTCATGCGGGCGCGCGGCGTCGACCTGGGCTGCTGAGCCACCGCGCCCGGTCCGGCAGAACGCCGGGCCGGCGCCCGGTCAGAGCTTGTCGATCGGCGCGTGCCGCAGCACCAGCCACATGGTCTGGTCGCCGAAGTCGATCTGCGCGCGGGCGCCCGGGCCGTGCCCCTCGACGGCGAGCACCCGCCCCAACCCGTAACGCTGGTGGTTGACCCGGTCGCCGGCGGACACCTTTGGCCCCTGCGGCAGCTCACTGGCCGTGGTCAGCCGGCTGGCGTCCACACCGAGCCGTTGGGCCAGCTGCGCCGCCTTCGGCGTACCCCCGGTGAAGGTGCCACGCACGCCCGGCGCGCGGTCCGCGCGGCCGCCGACGCCGCCGCCCCCACCGGCCCACGAGGTGTACGAACCTTCGGTGCGCTCCCAGTGCACCAGCTCCGTCGGCAGCTCCTCCAGGAACCGCGACGGCGGGTTGTAGGCCGGCTGCCCCCACGCCGAGCGAGTCACCGCGCGGGAGAGGTAGAGCCGCTGCCGGGCACGGGTGATGCCGACGTACGCCAAGCGGCGCTCCTCCTCCAACTCGCGGGTGTCGCCCAGCGAGCGCAGGTGCGGGAAGACGCCGTCCTCCAGCCCGGTCAGGAACACCACCGGGAACTCCAGGCCCTTGGCGGTGTGCAACGTCATCAGGGTGACCACGCCCTGGTGGTCGGGGTCGTCGGACGGGATCTGGTCGGCGTCGGCGACCAGCGCGACCTGCTCCAGGAAGCCGGCCAGGGTGGCCCGCTCGCCGTCGTCGCCGGTTGCCTCGATGCGCTCGGTGTACTCCCGGGCGACGCTGACCAGTTCCTGGAGGTTGTCCACCCGGCCGGCGTCCTGCGGGTCCAGGCTCTCCTCCAGCTCGGTGAGGTAGCCCGAGCGGGTCAGCAACGCCTCCAGCACCTCCTCCGGGGTGCCGGTCTCGGCCAGCTCCCGGGCACCGTCGAGCAGCGCCACGAAGTCGGCGATGCCGTTGGCCGCCCGGGTGGAGATGCCCGGAGCTTCCCGGGCCCGGCGCAGCGCCGCGCCGAACGAGATCCGGTCGCGGCTGGAGAGCGCCTCGACGCACGCCTCCGCGCGGTCGCCGATGCCCCGGCGTGGGGTGTTGAGCACTCGCCGCAGGCTCACCGTGTCGTCGTCGTTGACCACCGACCGCAGGTACGCCAGTGCGTCGCGGACTTCCTTGCGCTCGTAGAAGCGCACCCCGCCGACCACCTTGTACGGCAGGCCGACCCGGATGAACACCTCCTCGAAGACGCGGGACTGGGCGTTGGTGCGGTAGAAGACCGCGACGTCACCCGGGCGGGTCTCGTCGGCGTCGACCAGACGGTCGATCTCCCTGGCCACCCAGTCCGCCTCGGCGTGCTCGGTGTCGGCGACGTACCCGACGATCCGCTCACCGGCACCGGCGTCGCTCCACAGCCGCTTCGGCTTGCGGGAGGTGTTCCGGTCGATCACCGCGTTGGCGGCGTTGAGGATGGTCTGGGTGGAGCGGTAGTTCTGCTCCAGCAGGATCGTCCGGGCGTCGGTGTAGTCCCGCTCGAACTCGAGGATGTTGCGGATCGTCGCGCCCCGGAACGCGTAGATCGACTGGTCGGCGTCGCCGACCACGCACAGCTCGGCCGGCTCCAGCCCCTCGGTGCCCGAAACCAGCTCCTTGATCAGGATGTACTGGGCGTGGTTGGTGTCCTGGTACTCGTCGACGAGCACGTGCCGGAACCGCCGACGGTAGCTCTCCGCGACGTGCGGGTGGGACTGGAGCAGGTGCACCGTCGTCATGATCAGGTCGTCGAAGTCCAGCGCGTGCGCCTCGCGCAGCCGGCGCTGGTAGAGCGTGTACGCCTCGGCCAGCGCCCGCTCGTTGGGGCCCTTGGCCCGCTCGGCGAACTGCTCCGGGTCGACCAGCTCGTTCTTCAGGTTGGAGACCTGGGCGGCCAACCCGCGCGCCGGGTAACGCTTCGGGTCGAGATCCAGCTCCCGGGCGACCAGCTGCATCAGCCGACGGGAGTCGTCCGCGTCGTAGATCGAGAAGGTCGACTTGAGGCCGGCGTGCTCGTGCTCGGCACGCAGGATCCGGACACACGCGGAGTGGAACGTCGACACCCACATCAGGCGGGCCCGCGGACCGACGAGCGCGGCGACGCGCTCCTTCATCTCGCCGGCCGCCTTGTTGGTGAAGGTGATGGCCATGATCTCGCCGGGGTGGACGTCCCGGGCGGCGAGCAGGTAGGCGATCCGGTGGGTGAGCACCCGGGTCTTGCCGGAGCCGGCGCCGGCCACGATCAGCAGTGGTGAGCCGGCGTGGGTGACGGCGTCGCGCTGCGGCCCGTTCAGCCCGGCGAGCAGTTGCTGCGGGTCGAGGCGGACGGCGGCCGGCCGGGGCCGGTCCGGACGGGCCGGCGCGGACTCCGGCGCAGGCGGGGACGCGGGAATGTCGAAGAGAGGATGCATCGCGCAGCAAGTCTATGCCGCCAGCCGGACACTTCCCGCCCGCCGGTCCCGCACGGGATGCCGTCTGTTGACGCGGAATCCTTGCGCACTGGCCACCGACGTGGGCATACTCGACGGCGTGATCGCTGCGCGCTACTACTTTTACTACGGCACCGGGAGTCCGGCTGTCGTAGGTCGCGCCTGATCGATCAGACCTGCGAAAAGCCCCGGGCTCCTGGAGTCCGGGGCTTTTTCGTCCCGGGTTCCGGGCACCGGGCACCACAGTGCGAGAGGTACCCGATGATGACAGACGTGGTGGAGCAGAACGGCAACCCGGGCCGACCGACGGCGGAGCAGCCCCCGGCGAACCCGAGCGAGCCGGTGGTGGCGCCTCCGGGTGGAAACGGCGGGCCGGCCGAGGCGGTCACCGGCACCGCGGAGCCGACCGCCGCCGCCCGGATCGTCCAGATCAGGGAACGGATCGACGAGATCGACCACGCGCTCATCTCGCTCTGGCAGGAGCGGGCGACGCTGTCCCAGGAGGTCGGGGCCACCCGGATGGCCTCCGGTGGGACACGGCTCGTGCTCTCCCGGGAACGGGAGATCCTGGAGCGCTTCCGGATCGCGCTCGGTGCCGACGGCACCCAACTGGCACTGCTGCTGCTACGGGCGGCCGCGGCCCGCTGTGAGCCGTCCGGGCGGCCGTTCGGGCGTCCGACCGAACCCCGCGCCTCGCTCCGGCGACCGGCCGCTCAGGGCCACGCACAGACGGAACCGCCTGCCGTCGTCGTGATGACGTCGGCAGGCGGTTCCGGGAACTCACACCTCGTGGGTGGCGACGATCTCGCGCTTCTCGGCGAAGTGGCAGGCGCTCGGGTGGTCCGAGCCCTGCCGGATCTCCAGCAGCGGGACCTTCTCGGCGCAGACATCCTGCGCCTTCCAGCAGCGGGTCCGGAACCGGCAGCCCGAGGGCGGGCTGACCGGCGACGGCACGTCACCCGTGAGCCGGATGATCGTCTTGTGGTGCCGCTGCGTCGGATCCGGCACCGGCACCGCGGAGAGCAGCGCCTGGGTGTACGGGTGCGTCGGCCGCTCGTAGATCTCGTCCTCGGTGCCGATCTCGACGATCTTGCCGAGGTACATCACCGCGACCCGGTCCGACAGGTGCCGGACCACCGACAGGTCGTGGGCGATGAAGACGTACGACAGCCCGAACTCGGTCTGCAACTGCTCCAACAGGTTCATCACCTGGGCCTGGATGGAGACGTCGAGCGCCGAGACCGGCTCGTCGCAGACGATGATCTCCGGACGGAGCGCGAGGGCGCGGGCGATGCCGATGCGCTGGCGCTGGCCGCCGGAGAACTGGTGCGGGTACCGGTTGATGTGCTCCGGGTTCAGCCCGACCAGGTCGAGCAGCTCCCGGACCTTGGCCCGACGGCTGCCCTTCGGCGCCACCTCCGGGTGGATCTCGAAGGGCTCACCGATCAGGTCGCCGACCGTCATCCGCGGGTTCAGCGAGGTGTACGGGTCCTGCATGACCAGCTGGATCTGCCGACGTAGACGCCGCAGCGCCCCACCGGAGAGCTTGGAGATGTCCTGGCCCTTGTAGACCACGTTGCCGGCGGTCGGCTTCTCCAGGTTCATCAGCACCCGGGCGAGGGTCGACTTGCCGCAACCGGACTCGCCGACCACGCCGAGCGTCTCACCGGCACGCAGATCGAACGAGACCCCGTCCACCGCCTTGACCTGGCCGACGGTCTTCTTGAACACCACACCCTGGGTGACGGGGTAGTGCTTGACCAGGTCGCGGACCTCGAGGATGTTCTCAGTCACGGTTCACCAGCTCCTCGGCGAAGTGGCAGGCGCTGGCCCGGGCGGTACCCACCTGCAGCAGCGGCGGGACCTTCTCCCGGCACACCGGCTGAGCCATGGGGCAGCGCGGGTTGAACGGGCAGCCCGGCGGGATGTTCATCAGGTTCGGCGGGAGGCCCTTGATCGTCCGGAGCTGCTGCCCCTTCTCGTCGAGGCGCGGGATCGAGTCGATCAGACCCATCGTGTACGGGTGCGCCGGCTTGGCGTACAGGTCGTACACGTCGGCTTCCTCGACGATTCGGCCCGCGTACATGACCGCGATCCGGTCCGCGACGTCGGCGACCACGCCGAGGTCGTGGGTGATCAGGATCATGCCCATCTGCCGCTCACGCTGAAGCTCGGCGAGCAGGTCCATGATCTGGGCCTGCACGGTCACGTCGAGCGCGGTGGTGGGCTCGTCCGCGATCAGCACCTCCGGGTCGAGCGCCAGCGACATCGCGATCATCGCGCGCTGCCGCATACCGCCGGAGAACTGGTGCGGATAGTTGTTGAACCGGCCCTTGGCGTTCGGGATCTTGACCTGGTCGAGCATCTCGATCGCGCGCTTCTTGGCCTCCGCGCGACCCAGGCCCCGCCGGACACGGAACTGCTCGGCGATCTGGAACCCGACGGTGAAGACCGGGTTCAGCGCGGAGAGCGCGTCCTGGAAGATCATCGCGATGCCCTCGCCGCGGATGCGGCGGCGCTCCTCGCTGGACATGCGGAGCATGTCCTTGCCGTGGAAGCGGATCTGCCCGCCGGTGACGAAGCCCGGGGGCGTGTCGAGGATGCCCATGATGGTCTGCGCCGTGACGCTCTTACCGGAGCCGGACTCGCCGAGCACGGCGAGGGTCTCCCCCGCGTCGACGTGGTACGTGACCCCGTTGATGACCTTTGCGACGCCGTCCCGGGTGCGGAACTCCACCCGCAGGTCGTCGACCTCGAGCAACCGGCCGGCGGGACGTCCGGACCCGCCGGGTCCCGGCGCGGACTGCTCGGACACGAGAATGTCGGACAACTGGATCTCCCCTAGCGGAGTTTCGGATCGAGGGCCTCGCGGACCGCCTCACCGAGCATCACGAAGCTCAGCACTGCGGTGACGAGGAACGCGGCGGGGAAGAACACCAGGCCCGGCGCGACCCGGACGAACTGCTGCCCGTCGCTGATCATGATGCCCCAGGACACCACCGGCGACTTCAGGCCGACACCCAGGAACGACAGGGTGGCCTCGGCGCCGATGAACGAACCGACCATGATCGTGCCGTAGACCAGCAGCGGGGCCAGGCAGTTCGGCAACAGGTGCTTGAGGATGATCCGGCCGTGGCCGGCACCCAGCGCGCGAGCCGCGACGATGTAGTCGGCCTCCTTGGTGGCGAGCACCGAGGAACGCATCAGCCGCATCACGACCGGCCAGCTCAACACGATCAGGGAGATCGTCACCAGGCCCATGATGTCGGCCTTGCTGTTGCTGGTGCCCGACCCGTTGAACGTGGTCAGGATGACGATCGCGCCGAGCACGAACGGCAGGCCGAAGAAGACGTCGGCGATCCGGCTGAGCAGGCCGTCGACCCAACCACCGCGGTAGCCGGCGATGATGCCCATGGTGCCACCGACCAGCAGGGTGCCGATCACGGAGAGCACGGCGACCACGATGGAGGCGCGCGCGCCGTAGATGACCCGGGCGTAGACGTCCCGGCCCTGGAGGTCGTAACCGAACCATCCGTCGGCGCCGGGCTTGACCAGGCTGCGCTCCAGCGTGCCGTTGACCGCGTCACCCGGCGCGAACAGCGTCGGGAAGGCCGCCATCAGCAGGAAGATCACGATGAACGTCGCCGAGATCCAGAACAGCGGCTTACGACGCAGGTCCCGCCAGGCGTCACCGAGCAGGCCACGCGGCTTCTCGCTGCTCTGCGGCCCCGGGGTGGCGGGCGTGCTGGCGTCGGTCGGCTGGGCGGCGGGGGTGCTGACGATCGATGCGGTACTCGGGTCACTCATAGCGGATCCTCGGGTCCAGGGCGGCGTAGAGCAGGTCAACCAGCAGGTTCATCACGAGATAGACCAGCACCAGGACGACCACGATCCCTACCACGGTAGCGCTCTCTTTGGTGACGATCGCGCGGAAGACCTGGCGGCCGATTCCGTTGATGCCGAAGATGCCCTCGGTGACGATCGCGCCGCCCATCAGGGCACCGAGGTCGGTGCCGAGCAGGGTGACCACCGGAATGAGCGAGTTGCGCAGCAGGTGCACACCCACCACCCGACGCATCGGGAGGCCCTTGGCGATGGCCGTGCGCACGTAGTCGGCACGGCGGTTCTCCGCGATGCTCGTTCGTGCGACCCGGGCTATGTACGCCACTGACGCGCTACCGAGCACGAAGCCCGGCACGATCAGCTCGGAGAGCCGCATCTCCGAGGAGACGGTCGGCTTGATGATGCCCCACTGAACGCCCAGCAGCCACTGGAGCAGGAAGCCGACCACGAAGACCGGCAGCGCGATCAGGAAGAGGGTCGAGACCAGAACGAGGTTGTCCAGGAAGCCGTTGCGCCGAAGACCGGTCAGCACACCGGCGCCGAGGCCGATCACGGCCTCGATGGCGAGCGCCACCAGGGCCAGCTTCAGGGTGTTCGGGTACGACGTCAGGATGATGTCACTGATCTCGCGCTGCGAGAAGGTCTGACCGAAGTCGCCCTGGAGCAGGTTCTTCATGTAGCTGGCGTACTGCACGAAGACGTTCTGGTCCAGGTGGTACTTCTCGGTCATGAACGCGATGTACTGATCCGGGCAGCGACGCTCACCGCACTTGCCGGCGAACGGATCGCCCGGAACGGCCCAGACGAGGGCGTAGATCAGGAACGTCGTGCCGATGAAGACCGGCACGAGTTGGAGCAGCCGTCTCAACAGATAACGGCCCATGGGGTGGTCCTCCTGACAGGGGGCGCGTCGGACGGCCGACACGGTGGTGACAACGTTGCGAGTGGAGTGTTGTAACACCCACTCGCGGAACGGCCCCGGGTCGGGCTCACCGGATGTGGCGAGCGACCGGGGTCAGACCGTTCGGATCAGAGCTCGACCGAGGTGATGTCGAGTTCGCCGACGTTGTTCAGCTCGAGCTTCTTGATCTTCTCCGAGTGGCCGGACTGCTGGCCGTAGAAGTAGATCGGGATGCTCGGGACGTCCTGGTCGACCTTCTCGATCGCCTTGGCGAAGCCCTCGTGCGAGGCCTCCAGGGTCGGCGCGGCGCCGGCCTGCTTGGCCAGGGCGTCGACCTCGGTGTTGCTGTAGAGGCCGTCGTTCGAGGAGCCACCGGTCACGTAGAGCGGGTTGACCCAGTTCTCCACGTCCGGGTAGTCCTGCTGCCAGGCGGCGCGGTACGGGCCGGTCATCTTGTGCCCGTTGACGTTCTGGCGGAAGACCGCGAAGGTCGGCACGCCCTCAGCGCGAGCGTTGATGGCCAGGTTGGTCTTGACCTGCTGCGCAACCGCGTCCATCCACTCCTTGTGGCTGGAGTCGCTGTTGTAGTAGAAGACCATCTCACCGGAGAAGCCACCGGCCTCGGTCAGCAGCTGCTTGGCGGTCGTCGGGTCGAACTTGCAGGCGGTGCAGTTGCCCGGCTTGGCGCCCGGGGTCAGCGGGTTCGCCCAGCTGTCGGCCGGCTTGCGGGTACCGAAGAAGATCTTGTCCGAGATCTCCTGCCGGTTGATCGCCAGCGACACGGCACGACGCAGCTTCGGGTTCTGGAAGCGCTTGTCGTACATCGGGAACGCGATCAGCGCGGTCGACGGCGTGGTGGTGTTCAGGCCCCGGTCACCGAGGTCGGTCTTCCACTTGTCACCGGCGAGCGCCGAGGTGGGGAGCGTCTCCAGGAAGTCCAGGTTGTTGGCCAGGACGTCGTTGTAGGCCGCCGTCTCGTCCTGGTACAGCTTGACGTCGACGTCCTTGATCTTCATCTTGTCGCGCAGGCTGTAGTCGTCGAAGCGCGTCAGCTTGATGAGGACGTTGTCCTCCCACGACAGGAACTTCACCGGGCCGTTGCCGATCGGCTTCTTGCCGAACTCCTCGGGCTTCATGGTGAAGAAGGCGTCCGGCAGCGGCATGAAGGCGCTGTAGCCGAGCTTGGTCGGGAAGACCGCCGTCGGGGCCGACAGGGTGACCTCGAAGGTCTGCTCGTCGATGACCTTCAGGCCGGACAGTTCCTTGGCCGACGGCGCCGGAGCCTTCTGCGGGCCGTCCGGGCCGTCCGGGTCCGAGGTGTAGGTCTTGTCGAAGCCCGCGATGTCGGCGAAGAAGGAGCCGTTCTGCGCGCCGTTCGGCGAGTACGCGGCCCAGTTCCAGGCGTCGACGAAGTTCTTCGACTTCACCTCGGTACCGTCGTGGAACTTGGTACCCTTCTTGATCTTGATCGTGAAGACCTTGGAGTCCTTGGTGTCGATGGACTCGGCCAGCGCGTTGCGCGGGGCCCCACCGTCGTTCGGGTACTCGACCAGGCCGGTCCACAGCCAGTCGACGACCTTGCCGCCACCGGTCTCCGTGGTGTTCGACGGGACCAGCGGGTTCTCCGGCTGGACGCCGTGGATGACGATCGAGCCGTCCTTGCTGCCGGCGGCGTCGCCGTCACCGCCACCGCTCGAGCAACCGCTCGCGACAAGCGCGGCAGCCGCGCTGAGCGCGATCGCGCTCGTCGCCCGCTTCGAGACTCTCATTCCGAGGGGCCTCCTCTTTCTAAACCTGGATCCGTCGTGGGTTTCACGCACGTTTTGGGGGTGACACCGCCCGACCACCCCGGGGGCGCGGGTCGTCGGGATCACAGGGAAGTTGGAGACACCCCTGATGTTCCGATCCGCCGGGCTCCCCACCCGCCGAGGCGTGACCCTACGCAGGCGACACGGCCACGAACCGCTGTGCGAACAGCGAGGGTCGTGGTCGTGGACCGTACGGAGTGCCACACACCGAGGGTGAGGTGCTGCCACTGTGACACCCACTGGCCGCTTCCGTGAAGGTGCCGTTATCAAGCCGTTAGTTGCCCGCCACGTTGCCGATACTTGAAAAATGATCATAAAGCGGTCGGGTCGGGCGGCTCTGAGCAGGAAATACGTTGCGGAGTTGGCCACGACGGGGGGTAGTGGACCGGGCCGCGCGGGGTGTTCCCGCGCCCCCTGACGCCCGACCGGCACTTTCCATCTCTGCCCGTCCGGGTGACCCCGGCTTCGTCTGCACAGCCAAGATCGCCGACTGGGTGGCCGAGGGCGTCCTGGCTGGTCATCTGATCGTCGGCGAACGCGCGTGGTCCGGAAGCGGCCGCCGATGACGCGCCCGCGGGGCGCGAACGGCACCGGCCCCGACACCGCGCGAAGCGGAGCCGGGGCCGGGGTGGAGCCGGAGCGGATCAGGCGGTGAAGCGGACCTTGCGACGGCGGACCATCAGGACGGTCACCGCACCCGCGGCGAGCAGCAGCACGCCCGCGGTCGCCGCCGCCACGATCGGCGAACCGGTCAGCGGCAGGGCGCCGCCACCGCTCGCCGGCGAGGTGGACGGCGCCGGGCTGGCCGGCGACGCGGTGTCCGTCGGGGTGGCTCCGGGGTGGTCGGCGACGGCGACGCGGTCGGGGTCGCGACCGCGGTCGGGGTCGGCGACGCGCCGGCGGTGAACGACGCCGCGGCCTTGGCGGTGACCGTCGCACCGGTGCTGCCACCGAGGATGAGCTTCTGCGCCTTCTTGGTACCGGTGAACAGGAACACCCGGCCGAAGGAGACCGAGTCCTGCGCGGTCAGGGTCACGTTGACCGCACCGGCACCCTCGGCGGTCAGCCAGAACTGCCCACCGTTGGTGGTCGTGGTGACCGGCTTGCCCTCGGCGTCGACGGCCGTGCCGCCGGTGGCGGCGACGGTGATGGCACCCGCCGGGCCCTTCACCGTGAACGGGCCGGCCTTGGCGCCGACCGTGGCGGTGGCGTTGGCCGGGTCGACGGACAGCTCGGCCCGCGGCTCCGGCTGGTCGGTGGCGTTCTTGACCAGGTAGTCACGGACCTTCGTGATCACCTCGTACTGGTCGCGGGCCAGCAGGCCCTTCTCCCAGTTGCCCAGCTCGATCCCGTCACTGAAGTGCCAGACGGCGGTCTGGGTGCCGAAGTAGAGCAGCGTGTCCAGCCGCTTCTGCCCGATCTTCGTGCTGACGCCGGCAGCGGCGAGCAGCGCCTTGGAGTCGGCGTTCGGGTAGCCGTGGGTGAGCACCCACTGCACCTTGCCGAGGTTCTTCACCTGGGAGGCGTCCCAGGTGCCCTCCTGGTACTTACCGTCGAGCTTCACGCCGGTGTGGTAGTCGATGCAGAACGTCGGCACCAGCTTGCCGTCAATCTTGAGCGCGAGCGCCGACGTGGTGCGCTGCTTGCCGTCGAGCTTCAGGGTGACCTCGGTGCCGTCGACCACCTTGGCCACACCGGTGGCCGGTGCCGCGGCCGCGGCACCGGCCACGCCGAACGCCAACGCGCCACCGGCGACAGCCGCCAACGCGACCCGGGCCCAACGTCGTCCTCGTTGTCCGAACATCAAGATTCGTGTACCTCTCCCCCAGGGGTGACCCGCTCGCGCGGGCACGCGTGAGCCGCCGCCTCCACGGGATGCTCAGCACCCACGCGCGGAGACGGGACCGGGGCAGTATGGGGCGACGGTTGACCGTTTGTCAGCCCCGGGCAGCGGCATCCGCCGCATCTGCCCCAATTGTCGAGGAGGAGGAATGGATCACACGAGCCGGCGGTCGGCCGCCCAGCGGGAAAGTTCGTAGCGGTTGGACATCTGGAGTTTGCGCAGCACGTTCGACACGTGCGTCTCCACCGTCTTGATGGAGATGAACAACTCCTTCGCGATCTCCTTGTACGCGTACCCCCGCGCGAGCAGCCGCAGCACCTCCCGCTCACGGTTGGTGAGCTGATCCAGTTCCGGGTCAGCCACCGGGGCGTCCGGCCGAGCCGCGAAGGCGTCCAGCACGAACCCGGCCAGCCGCGGACTGAACACCGCGTCACCGTCGGCGACCCGGCGGATCGCCGCCGCCAGCTCATCCGGCGAGATCGTCTTGGTCACGTATCCCCGGGCACCGGCCCGGATCAGCCCGATCACGTCCTCGGCCGCGTCGGAGACGCTCAGCGCCAGGAACTTGACCTGCGGGTGGCTACGCCGCATCGCCTCCAGCACCGCGCGTCCGCCGCCATCGGGCATGTGCACGTCGAGCAGCACCACGTCCGGGCCGGTGGCCGCGATCCGGGTGACCGCCTCGGCCACCGTGCTCGCCTCACCCACCACCTCGACGTGGGCGCCCAACTCCGCGCGTACCCCTGCTCGGAACATGGCGTGGTCGTCCACCAGGAACACTCGCAGCCGCTCGGGGCGGGCGTCCGCCGGGTCGAGGTGCTCCGTCGACTGCTCGGCCATGGTCATCTGTTCCTCTCCGCTGCGGACGAGTCCCGGGAGATCGGCAGGATCAACCGGACCTCGGTCCCCTCCCCCGGTCCGGACCGGATCTCGGCCCGTCCGCCGTGCCGCTTCATCCGCCCGATGATCGAGCCGCGTACGCCGTGCCGGTGATCCTCCACGGTATCCGGATCGAAGCCCTTACCCCGGTCCCGGACGAAGACACTGACCTGATCCGGCTCCACCTCGGCGTAGAGGGACACGGTCTGCACCTCGGCGTGCCGGGCCGCGTTCACCAGCGCCTCCCGCGCGGCCGCGACCAGCGCGCCGACCTTCTCGTCGGTCTCCCGGTCCCCCACCACCACCGCCTCCACGGTGATCGCGAACGTGTCCTCGACCTCTGCGGCCGCCTGCTCCAGGGCGGCGGCGAAACGCTCGTGCGGCGACGCGGTGGGCTTGTAGAGCCAGTTGCGCAGCGACCGTTCCTGCCCCCGCGCCAACCGTTGGACCGTCTTGACGTCCCCGGCGTTGCGCTGGATCAGGGCCAACGTGTGCAGCACCTGGTCGTGCACCATGGCGGCCAGCTCGGCTCGCTCCTGCTCGCGGATACGCCCCTCACGCTCGGAGCGGAGCTGGCTGTACGTCCGCCAGAGCACCGGCGCGGCGACCACCCCGACCCCGGCCAGCCCCACCAGCGCGAAGATCACGCCGTTGATCACCGCGTCGAAGTTCTGCGCCGGCGAGTAGACGGCCGCCACACCGATGATGCCGACCGCGACCAGGATCCCGCCGCCGATGAACCGCAGGACGAAGGCCCGTCGGTCGCTCTCCTCGACGACCGCGCCGAGCCAGGGCACCGGCGCGTCGCCCCACCGTCGACGCCGCTCGGGGGCGGACTGGTGCCAGATCACACCGGCGCCGACCGCGATGATGGCCACGAGCCACCCGGCGGTGCCCGCCGCGCCGACCGAGTCGAACACCATCACCTGGATCAGCAGCACGCCCAGCCCGATCCCCACGAACGGCAGGAGTTGGGCCACGTCCCGCCGGGGTGGAACGGCGGTGTCTCCGGGACGCAGCGGCACCACCGCCCAGAACGCCGCGTACAGCAACAGGCCCAGCCCACTGAGGCCGAGCAGCACCATGAACGCGACCCGGACCCGCAGCACCGAGATGCCGAGATGGTCGGCGATGCCGGCGGCGACACCGGCGGCCATCCGATGCTCGGGGGCGCGGTAGAGGCGCGGGGGCGGGATAACGGTGCTGATCGCGGGCTCCCTGGTCACGGTGGCGCGTTGGTCGGGATCGGTGAGTCCGATCGTCACACGCTGCGGCGCCCGCGACCACGGGGACCCCCCCGACATTCCGGCCGCCCAGATCTCAGGGTGGGGTCAGGGTCGGGTCCTGAGGTCGCTCGGGCGGACCGGGCAGCAGGATCGAGGCATGACCGAGGAAGCTGCCCAGCCGCCCCGCCCGGGGTCGGCACAGCCGGGCGGTTCAGCACCGCCCCCACCAGCCGCGACACCGTCCGGCTGGGCCGAGCCCACCACGTTCGGCCCGCCCGGCGTCGACCCGAGCGCCGGCCCGACACCGGGCTTCGCCGGCAGCGGTGGCGCGGGCTACCCGCCCGGCACCGGCTACGGACCGGACACCGGCTACGGGGCGGCGAGCACACCACCCGGTCCGGGCGGTACCGGCCCGTCCGCGCCACCGCCACCGCTGGGCGGTGCCGGCTTCACCTCGCGGTACGGGTTGGTCCGGCCACGCGAAGGGCGCTACCTCGCCGGGGTCTGCGCGGCGATCGGGCGGG
Organism: Micromonospora parastrephiae; assembly: GCF_016802865.1. Lineage (GTDB taxonomy): Bacteria > Actinomycetota > Actinomycetes > Mycobacteriales > Micromonosporaceae > Micromonospora > Micromonospora parastrephiae. The sequence goes on along the minus strand of NZ_JAEVHM010000139.1, from coordinate 619 downwards.
CCACCAACACCGATCCGGTGCTCTGGCGGGTGCTGCTCGCCGTGCTCGGGTTCTTCGGCGGCATCGGCATCCTGGTGTACGTCGCCGCGTGGCTGATCATCCCGAACGAGGGCGACACCGCATCCCCGGTCGAGTCCATGCTCGGGCGCGGCCGGTCCAGCATGTCGCCGGTGACCGTGATCATCCTCGGCATCCTGGTCGCGGCCAGCTTCGGCTACATCGTCACCGACGCCTTCCGCGCGGTGCTGCTCGGCGCGGCCATCCTGATCGGCGGCGCGCTGCTGCTCAACCGGGACAGCCGAGGGCCGCAGCCCGGCACGCCCGGCGGGCCGTCACCGGTCGGTACGCCACCCGGCCCGGTCCCGCCGGTCACCTGGCCGGCTCCGGCACCCAGCGCGGTACCGCCCACCGGCCCGTTGGCGACGGCGCCGCTGGTCGGCGGCGACCCGGCGTACGCGGCGGCGGCACCCACCGCCCCCCATCCCGACGTACGCCACCCAGCCGGTGGCCGACGCGCAACCGGTCTCCGGGGTGGGACCGACCTCCGGGCAGCTGGCCGGCACGACGCCCCCGCCGCAGGCGGGCGGGCCGGCACCCGCGCCCGGTTGGCCAACGGCAC
>NZ_JAEVHM010000138.1 GCF_016802865.1 Micromonospora parastrephiae | reverse complement strand
GGCCGAGCCGCCGCTGCTGGTCCGCGGCGACCTCGTGGACGACCTGCCGGCGCTGGCCGCGCGGGCACCGGCCGGCGCGACGCTGGTGGTCTTCCACACCTCCGTGCTCTACCAGGTGCCCGACGCGCGCCGGCAGGCGTTCGTCCGGCTGGTCGGTGGCCTGCCCGGGCACTGGATCGCCAACGAGGCCCCGGAGGTGCTGCCGTACGACGGTTTGCCCGACGCGCCAAACGCGGCGCTGCACAACGTGCTCGCGTTGGATGGCAAGCCGCTGGCCTGGGCGCGGGGGCACGGCCAGGCGATGACCTGGTTCGCCTGACGCGCCCGGTCGCTGCCCCGCGATCAGCGAGCCGGCTCCGGCAAGCGGGCACGTAGGGCGCGGCTGAACCAGTCCACCGCAGGCGCTACCGCAATGCCGAGCGACCAGCCGTTGATCACCGACAGCAGGTCGAGGTACCGGTCCCGGCGGGGGTCGTTCGCCACGGTCAGCCGGTCCAGCAGCCAACGGCGCAGCGTGGCGTCGTCCGCACGGCCATGCAGGTGCGCGTACCGGCTGGTGACCGCCGCGACCACGGCGTCCGCCTCGGGCGCGGTCGGATCGAGCCCGGTGGCCAGGGCGTTGGCCACCCCGTCCCGGACCACCGCGACGGCGTCCGGGCGGGGCAGCCCCGGAACGTCATGGTCGTCGGCGTGTTGCCGTGCCAGCTGCCGCATGCTCGCGCGGAAGGCCGGGTCCTGGCACAACCCGGCCAGCTCCAGCCACGCCTCGACCTGTTCGGTGGTGGGCTCGTCGGGAAGCTCCGGCGTCATCGAGACGACGACCCCCGGGAAGGCGGGCTGGTCACCCAGGCCCTCGAAGACGGTCTCCAGGAAGTCGCCGACCAGGTGCCCCCGTTCCCGTGCGGTGAGCTGGGCCAACCGGTGCAGGTCGTCCACCTCCGCCGGGCCCGCCCCACGTCTCGCCGCGACGGTGAGCACCGCCTGGCGCAGTCGCAACACCCGAATCTGCACCGCCAGCGCCTCGGCGTGCGTGGCGGCCACCTCGTGCAGGGGCACCTCGCGGTCCACCACCCGCCGGATGGAGGCCAGGTCCACGCCCAGGTCGCGCAATGTCCGGACCAGCTCCAGCCGGGCGACGGCCTCCGGGCCGTAGCGGCGGTAGCCGGCGGGGCTCCGATCGGTCGGCGGCACGATCCCGCTGTCGGCGTAGTACCGGATGGTCTTGACGCTCAGGCCGGTCCGCCGAGCCAGGTCGCCGATCGTGTACCACTCCGCACCGCTCATGCCCCCATCCTCGGGTCTCCCGCCGGTGGAGACTCAAGCACCGGCCGGACCGTCGAGGAACGCCCCGAGCGTCGCGGTGAACGCCTCGGCGTCGTCGAGCCACGGGTAGTGCCCCGCGCCCGGCTGGACGACCAGTTCCGCCCCGGGTATCAGCTCGCCGAATTGGGCCACCAGGCCCGGCGGCGCACCCAGGTCGACCTCACCGGCGAGCAGCAGCACCGGACGCTGGTGCGCCGCGAGCGCCGCACGGGTGGCCGGCGGATCGAAGGCGCCGTCGGCGCCGAAGATCCGCGCCGCTTCCTCGTTGCGCTGGCCGGGCTCCGCCGCCTGGTGCGCCTGAGCGGGCTCGTCCCACCGGCCGTAGAAGAACGGCGCGATCGCCTGCCAGGCTTCCCGACTGGCCCTGCCGGTCACCATGGAATCCAGTGCCTGTGCCGCCGCCGGAAACCACGGCTCGCCGGCGCGGACCCTGGTGACCTCCTGGCGCAACGTGGCGGTCGCCGGCAGCCCGACCGCCCGGGTGCTCGGCGTGACCAGCGCGAGCCGGCCCACCCGGTCGGGGTGTCGGGTCGCGTACTGCACCGCCAGGTTAGCGCCGGCGGAGTGCCCGAGCAGGTCCATCCGGTCGAGGCCCAGGTGTGTGCGCAGCGCCTCCACGTCGGCAACCATCCGGTCGCAGCGGTAGGTGGAGACGTCGGCGGGGACGGCCGAGCGGCCGGTGCCGCGCTGGTCGAGGATGACCAGCGTCCGGTGCGCGCCCAGACCGCCAAGGTCACCGAGGTACGCGGAGTCCCGCATCGGGCCACCGGGCAGGCAGATCAGCGGGTGCCCGCCTCCGTGGATCCGGTACGCGAGCGTGGTCCCGTCGGGTGCGGCGAAGGTGGCGTCGATGGGTGTCGGTACGACCATGGTGGGACCGTACGACGAAACCACCGCACGTCACGACCACGCGGCGCGGCGGGCGCGGGCCGGGACGACCCGCGGCGCTCGCCCGGCACCGATGAGCGCCGGGCCCGGACGACGTCCCTAGACTGCTGCGGTGAGCGGAGAGCGACGACCCCTGGCCGACCGGCCGCTCACCGAGCCGCACCCGTCCCGGCTGCCGTCGGCACACCCCGATCGGGAACGGATCCTCGCCGCGCACGCCGCCGCGCTGGCCGCCGGGGAGGCCGGCTACCTCGACCCGGCGAGCGGGTTGTTCGTGCTCAGCGCGGGTTTCCTGGCCCGGCGCGGCACGTGCTGTGGACGCGGCTGCCGGCACTGCCCGTACGTGGATGATCCACCGTCCGGATAAGCGCCGGCGGGCCGGCGGAAGGAGGACTTCCGCCCGACACGGACACCCCGTACGGTGTCCGACGGAGATCCGGCGGACGCCTTGCGCCGTCGGTCGGCGGGAGGGTGGAGCGTGCGCGGGCGGATCGTGGTCGCGGGGCTGGCCGGGCTGCTGGTGAGCGGCTGCGCCGCCGAGGCCGAGCCGGTGGCGGTGCCGCCACCCGCGCCGATCGCGGTGGACGTGGCGGCGGCCTCCTCGGGCGGTGCCTGCCGGCTGTTGGACTTCGCGGTGATCGAGCAGGCCGTCAAGGTGCGCTTCGACGTGGCGGCCGCCAGCGAACGCGGCGACACGCACACCTGCGTGGTCCGCGGCGAGGGCGCGACGCTGCCCGAGCTGACGCTGAGCGTGACCGAGACCACGATCGACAAGAGCAGCTTCGGGGCGGACGTGGTGCCCGACAAGGCGGCGACGGTGACCGGGCTGGGGCAGCAGGCGTACCGGCGGACCACCGCCGCGGCGAGCGGGCACGGGCCGGTGGCCGAGGTGGGCTGGCTGGCCACCGACGGGCGGATGGCCACGCTGAGCTGGACCGCCGCACGCGACAGTGAGCGGTCGGCGGCCGAGAAGCTCACCGGTGACCTGGTCGCGTTGGCCAAGAAGGTGGACACCCGGGCGCTGTGACGCCCGGGGTCGCGATCGTCAGTTGGCGGCGACGAAGACCCGGGAGGCGACCTCTCGGGGCAGCCGGACCCGGTCGCCGGAGCGGTCGATCGACACACCGTCGCGTTCCTGGGCGACGGTCACCGTGGCCCCCGGGTCGACACCGGCGGCGTGCAGCTGGCGGAGCACGTCGGCGTCGGTCTGCACGCTCTCGCAGATCCGGCGCACGACGACCGGCCCGGACAGGCCGGGGAACGCCAGGTTGCGCTCGGCGTCGCCAGCCTCGGTGATCTCCGCCTCGGGCGAGCCCAGCTCCTCCAGCCCCGGGATGGGGTTGCCGTACGGGGAGCGGGTCGGCCGGTTCAGCAGGTCGTACACCCGCTTCTCCACGGCGTCGCTCATCACGTGCTCCCAGCGGCAGGCCTCGTCGTGGGCCTCCTCGTAGGGCATGCCGATGACGTTGACCAGCAGCAACTCGGCGAGGCGGTGCTTGCGCATCACGGACACGGCGGTGCCGCGGCCCAGCGCGGTGAGTGTGAGGTGACGGTCACCCTCGACGGTGAGCAGGCCGTCGCGCTCCATCCGGGCGACGGTCTGGCTCACGGTGGGGCCGCTCTGCCGCAGGCGCTCGGCGATGCGGGCACGCAGCGGCGGCACCCCCTCCTCTTCCAGTTCGAGGATGGTGCGCAGGTACATTTCGGTCGTGTCGACCAGGTCGTGAGACTTCATAACGTCAGCGGCCCTCCGGTGCACGATGCTACCTCGGGTGTTCGGCGACGACCGCCGCCGTGCCGCGTGCCGTCGGCCCGGATGGTGTTGGATGGTCGCCATGTCCGGTACCCAGGAGCCGCTGGTCGAGGTCGATCGGCTCGTCGACAAGCTCGACCGCGCCGATCCGCCCACCCTGCTCGACGTCCGCTGGCGGCTCACCGGGCCGCCCGGCCGCGACGACTACCTCGTCGGCCACCTGCCCGGCGCGGTCTTCGTCGACCTGGACACCGCGCTGTGCGGTCCGCCCGGGGCCGGTGGCCGGCATCCGCTGCCCGACCCGGCCGCGTTGCAGGCCACGCTGCGGGCCGCCGGGGTCCGCGCAGGTCACCCCGTCGTCGTGTACGACGGCGGCGACGGCCTGGCCGCCGCGCGGGGCGTGGTGGACGCTGCGCTGGGCGGGGCACCGTCCGGTGCGCCTGCTGCACGGCGGCTACCCGGCCTGGGTGGCCGCCGGTCGACCCGTCGCCACGACCGGCGCCCGATCCGGCTCCCCGGCGACGTCGAGGTACGCCCCGGGGGCCTGCCGGTGCTCGACGCGGCGCAGGCCGCCCGGCTGGCCTCCGCGGACGACGCCGTTCTGCTCGACGTGCGGGCCGCGCCGCGCTACCGGGGTGAGGTCGAGCCGATCGATCCGGTCGCCGGTCACGTGCCGGGCGCGGCGAACCTGCCCGCCGGCGAGTACGTCGGTCCGGACGGGCGGTTCGCGGCGGCCGACGTGCTGCGGGAGCGGTTCACCGCCGCCGGCGTGACCGAGGGACGGTCCGTCGGTGCGTACTGCGGCTCCGGGGTGACCGCCGCGCAGGCGGTGCTGGCGCTGCACCTGGCCGGCCGAGACGACGCGGCGCTCTACGTCGGATCGTGGAGCAACTGGGTGGCCGACCCGACCCGGCCGGTCGCCTCCGGGCCGACACCTGGCCGCTGACCAGCGCGTGCGGTGGGCCAGCGACGGTCCTCGTGCGACGATGGGCTCATGTCCGACGACACGGTGGTGGTGTGGGACGAGTCGCTGCTCGCCTACGACATGGGTGACCATCCGCTCGACCCGGTCCGGGTGGAGCTGACCGTCGCGCTCGCCCGCGAGCTGGGCATCCTGGACCGTCCGGGGGTGCGCATGGTCAAGCCGGAGCCCGCCGACGACGCCCTGCTCACCCGCGTGCACCACCCGGCGTACCTGGCCGCGGTGCGCGCCGCCCCCCGTGACCCGCTCTTCGCGGGGTACGGGCTGGGCACCTCCGACAACCCGGTCTTCGACGGCATGCACGAGTCCAGCGCGCTGATCGCCGGCGCGACGGTGGCCGCCGCCGAGGCGGTCTGGCGCGGTGACGCGCGGCGGGCCGTGAACGTGGCCGGCGGCCTGCACCACGCGATGCCCGCGCGGGCGTCCGGGTTCTGCGTCTACAACGACCCGGCGGTGGCCATCGCCCGGCTGCTCGACCTGGGCGCGGAGCGCATCGCGTACGTGGACGTCGACGTGCACCACGGTGACGGGGTGCAGCAGATCTTCTGGGACGACCCCCGGGTGCTCACGGTCAGCCTGCACGAGACCCCGCTCGCGTTGTTCCCGGGCACTGGCTTCCCGGACGAGACCGGTGGGCCGGGGGCGCAGGGCTCGGCGGTGAACATGCCGCTGCCGCCGGGCGTCGACGACACCGGTTGGCAGCGGGCGTTCCACGCGATCGTGCCGTCGGTGCTGCGCGCGTTCCGGCCGCAGGTGCTGGTCAGCCAGTGCGGCGCGGACGGGCACCGACTGGATCCGCTCGCCGACCTCAACCTGACGGTGGACGGGCAGCGGGCCACCTATCGGGCGTTGCGCGCGCTCGCCGACGAGCTGTGCGACGGTCGCTGGGTGGCCACCGGCGGCGGCGGGTACGCGCTGGTCGAGGTGGTGCCCCGGGCGTGGAGCCACCTGCTGGCCGTGGCCACCGGGGACCCGGTCGACCCGGCGACGCTGACCCCGCTGGCCTGGCGGGAGCTGGCCGCCGCCCGTCGACCGGGGCAGGACGTGCCGCTGCGGATGACCGACGACGCCGACCCGTCGTACGAGCCGTGGCAGCCGACCGGCGAGCCGAACGCCGTGGACCGGGCCATCGCGGCCACCCGCAGGACGGTCTTTCCGCTGCTCGGGCTCGACCCGCACGACCCGCGGGACTGAGCCGGGCCGGGGGAGGACCACGCCGGTGACGACGGTGGACCAGCCGGTGGACGTGCTGCTCAGAGACGGCAGCACCGTCCAGTTGCGACAGATCAGCCCGACCGACGCGCCCGGCATCGTGGCGATGCACAGCCGGTTCTCCGAGCGCACCCGCTACCTGCGCTACTTCTCGCCGTACCCGCGCATCCCCGAACGGGACCTGATCCGGTTCGTCACCGTCGACCACCGCGACCGGGAGGCGTTCGTCGTGCTGGCCGGCGACCAGATCATCGCGGTCGGCCGCTACGAGCGGCTCGGCCCGCAGGCCCCGGAGGCGGAGGTGGCCTTCGTGGTGGAGGACGCCCACCAGGGCCGGGGCATCGGTTCGGTGCTGATGGAGCACCTGGCCGACGCCGCCCGACGCAACGGCATCATGAGTTTCGTGGCCGAGGTGCTGCCCGCCAACGGGACGATGCTGCGGGTCTTCGCCGACTTCGGCTACCAGGTCCAGCGCGAGTACGCCGACGGCGTGGTGCACCTGAGTTTCCCGATCGCGCCCACCGAGGCGACGCTGGAGGTGCAGCGTGGCCGGGAGCACCGCACGGAGGCCCGGTCGATCGCCCGGCTGCTCGCCCCGCGCGGCATCGCCGTCTACGGCGCCAGCGCCTCCGGTCAGGGCGTCGGCGCGGCGGTGCTCGGGCACCTGCGCGACGGCGGCTTCACCGGCGCGGTGGTGCCGGTGCATCCGAGCGCGTCGACCGTGGCGGGGCTGCCCGCGTACCCCTCGGCGGTCGACGCAGGGGTGCCGGTGGATTTGGCGGTGGTGGCGGTCCCGCCGGATGCGGCGACGGCGGTGGTGGCCGATGCCGCCGCCGCAGGCGTGCACGGTCTGGTGGTCATCTCGGCGGGTTTCGGCGAGGCCGGCCCCGAGGGGGCGGCGGCGCAGCGGGCGTTGGTCCGCGCGGCGCACGCCGCCGGCATGCGCGTGGTCGGCCCGAACTGTCTGGGTGTGGCCAACACCGATCCGGCGGTACGCCTCAACGCCACCCTCGCCCCGGCGCTGCCGCCGGCCGGCCGGGTGGGCATCTTCAGCCAGTCCGGCGCGTTCGGGGTGGCGTTGCTCGCCGAGGCGGACCGGCGGGGCCTCGGGCTGTCCAGCTTCGTCTCGGCCGGCAACCGGGCCGACGTCTCCGGCAACGACCTGCTTCAGTACTGGCAGGACGACCCCGGCACCGACGTGATCATGCTGTACCTGGAGACGTTCGGGAACCCTCGCAAGTTCGCCCGGCTGGCCCGGCGGATCGGCCGGGCGAAACCGGTCGTGGCGCTCGCGTCGCCGGCCCGCCCGGTCGGGGTGGGCGACACCGACGGCCCGGACGAGGTGGCGGTGGCCGCGCTGTTCGCCCAGTCCGGGGTGATCCGGGTGGACACCGTGTCGGAGCTGCTCGACGTGGGGGTGCTGCTGGCCAACCAGCCGCTGCCGGCCGGTGGTCGGGTCGGCGTGGTCGGCAACTCCTCGGCGCTGACCGGTCTGGCCGCCACGGCCTGCGCCGGGCAGGGCCTCGCCGCCGCCGAGGGCTACCCGCGTGACGTGGGGCCGAGCGCCGGCGCCGCCGAGTTCGCCGCGGCCCTCGCCGAGACCGCCGCCGACGAGGGGGTGGACGCCCTGGTGGTGGTGTTCGCGCCCCCGCTGCCCGGCCAGCTCACCGATGTGGACGCCGACGTCACCGCGGCGCTGCCGGCCGCGCTGGCGCTGGGCAAGCCGACGGTGGCGACGTTCCTGGTCGGCCGACTGCCGGCCGGGGTGCCGGCGTACGGCGGCGTCGAGGAGGCGGTGCGTGCTCTCGCCCGGGTGCACCGGTACGCCGAGTGGCTGCGCCGACCGCCCGGCGTGGCGCCCGAGCTGGCCGGGGTGGACCGGGACGCCGCGCAGGCCGCCCTGCGCGCGGACACCATCGACCCGGCTGCGCTGCTGGCCGCGTACGGCATCGACGTGGTGGCGTCGGTGCCCGTCGACTCGGCCGACGGGGTGGCCGACGCGGCGGCGCGGCTCGGCTTCCCGGTCGCCCTCAAGGCTGCCGCCCCGGGGCTTCGGCACCGGCTCGATCTCGGCGCGGTCCGGCTCGGCCTGCCCGACGAGTCGACGCTCCGCCAGGCGTACGCCGAGGTGGCGGCGCTGTTCGGCGCGGACGTGCTGGTCCAGCCGATGGTTCCGCCCGGCGTGGCCTGCGTGGTGGAGCTGGTGGAAGATCCGGCGTTCGGGCCGGTGGTCGGCTTCGGTCTCGGCGGGGTCGCCACCGAGTTGCTCGGCGATCGGGCGTGGCGGGCGGTGCCGCTGACCGACACCGACGCCGCGGAACTGGTCGACGAGCCCCGCGCGGCGCCGCTGCTGCGCGGGCACCGGGGCGCGGCGCCGGTCGACCGGGCGGCCCTCGCCGATCTGCTGCTGCGGGTGGGTCAACTCGCCGACGAGCAGCCCCGGGTGCGGTCGCTGACCCTCAACCCGGTGCTCGCCCGCCCGGACGGCATCTCGGTCCTGCACGCCCAGGTACGGGTCGGCGGGGTGGTCGCCCGACCGGACACCGGCCCCCGCCGCCTCTGAGCCGCCGGACCGCGAACGCCCGGAAGCCCCCGGCGAACCGCCGAGGGCTTCCGGGTGGAGCGGTGCGTCAGCAGGCGTACGCCTCCAGGCGCTGGGCCCGCTCCGGCGCGCGCAGCTTCAGCAGCGTCACCTTCTCGATCTGCCGGATCCGCTCCCGGGAGAGGCCGAACTCCCGGCCGACCTCGTCCAGGGTGCGCTGGCGGCCGTCGTCGAGACCGAACCGGAGCCGGATGACCGCCTGCTCCCGCTGGGACAGGGTGGCCAGCACGATGCTCACCTCGTTGCGCAGCTCACCCTGCGCGGCCGCGTCGCCCGGCTCGGTACGCGGGTCCACCGCGGCCACGAAGTCACCGAGCGCGCTCTCGCCGTCGTCGCCGACGGCCTGGTCCAGGCTGACCGGCTCCCGGTCGTAGGAGATCAGCTCGATGACCTGAAGCTCGGGGATCTCCAGCGCCCGGGCGACCTCGGCGACCGTGGGTTCGCGGCCCAGCGTCACCGCCAGTTCGCGGCGGGCCCGGACCATTCGGTTGACCTGCTCGACCATGTGCACCGGGATGCGGATCGTGCGGGCCTGGTCGGCCATCGCGCGGGTGATCGCCTGCCGGATCCACCAGGTGGCGTACGTGGAGAACTTGTAGCCCTTGGCGTAGTCGAACTTCTCCACCGCCCGGATCAGTCCCAGGTTGCCCTCCTGGATCAGGTCGAGGAAGGCCATGCCGCGTCCGGTGTAGCGCTTGGCGATGCTGACCACCAGCCGCAGGTTCGCCTCCAGCAGGTGGTCCTTGGCCGCGCGGCCCTCCGCGACGATCAGCTCCAGATCGGCCCGCAGCTCCGGCGAGACCGGGGTGCAGGTGGCGAGCTTCTCGTCGGCGAACAGGCCGGCCTCGATGCGCCGGGCCAGGTCGACCTCCTGCGCGGCGGTCAGCAGCTTCGTCCGACCGATCCCGTTGAGGTACGCCCGGACCAGGTCGGTGGAGATGCCACGCTCGTCGGTGGCGTCCAGGTCGGCGAGGGACTCGACGACGCCGTCGGTGTCGGTGCTGGTGGTCGGGCGCGTCCGGTGTTCCGTCATCTGCAGGGCCATCTCTGTCTCTCCCCGTATCCACGTCTGTGCCGTGTCTCCGGCCCAGTGGTGCCGGTGTGACACACAGCTTGGCGGGCGGGACGTGAAACGGGAGTGAGGCGATCGGGCACCCGACAGGAATCGGGGCGGATCGGGGGTGCGGTGTGTCGTCCCGGTGTGCGCTTGCCCGCCCGGGCTACGTTGCGGACGGTCGGCCAGCCCGGGCCGGCGGCGCACGAGATGGAGGACGGTGTGGTCTTCAAGCGGCTCATGAAGGCGATGGGTGTCGGCGGCCCGTCCGTGGAGACGGTGCTCGCGGACCCGAACTGCCGCCCCGGCGGGCAGTTGGAGGGCCGCATCCAGGTGCTCGGTGGTGACCACCAGGTCGACATCGACCACGTCACGCTCGGCCTGGTCACCCGGGTCGAGGTGGAGAGCGGCGACAACGACTACGACACCACCCAGGAGTTCCACCGTCAGCAGGTCACCGGCGCGTTCCAGCTGGAGCCGGGGCAGCGCTACGACATCCCGTTCCGTTTCGCCGTGCCGTGGGAGACGCCGGTCACCGAGCTGTACGGCCAGCACCTGCACGGCATGACGATGGGGCTGCGTACCGAGCTGGAGGTCGCCCGCGCGGTCGACAAGGGTGACCTGGACGCGGTGTCGGTGCATCCCCTGCCGGCGCAGGAGCGGCTGCTCGACGCGTTGCTGCGGCTCGGTTTCCGGTTCGCGCGGGCCGACGTGGAGCGTGGTCACATCTACGGCGTACGGCAGACGCTGCCGTTCTACCAGGAGATCGAGTTCAGTGCGGCGCCGCGGTACGCCCGCTCGATGAACCAGTTGGAGGTCACGTTCATCGCCGACGAGCGGCAGATGCAGGTGGTCCTGGAGGTCGACAAGCGCGGCGGCGTGTTCACCGAGGGGCGGGACGCCTTCGGCCGGTTCACGGTCGACCACGCCACCGCCGACCGCACCGACTGGACCACCGAACTCGACAACTGGCTCCGCCAGTCCCTGACCCGCCGAGGACTCTTCTCCTAACCCGAACCCCCCCACGTCGGGCGGTTGATCATGAAGTTATTGCCACGACACGCCGAGCCAGCGGGCAATAACTTCATGATCAACGGGGGCCGGGGCCGGGGGGACGCGCGGGGTTAGAGGTCCAGGAGGAGGGTTTGGGGGCCCCGGTTGACGCTCTCCACCAGCATGTGGGCGCGGAACCGGCCCGTCTCGACCGTGGCGCCGCGTCGGCGCAGCGCGTCGACGACCGCCGTCACCAGGGGTTCGGCCGTCTCGGCGGGGGCGGCGGCGAGCCAGCTCGGGCGGCGGCCCTTGCGGGCGTCGCCGTAGAGGGTGAACTGGCTGACCACCAGGACCGGCGCGTTGGTGTCGGCGGCGGACCGTTCGTCGTCCAGGATGCGCAGCTCGTGCACCTTGCGGGCCATCGTCTCGGCGGTCTCGACGGTGTCCGTGTGAGTGACCCCGAGCAGCACCAGCAGGCCGTCGTCGATGGCGCCGACCACCTCGCCGTCCACGGTGACGCTGGCCCGAGCGACGGTCTGCACGACCGCACGCATCAGGCGGTCACCGGCTCGATGAAACCGCGCTCCACGAGGTGCGCGACGATGGGGCCGGCCGCCTCGGCCATCTCGTCGGGCTCGACGTCGTGCGCCGCGGCGAGCAGGGCGAGCTGGTCGCGCAGTGGCAGCCGGCCGTCGGCCCCGCCGACCAGTGCCAGCACCAGTGGGTCGATCTCCTCGGTCCAGCGCAGGCCGTTCGGCATCGCGAGGACCTGCCGGTCCACCGCCCAGCCCTCGTCGCCCATGGTGGCCTCCTGCCGCAGCTGGAGGCCCTCGGCGGCCCGGTAACGCTCGGCGAGCAGCGCGTCGGTGCCGCGTACCCGCAGGAAGTCCTGGCGGTCGAACCAGGCGGCGACCTGGTCGCCCAGCGGCGGCTGCACCCGCTGGCGCAGCTCCTCCACCCGGACCACCGGATCGGCGTGCCCACCCCTGCGCAGCGACACGATGCCGAAGCCGATGCTCTCCACCTTGTGCGCGTCGAACCAGTCCAGCCAGGCGGCCATCCGCTGCGGGTCGGCGGTCTCGCCGACGTCGGTGAGCCACAGGTTGACGTACGCCATCGGGTCGGCCACCTCGCGCTGGATCACCCAGGCGTCCAGGCCGGTCCCGGCGAACCAGCCGGCCACCCGCTCGTCCCACTCCTCGCCGGTGACGTGCACCCAGTTCGCCAGGTACTGCATGGTGCCGCCCTCGGTGAGCAGGCCCGGCGCGGCGGCGGCCAGCTCGGCGCCGATCGCGTCACCCACCCGACCGGAGTCGCGGTAGACGTGCGTGGTGGTGCCCGGGCCGACCACGAACGGCGGGTTGCTCACCACCAGGTCGAACCGTCGGTCGGCCACCGGGGCGACCATGTCGCCGCGCAGCAGCTCCCACTCCTGGCCGTTGAGGGCGGCGGTGGTCGCCGCGAAGCGCAGCGCCCGTTCGGAGAGGTCGGTGGCGGTCACCGACCTGGCGTGGGTGGCCAGGTGCAGGGCCTGGACGCCGGAGCCGGTGCCCAGGTCCAGCGCGGTGCCGACCGGTCGACGCATGGTCGCGCCGATCAGGGTCTGGGTGGCCCCGCCGATGCCGAGCACGTGTTCGGCGTGCAGGGGTCGGCCCGGCCTGGCGCTGGCCGGCACGTCGGCGAGCACCCACCAGTCGTCGCCGTACGGCTCCAGGTCGACGCCGGCACGCAGGCCGTCGCCGTACCGCTCGACCAGCCCGCCGGAGAGCGCCTCCGCCACGCTCAGCGGCGCCAGCGCGGCGGCCACGGCCGCCTCCGACTCGGTCTGGTCGCAGATGAACACCCGGATCAGGGTGCCGAGCGGGTCGCGGTCCTCGGTGGCGCGCAGCGCGGCCCGGTAGTCGTTGCGCGCCACCGCGCCGGTGGCCTGGGAACCGAGTCGGCTCGCGATGCCGTTGCTGGTGAACCCGGCCCGGGTCAGCGCGGTGCGCAGCGCGTCGACGCCGGCGGGGGAGAGCAGCATGTCGTGTTCGTCCACGCCGCCATCCTGCCTCCCGTCGCGCTGCCTGTTGGCGCCACCCGCCGCATCCGGTCCGGAGCGTCGGTGTCCGCCCGGGTCGGCGGGCGAGGCAGGATGGTCCGCATGACGCTCGTGCTTCCCATCGACCCGGAGGCCAACCGGCTGCTGGAGCGCAGCCCGCTGGCCCTGCTCCTCGGCATGGTTCTCGACCAGCAGGTGCCGATGGAGAAGGCGTTCTCGTCGCCGTACGTGCTCACCCAGCGCCTCGGCCACGAGCTGGAAGCCGCGGAGCTGGCCGGGTACGACCCGGAGGCGCTGGTCGCGCTCTTCGCCCAGCCGCCCGCGCTGCACCGGTTTCCGAAGGCGATGGCCGCCCGGGTGCAGGAGGTGTGCCAGGTCCTGGTGGACCGCTACGACGGCGACGCGGCCCTGCTCTGGTCCGACGTCACCGACGGGCCGCAGTTGCTGCGCCGGGTCTCCGAGCTGCCCGGCTTCGGCAAGCAGAAGGCGCAGATCTTCGTGGCGCTGCTCGGCAAGCGGTTCGGGGTGACCCCGCAGGACTGGCGGGAGGCGGCCGGCGGGTACGGCGACCCGGGCGCGTACCGGTCGGTGGCCGACGTGACCGATGCCGAGTCGCTGCGTCGGGTGCGGGAGTTCAAGCAGCAGACGAAGGCGGCGGCGAAGGCGAAGGCCGCCGGCGCTGAGCCGGCTCAGGCGGCGGTGGGGTGCGCGAGGGAGGCGAGCGCGCGCCGGACGTCGGCCAGCGAGACGGTGGCGGAGTCGTCCAGGTCGGCCAGGCCCGCCTCGATCCACTGCCGCATCAGCGTGGTGACGCCGATGCCCCGGGCGTCGGCGGCGGCGCGTACCCGCTCGTAGGTGTCCAGTGGCAGCCGGACCGACCGGCTCACCATCGGCACGTCGGTGTCGGGGGTGGGCAGGTCCACCGCCGGGCTCTCGTCGATCAGATCGGCGATCCGGTCGTCGCCGCTGTGGAACTGCTTGGTCGCGTCGTTACGGTGCATCGTCACGGCCTCCTCATCGGCGTTTTCCCCGCACGGCCTCGTCGTAGCGCTTGGACTCGACGTCGCTCAGCTCGCGGGCGGAGAGGATGTCCCAGTCGTTGTCGGTGCCATCGGCTTCGGCGAGCAGCACCGCCAGTCGGCGGCCCCGGCGGGCGGCGGCGTAGACCACCATCACGTCGTCGCCCAGGTGGCGGATCACCCGCCGGGCGCTGTGCAGCGCCTCCCAGACTTCCCCGGGTGTGACGTCGTAGACCCTCAGGTTGGCCAACGCCTCGTCGGTGAAGCTGAACCTGCTGCCCACGTCCGGGAGCGTACCACGGACGTAACACGCACCGGGATGAGTCGAAGTTGGCTGATCACGGCCGCACGGTGTCAGGATGAGGCGTAATCCCTTCGAGGAGGTCCATGGTGAAGCGGCAGGCGTACCAGCCGATTCTGATCACCGACGCCTCGCGCAGCCAGAGCGATCAGCTCACCAGCCGTCAGCGCCGCTATGTCCTGATGATGGGCATCCGGGTGGCCTGCATCGTCGCCGGCGCGATCCTGGTCGGCGTGAACGCCCCACTGCTGTGGCTCTGGCTGCCCCTGTGCGCCCTCGGCATGGTGCTCATCCCGTGGTTGGCGGTGCTGCTGGCCAACGACCGGCCGCCCAAGGAGGAGCACCGGCTGGCCAACCGGTTCCACCGGCGTCAGTTGGACGACACCCCGCCGATGAGTCTCACCGCCGAGGAGCGCCCGCACAAGATCATCGACGTCGAACCCTGACCCGCCCGCGGGCCAGGGTCCGACCGGTCACGGCCGTGGCCGTGCGCCGATGGTGCAGACGGCCAGCGCGCCCAGGTCGGTGCCGCGGCCCATCGCCGCCGTCGGGGTGGCGCCGGCGAGCCAGGCGGTGAGCAGACCGGCCGCGAAGGCGTCGCCCGCGCCGGTGACGTCCACCACCGCCACCCGCCGGGCCGCGGCCACACTGACCGCCGCGCCCCGGTCCACCCAGACCGCGCCGGCCGCGCCACGCTTGACCACGACCCGCCGGGCCGTCGCCGACAACGCCC
>NZ_JAEVHM010000137.1 GCF_016802865.1 Micromonospora parastrephiae | reverse complement strand
GGCCGGGGAAGAACCGGACACGGTCGTCGAGGTGGAGCCGACGACGGGTGCGCCGGTGGACGCGGTGCCCCGCCGGGTGCCGGTCCGGCAGCAGAGCCGGCCGGGGAAGAACCGGACACGGTCGTCGAGGTGGAGCCGACGACGGGTGCGCCGGTGGACGCGGTGCCCCGCCGGGTGCCGGTCCGGCAGCAGAGCCGCCGACACCGGGATGGCAGTCGCGCCGACGGAGACGCGCCGACCGACGACGGCAGCGCCTTCTGGGCGCCGATCGAGCAGGTGCACTGGGACGGCACCCCGGTCCGGGAGGACCCCGCGCCGGAGCGGGAGCGCGGCTCCGGCGCCACGCGGCACCGCTCGGCGGCGCGTACCCCCCGACCGCCGGACCCGCTGCCCGGGCTCACCGCGCTGCTGCTGCTGAGCCTGGTCGTGGCCTTCTTCGCCTGGGTGAGCGCAGGTCCGTTCTGGCTCGCGGTCGGCCACGCCCGGGCCGGCACGGTGGTCGTCGACGGCTGCACCGGCGCCGGGCTCAACCAGCGGTGCCGGGGGATCTTCACGGCCGACGACGGACGGTTCGTGGCGCACGGGGTACGGGTCAGCGGCGTACCGGACGGACGGGACACCCCCGGATCGTCGCTGCCGGCGCGGATGACCGGCCCGGACGCCGGCACCGCGTACGCCGACACCGGGGTGACTCGGCACCTGCGCTGGCTGCCCGGCCTGCTGGTGGTGATCGGCTGTGCCGCCGGCATCGCCCGGTGGACCGGGTCGACCCGGTTGCCCGGGCGGCGGCACCGCCGCTGGGCGGTGGCCGCCGCTCTCGCCGGCCCGGCGCTGATCACCCTCGGTTTCCTCGTTGCCGCGTGGTGAACCCGCCGCCGCGGGCCGGGGTCAGCTGTGCACGATCGTGTAGACGTCGCGGCGGCGCAGCGCGTACTCGGTGGCGACGTCGGTGATCGCGTCCCGGCGGGACCGGCCGGCCGCCTCGCGCTGGGCGACCGCCGCGCGCAGGGTGTCGTCGTCCGGGCGTTCCTGAGGGGTCACCGGCGCGCCCGCCACCACCAGGGTGATCTCTCCGCGCGATCCCCCTCGGCGGCCCAGCGGGCCAGCTCGCCGAGCGGGCGGCGGAGCACCTCCTCGTAGGTCTTGGTGAGCTCCCGGCAGAGCGCGGCGGGCCGGTCCGCGCCGAACGTCTCGGCCAGGTCGGTGAGCGCCGCGCCGATCCGGTGGGGTGCCTCGAAGAAGACGAGGGTGCGCTCCTCGGCGGCGAGCGCGCGCAGCCGGGTGCGCCGGGC
This sequence comes from Micromonospora parastrephiae, assembly GCF_016802865.1. GTDB lineage: Bacteria > Actinomycetota > Actinomycetes > Mycobacteriales > Micromonosporaceae > Micromonospora > Micromonospora parastrephiae. The sequence continues at coordinate 13,632 of NZ_JAEVHM010000137.1, read as the reverse complement.
ACCGGGGGTGCGGGGCAGGAAGCCCTCGAAGCAGAACCGGTCGCAGGGCAGACCGGAGACGGCCAGCGCGGTGGTCACCGCGCTGGGGCCGGGTGCGACGGTGACCGGCGCGCCCACGTCCAACGCGGCGCGGACCAGCCGGTAGCCGGGGTCGGAGACGCTGGGCATCCCGCCGTCGGTGACCAGCGCGACCACGTATCCGCCGAGGATGACCTCGACCAGCTCGGGGGTGCGGCGCTCCTCGTTGCCCTCGAAGTACGAGACGATCCGGCCGCCGATGGTGATGCCGAGGTCGCGGGCCAGCCGGGTGAGCCGGCGCGTGTCCTCGGCGGCCACCACGTCGGCGCTGGTCAGCACCTCCCGGAACCGGGTCGAGGCGTCGGCGGGGTTGCCGAGCGGGGCGCCGAGCAGGATCAGGCGTCCAGCTTCGGACATTTCACCCACGAATTCGTCTCCTTCATTGACGGCGGATACCGGTATCGGGGACGACGGACGCCACCGGGCACCCTGGCAGCCTACGATCGCCGGGTGACGAGTGCGTCGACAGCGCAGAGCCCGAGCGCCGACCCGGCAAAGATGGTCGAGGTAACCAGCGACCACGGCCCCGACCAGGAGCCGACCGCACCGGGTGCCGGTGGCGGCGGTGTGGCCGCCGTGGTCCGCAGACGGTTCGCCACCGTCGACACCCAACTGGACCGGTTCTCGTGGCTCGCCACCGCCGTGGTGGTGGCCATCGCGGCCATCCTGCGCTTCGTCGGTCTGTCCAGCCCCAAGGGCAAGATCTTCGACGAGACGTACTACGCCAAGGACGCCTACGGGCTGATCAGCCGCGGCGTGGAGTGGAACTACAAGGACAACGTCCCGTCGTACGTGGTGCACCCGCCGCTGGGCAAGTGGCTGATCGGCGTGGGCGAGTGGGCCTTCGGCTACCAGGACGCCGATTCGCGGGTCTCCGTCCCCGGGCACCTGTTCACCACCGCGCCGGAGTTCGGATGGCGGTTCTCGGCGGCCCTGATCGGCACGCTGTCGGTGTTGCTGCTGGTCCGCATCGGCCGGCGGATGTTCCGCTCGACGGTGCTGGGCTGCGCGGCCGGTCTGCTGCTCGCCCTGGACGGCTTCCACCTGGTGCTGTCCCGCGCGGCGCTGCTCGACATTTTCCTGCTCTTCTTCGTGCTGGCCGCCTTCGGCGCCCTGGTGCTCGACCGGGACGCCCGGCGTCGGCGCTGGGCACGGGCGCTCGACGACGGCTCGACCCGAGCCGGCCGGGCCGCGCCGGCCGGCCGCCGACCGGGTGGCGCACCTGGCCGTGGTGGCGGTTGGCCGCCGGGGTGCTGATCGGCGGCGCCTGCGCGGTGAAGTGGAGCGCACTGTACTTCGTCCCGGTCTTCGCCCTGCTGGTGATCCTCTGGGAGGTCGGCGTCCGCCGCTCGGCGGGGGTTCGCCGGCCCTGGCGGGACGCCCTCATCGACGAGCTGCCCTGGCTGGTGCTGGCCGGTGTGCTGATGGTGGGCACCTATCTGGCCACCTGGTCGGGCTGGCTGCTGAGCGACGACGGCTACTACCGGCTCGCGTCGTCGTACCCGAACGCCCCGCTCAGCGACACCCCGGTGGTCGGCCCGCTGGTCAACCTCTTCGAGTACCACCGGGCGGCGTACGGCTTCCACGCCCAGCTCGACGATGCGCACAAGTACCAGTCGTGGCCGTGGCAGTGGCTGCTGCTGGGTCGCCCGGTGGCGTTCCACTGGTCCGGTGACGGCGCCTGCGGCGCGCCGAGCTGCGCCTCGGAGATCCTGCTGCTCGGCACCCCGCTGCTGTGGTGGTCGTTCCTGCCCGCCCTGGTGGCGCTGGTGTGGCTGGGTGTGGCCCGCCGGGACTGGCGGGCCGGCGCGATCCTGCTGACCGTGGCGGCGGGGCTGCTGCCCTGGTTCTGGTTCGCCCTCGACGGCCGGACGATGTTCTCGTTCTACGCCGCGCCGGCGCTGCCGTTCCTGGTGCTCGCCGTGGTGTACGTGCTGGGCGCGCTGATCGCCCCGGCGGGTGGTGAGGTCGGCGAGGTGGCCCCGCTGGTCCCGGGAGACCCGGGTTACGAACGTCGACTCGTCGGCAGCATCGCGGCCGGGGCGTACGTGCTGCTGGTCGGGCTCTGCTTCGCGTACTTCTATCCGATCTTCGTCGGCAAACTCATCCCGTACTCGGACTGGCTGGCCCGGATGTGGCTGGACGGCCGCTGGATATAAGCATCGGCAGGCGACGCGCCGGCTCAGCGCTACGGAGACGGGCCCACCCGCTTGAAGCGGGTGGGCCCGTTCGACATAGACGCGCGCCCCGATCGCCTGCCACGGGGGAAGCGGGCGATTGGGGCGCGCATGAAGAGCTTAACCACGGCGCACCACCGGCACAACGGGTCGACTTGGGTCAGATTTCCGACGGATGGCGGCCGAGCCGATTACTGCCCTCAGGTAGTTGACCGAGGGTGACCCGGCGTGGACCCAGAGCGCGGAACAGGCCGGTCCGGGGCCTGGTCGGAGGGTCCGACGCGAACCCCGCCACCCCAATGATCGTCCAAAGTGGATCTCACTACACTGCGGGCCGTGATCAACTTCAGACGATCGGCGGCCGTCCTACTCGGACTGCTGGCGACCACCGCGCTGACCGGGCCGGCCCCGGCGGCGGCCGACGACGAGGAGCCGGTGGCCGAGCCGCCCCGGGTCGAACTGGTGCTCGACGTCAGCGGCTCGATGCGCGCCGCCGACATCGACGGACACAGCCGGATCTCGGTCGCGCAGCAGGCGTTCAACGAGGTGGTCGACGCGCTGCCGGAGGAGACCCAGCTCGGCATCCGGGTACTCGGCGCGACCTACCGGGGCAAGGACAAGAAGGTCGGCTGCCAGGACACACAGCAGATCGTGCCGGTCGGCCCGGTCGACCGGTCCGCGGCCAAGGCGGCGGTGGCGACACTGCGGCCGACCGGGTTCACGCCGGTCGGGCTGGCGCTGCGCTCCGCCGCGCAGGACCTGGGCACCGGGGCCACCACCCGCCGGATCGTCCTGATCACCGACGGGGAGGACACCTGCGCACCGCCGGACCCGTGCGAGGTGGCCCGGGAACTGGCCGCCCAGGGCACCAGCCTGGTGGTCGACACGCTCGGCCTGGCACCCGACGAGAAGGTCCGCCGGCAGTTGCTCTGCATCGCCGGGGCGACCGGCGGCACCTACACCGCCGCGCAGAGCGCCGAGGAGCTGACCGGCCGGATCAAACAGCTCGTCGAACGCGCCCGCGACACGCACACCCGGGCTCCCACCGTGGTCGCCGGCGCGAACGCCTGCGACTCGGCGCCGCTGCTCGCACCCGGCGTGTACGCCGACCGGGAGGCGTTCTCCGAGCACCGCTACTACCGGGTGCCGGTGCGCCCCGGACAGGAGCTGCGTGCGTCGGTGAGCATGGCACTGGACCGGCCGGTGAACCGCGACTACGGCGTACTGCTGCGGGCCACCGCCGCCGACGGCCGGGAATTGGTCCGTGGCGCGGACGCCGGCAGCGGACGGGCCGACGTGCTCTCCGCCGGGCTGCGCTGGTCGGCCACCGCCGACGACGAGGACGCCGCCGAAGCCGAGGAGACCTCGGCGCCGGTCGTGGAGCCCACCACCGTGTGCCTGGTGGTGAGCAACTCGTTCGCCGCACGCCCCGGCACCGCCGCGACCCCGGGCATGCCGGTGGAACTGACCATCGACGTGGTCGCCGCCGCGCCCGCACCGAACGGACCGGACCTCGGCCGGGGTTGGATGCTGCTCGTCCTGCTCACCGTGGCCGGCCTGCTCACCGGTCTGCTCGCCGGCCTGCTCACCCGCTGGTGGGTCGCCACCTGGAGGGAGAACTGATGCGTACCGCTCTGCTCCGGTCGCTGGCGGCGCTACTCGCCGCCGGAGGGCCCACCCTGCTGCCCGCCATGGCCGTCGCCGCGCCGACCCCCTCGCCGGGTGCCACGCCGGTGAACCGGGCCGGCACGTCGTTCCTCACCGCCACCCCGATCACCGCCGGACAGCCGGTGCGGGTGGACGCCTCGGTCGGCGACCACCTCTACTGGTCGTTCCCGGCGACGGCCGGGCAGGTCCACGAGATCAACGCCACCGTCACCTTCCCGAAGGCACGCGGCGGCGCCTCCACCTGGACCGTCGACGTCTTCGACGGACTGCGCCGGCGTCAGGCGTGCACCGCCGGGGCGCAGACCCCGACCGTGGACGCGCAGGCGTCGAGCGTGACGCTGGGCTGCACGCTGCGCGAGGTACGGCCCTGGGCCGAGCCGTGGTCGGCCGACCCGCTGCCCGGCACGTACGTCATCCGACTCTCCGTGATCGACCTGCCGGAGCCGGACCTGGGGGCGCCGATCGACGTGGACCTGCTGGTCGGCGCCATCGCCGACCGGGGCGCCTCGGCCGACGACGGCGAGCTGGCCGCGCCGCTGGTGCCGAACACCAAGGCGGGCACGGTGCTCAACGCCGTACCCCCGGTGGACGCCGAGGCCGACGAGGACAGCGACTGGCCGGCGGACTGGCTGCCGGATGTCGGCTCGCGCTGGATCTGGACCGGCGTCGGCGGCGTGCTCGCGGCGGTGGCCGGCGTGGTGGGCTTCGCCCTGACCCGGCGGCCTCGGCGCGCCTGAGCCGCCCCCCTGCCCGGTGGCCCCGTCCGACGGCGGGGCCACCGACGTTTTCAGGCGCGTCGCGAGCCGCGTGGCAGCCAGCCGATGAACCGGTCCTGGAGCGACATCACCGGAGCGGAACGCAGATCCTCCGTGGCGGCGGCGAGACAGGAGCCCAGGTAGACGCTGAGCATCGCCCGGTCGCCCCCGTACTCCGCCAGCAGCCGACCGCGCTTCGTCGCGCAGGGCCACTCGTCACCGCAGGAGCCGCAGCTCCAGCCGGGGGTCGTCGGGGCGTGATCGTCGATCCGTCCCCCCGGCCGTTCCGCGCCATCGGTCATCACGTGTCCTCTCCAGATGTCCACGGGACTGGCGGCTGCCGTGCCCGGCCAGTAATTGATGGTGATTCCCCCGAAGCCATCAGGAGAGCGCGACGCGTCCCTCCGCTGTTACATCTTTGCGGTACCTTCACCGGTCGTGGGAGTCGGAAATTTGACGGTCGAGCGGATGCCTCTCTCCTACCCACGAGTAGGGGTCGGTCGTGCGTGATCTCCTGCCGCCGACGGTCGCCGTGGCCGTCGCCGCCCCCGACGACTGGACCGGCGAACTGCTCGCCGCCGAACAGGCATGCCTCGGCGAACGGGCGGTACAGACCCGCCGACGGGACTTCACGGCCGGGCGGGTCTGCGCCCGCCGGGCGATGGCCGGCCTGGGCCTCCCACCGGCGGCAGTCCCGGCTGCCGCCGACCGCGCGCCCGTCTGGCCGGCCGGGGTGGTCGGCAGCATCACCCACACCACCGGCTACTGCGCCGCCGCCGCCGCGCGCAGCATTGACATCCGGTCCGTCGGCATGGACGCCGAGCAGCACCGCGAGCTCAACGCGGGAGTACGACGACTCGTGCTGCTGCCCGAGGAGGAGGAGACCTGCGCACGGCTACCCGCCGGCACCTCCTGGCCGGTCGTGCTGTTCAGCGCCAAGGAGACCGTCTACAAGGTCTGGTACCCGATCGTCGGGACCTGGCTGGACTTCCACGACGCCCGGCTGGAGGTGGACCCGGACGCCGGCACGTTCACGGCCCGGATCGCTCCGGCCCGGGTGGACGCCGCCGACGCCGCCGACCCGCCAGCGACGATCAGCGGACGGTTCGTCGTCACCGACGGGCTGGCTCGCACGGCGGCCGTCCTTCCGCTGCGCTGACTCGCTCTGTCCACCCTGGTTGGTCTCGGCCAGGCGTGGACGCGAGCCGGCGCGACGACGGGACGATCGGCGACGCACGGTAGCGTCGGCGGGTTCCCGAACCGCACGTACCGAGGCGTCAAGGAGTACGGTGACCCACCCCCAGCCCCCCGTCGGGCCGCAGGACCCTCAGCAGCCGAACCCGGAGCCGCCGACGCAGCCGTTCCCGGCGACACCGCAGCCGCAGGGCGCCGACGCGACGGTCCCGCAGGCGACCGTACCGCCCAACCCCTGGTCGGCGGCGGCGAGCGCACCGCAGCCGCCGGTGTCCGGGATGCCGGCGTCCGGGATGCCGCAGCCGGGCGTGCCAAGTCAGTGGGCGCCGCCGACCACGCCACAGCCGCCGTACGCCAGCGCACCCGCGCCCGGTCAGGCGTGGCCGCAGCCGCCGTTCTCCGGTGGCGCGTACCCGGCAGCCGGCGGAGCCGGCTATCCGCTCGCCATGCCGCCGCCGATGCCGCCGAAGAACTCCAAGAGGACCGTCGTGGCCGTCGCGGTCACGGCGGCCGTACTCACCCTGCTCTGCTGCGCCGGCGGGATCGTGGCGGTGGTCATCGGTGCGAACCGGGCCGCGAACGAGGTGACCGAGGCGCTGCCCACGCCGGGTGTCACCCGGGGTGCCGGGCAGCCGCAGGCCGCCGCTCCGAGGTCGACCCCGCGGTCGGCCAATGGCGACACCCGGAACATGTCCGCCGGGGACACCCTGGTCATCGATGGCGACGACGGCACCGTCGAGATCACCGTGACGAAGTTCAGCACCGCCACCAAGCCCTGCAAGTCCTACGGCCTCAAGCCGGACGAGGGCATGTACGTGATCGCCGATGTGACGGTGACCGTGACCAAGGGCACCGGTTCGGCGAACCCGCTCTTCTTCCAGTGGGTCGCCGCCGACGGCACCGAGACGAACGCGATCGGTGGAGCGTTCTCCGGCTGCGGTGAGCCGATGCCCGCCGGCAATGAGCTGACCGCCGGCAGCAAGCGCACCGGCAGCGTCGTGTTCGACGTACACGACACCTCGGGGGTGCTGGAGTACCAGCACCAGTTCGAGACCGCCGGCTCCTGGAAGCCGTGACGCCCGGCCGTGGGACCGGCCCTGCCGGGCCGGCCCCACGGGTCGGGTGAGGTCGGGTCAGCAGCCCGTCCAGCGAACCGGGGTGACCCGGTCGTCGTTGCGGAAGCCGACGATGGTGCCGGTGTCGGAGATGGACCGGGCGCCGATGGCGGCCCCGTCGCCGCCCGGCAGGACCCGGGAGGTGGCGCCGCGCGCGACTCGGTCGCCGCCCACGACCACGCCGTTGTTGTTGACGTCCGTCACCCATCCCAGCTGGCCGTCGACCGCCGTGTACGAGCCGTCCCGGAGGTCCCACCGCACGTAGGGCAGGCTGGTGCCGCCGAGGTCGACCTGGCCGACCGCCCAGTGGCCGGCCGCCGCGACGACCACTGCCGTCCGCGCGCCCGGCGCACCGAGCGCGTCGATCCGGCCGTTGGGTCGACGGACCCAGGCCGACCAGCTGCCCCACTCGCCGGCGTTGCCCACGATGGTGCCGTTCGCGGTGATCCCCTGCGCCGCGGCACCGGCCGGCGCGTCGAGGACCTCGACCGTGCCGGGCCGGGCGGCCGGCCACCGCAGCGCGAAGTTCTCCCCGGTGGCGACGTCCGAGCCGTGACCGACGATGTCGCCGGCCTTGTTGATGGCCGTGACGAAGATGCCGGCGGACGGCACCACCGGCAACTGCTCGACGCGACCGTCGCGGTACCTCCACGGCTGGCCGATGCCGTCGACCCAGCCGTTGCCGACGACGACGCCGCCCGCGTTGACGTCGATGACGTCGGTGACGAGCGACGACTCGATGGTGGTGAGCCGGTTCCGGTCCCAGACCAGCAGCAGGTTCTGGTTGCCGTTGTCACTGACCCGCAGGGCCGCACCGGCGACGAAGCGTCCCGTCGGGTCGACGGCGTTCGCCTCGGCGCGGTAGGTGCCGGTCGGGTACGGCAGCGTGCTGATCGTGCAGGCGCCGACGGGCGCGGCGGTCGCCGTGCCGGAGACGGCGGCGCCGAGCGAGGTGGCCAGCAGTCCGGCGGCCACACCGCCGAGAATCCTGCGTCGAGCGATCCGAGTCATTTCTGCTCCCCGTGTGGTGCCCGGTGTCCCGGGCTTCGATGTGGTAACCGCTAGACGCCCGGCGCACGTCCTGCGTTTCGGTGGGTCGGATGACGGACACAGCCGGTGCTGGCGCCCCGCCGTCTGTTATGGACGGATGCGGTGCGACCGGGTGGCGCGAACGGCGGCCGGGCAGGGCTGATGACCCGGGGGCCGTTCGGTCGATGTGGTGACCGACCAACGGGACGAGTATCGACCGTGTCACGCACCGTCGATACTCCTCGGGGGCCCGGATGAGCAGGGACCAGGACAACACCGTCAACCGTCGCCGGCTGCTGCGGCGGGCCGGCACCGTCGCGGCGGGGCTGGCTGGCACCGGTGTGGTCGGCGCGGCCGCCGCCACCTCGGCCGAGGCCGCTCCCGGCGATCCCGTGCTCCAAGGTGCCGACAACAATGCCGGCGCCAGCGCCACCACCCTGCGCAGCTCCTCCGACACCGCCACCCTGCGGCTGGCGAACGCCAAGGTGACCACGGATCCCTCCGGCAAGGTGCTGACCGCGCCCGCTCTGCGGCTGGCGCCCAACGGAACCGGGATCTCCGGTCAGGCCGAGGTCGGCTCGATCGGCATGGACTCCGCCGGCACCATCTGGGCGGCCACCGGCAGGGGTTACCAGGCGGACCGAATCCACACCAGCACCAACTCCAACCAGATCGTGCCGGTCATGCCGCAACGGGTCGTCGACACCCGCACCCCACAGGGACGAACCAACATCGTCAATCTCGACGGCGAATGGGACACCAGCAACCTCGACAGCGCCGGACGGCTGCTGGGCGGCCGGACCATCGACGTCATCCTGGCGCGCTACGCCTTCATGAGCGAGGCCATCTTCGGCACGGTGACGGTCACCGGTCCGGTCGCGGCCAGCTTCCTGCAGGTCTTTCCCACCGGCATACCCCGTCCGACGAACTTCTCGACGATCAACTTCGAGGCCAACCAGACCCTGTCGAACGGTCTCGTGTCCGCGGTCAACTGGGACAACGACCGCTTCTCCATCTATGCCGGACGGACCACGCACGTGATCATCGACGTGGTCGCGTTCCTGATCGGCAGCGGCCAGGTCTACCCGCAGATCCTGCTGACGCACGACGGGTGGCCCACCGGGGCGACGGATCAGGCGAAGGCGTCCCGGCCTCGCCGGCCGATCTGGGAGCAGGACGACTAACCGGACCGGAGCTACCGCGCCCACGCCTCCTGGGCGGTGACGACCGGCTGGCCGGTACGTACCGACTCCTCGATGGCGAGGCTGATCAGGTGGTCCTGGCACGCGTCGGCCAGGGGGTAGGGCGCCGGCCCGTCGTCGCGCGCCCAGAGGCCGGTACGCGCCAGGATGTCGGCCACCGCGATGTCGTCGTCGGACATTCCGCTGCCCACGAACGGATTGCGGTAGACGACGCGGCCGTCGAAGCTGATGTGCTTCAGGTCGAGCCCTTCGAGGTTCAGGTCGATGCCGGTCTGTCGCCGCACCAGGGCCGACTCGACCGGCGTGGTCGGATCGGCCAGGCGGACGACCCGGTCGTCCACCAGCTCGCCGAGCGATCCCCGGACCACCAACCGACGGGTACGCAGCGGATTCCACCACTGGTTGTCGGTGAAGTCGTACAGGCCCATCCGCCCACCGAAGTCGATGGTCGCCAGGGTGGTCGTGAGCTGCTGCGGGCTGGCGTCGCCACTCCAGCCAGCAGGCGACAGCGGGTTGGCCAGCGGGGCGACGAAGGCCCGCGCGTTGACCTCGGCAGCGTCGTACCCGACGCCGAGCAGGCCACGGATCAGCGAGACGGCGTGGTAGAGGTGCGTCGAGGAGAGCTGCACCGAGGTCGGCTCGCCGAGCACCCCGGCGCGGACCACCTCCAGGCGGGCGGCATGCCCGGGCAGCAGCAGGTACTGCTCGGCGACCTGCACCAGACCGCTGCCGCCGACGTCGGACCAGAGCGACCGCAACCCCTCCACATCCGGCGCGGGCGGCGTCTCGGCGAGCACCGGCACGCCGGCCGCCACCAGCTCACGGGTCGCCTCGGGGGTCACCGACCAGGGCACCGACACGATGACGAAGTCCGGCCGCTCGTGGGCGAGCAGCTCCGCCGTCGTGCGGAAGGTCGGCACGCCCCACCCGGCCGTCACGGCGTCACCGCGCGATTCGGTACGTGTGACCACCCCGGTCGCCCGGAACCGCTCCGGTAGCAGCCGGGCCAGGCGGAGGAAGAACTCACCCCGCCAGCCGCTGCCGACGATGCCGAACCGGGTCTGGGCCGTGGAATTCATGCGGGCTCCTCACGTCGAACCCGGATGCTAGCCGGCCGACCGGGTGCCGCCCTCGATACGGTTGCTCGGAATCCCCCCGGACGGAGGTCACTGATGGCTGTCGGGCAGCGTGGCGCGGAACCTGGAACGACCGTGGCCGAGGTGTCGGAGCGGCGACCTCCGCTCGACTACTACCTGCTGCTCGCGCCGCCAGGCGACCTCGACCCGACCGCCGCGGTGGAGGGAATCGTCGTCGAGGAGTTCGCCCGTCACCACGACCTCTCGGCATCGGGGCTGGACAGCGCGGGCTGGACGCCTTCGGGTGACGGCTGGTGGAGTTCCGCCTCCTTCAGCCGCGGCTTCCGGACCGATCCGGCCATGCTGGCCAGGATCGTTCCCGCCTCCCGCGGCGCCGCCGAGAGCGCCTACCGCCAGCTCGGTGGTGGACGACTACCTGGTGAAGCGGCGCTGCGTACGTTCTTCCATGACCACCAACCGTTCCCGAACGTTCCGCCGCTGCGGCTCGGCCCCGCCCAGCCACCCGCCGGATTCCACGAACGGCGCGTCTACCGCGTCCTCTTCGCCAAGGACCTCCGGGACGAGCAGGTGGCGAGCCTCGGTGCGCTCTGGCAGACGACCGTCGACGACACGGCTCCTCCACCGGGGTCAGTTGCTGCCGGGTCCCTGGACCGGGACGGTGACCGGTTCGCCTGGTGCGTGCGCCGAGTTGGTCGAGGTCTTGCCTGGTCCCTCGACCTGACCGTCCTGTTGAGAACCGACGCCTCCGCGACGGTGGGGTCGGTCCTGTACGACCTCACGAACGTGATGCGACACCACGGCCTGGTACCCGTGACGACCGAACGGTTCTCCTGACCGCCCAGGCGATACCGCCACGCATGCCCGAGACGTTCACCGGCACACCACGGCCACCTGGCAGCCCTGGCCGATGCGCTGGCTCGGCGACGGACGATCACGCTACGGTTCGCCGATGAGGATCCTGCCCGGCGCGACGAGACACTCGTTCGCGGGTCAGGACCTTCGGCACCGCACCCTTGATGGGCACTCCTTCAAGCTGTGCGATTTCCGCGGCGCCGACTTACGGGGTGCCTCACTGCGAGGTGCCAGTTTCGCTGGCTGCGATCTCCGGGGTGCCGATCTGCGTGACACGGATCTGTCCTACGCGAGGTTCAGCGCGGTTCGGAGCCACGATCCGGAGTACGGGCGTACCGATGTCAGTGGAGCACGGTGGGACGGGGCCACCCTTCGAGGCGTCGTCGCCGACCGCGTCACCGGATGGCCGCACGACATCTGACCGGATCGTGACGATCCGCTTGGACAGCATCCAGGCCACGTAGGGATGGTCAGGCCGACTGAAGTGGTCGATGCCGTCGAGCGGACCCGGCGGGCGGGCGTCGAGGAACGCGGCCAGCTCACCCACTTGCCCGTCGGTGAGGGCCTCGTCGAGGTGTGTGTAGTGCGCAAGCCAGGCATCGAAGGTCGGGATCACACGGTCCGACAACTCCCCGGCGACCGCGGTTCCGCATTCGTCGGCGTCCTCGACCGACCGGATCGCCCAGCGGCCGAGCCCGTCGGAGTGCCTGGAGGCTGGCCTGAGCCGCGTCCACCACTGGGCCACCGACGCCCTGGGCCGCTCCCGCTGGTTCCCGCTTCCGCCAATGTCCTGACGTCCGTGAGCTGGCCGTCAGACCAGCCAGTAACCATCACGCATGAGGTCACGACCGGAAATTTCGTTCTCCTCTCGCCACGCCTGTATTCGGCGAGGTGTCACCCGGAAGTACGCGTAGCGCGTCGTGCCGACCCGCGCATCCCAAAGTTTCGTGGCGAATGCGTCGGCTAGATCACCTGGCACGGTTTCGCGCGAAAATGTTTCGACGGTGCCCTCGATCAGAACCACGTCGCGGGTCGGGCCGACCGACATTCGCACTCGTCCAGAGAAACGTAAATTGCGCGCGGTCGGGCTGGACTCGGCTGTCGCCAAGATGAACGCCACGCCGTCCCAGAGGAAGGACAGCGGGACCAGATAGGGGTTCCCGTCGCGGTCCGCTGATGCAACCCATGCGTCCAGGTCCTCGTTGAGGCGGGCCAGGGTGTCCTGCTTACGTTGCTCCAGATTGCGCGACGGTTCGGGTTTCATGTCTGGATCCTCCCTCACGCGTTTCTGGGTAATGATCGCGGTTCTCCCGCTCGTCGGGCGCTCCAGGCAAGGCTCATTGTTGAAGCCCGCTTCAACGCAAGCGGTAGCACGTGGCCGTCCGAGCCCGGTTCGCGGATGGGCTCACGGCGAGGTTTGAGCAACGATCAACCGCCCGATATCACTGCCGGCACCCCCGATCCAGGTAGGGAGCCCAAGCGTCGGATGGTCCCGCTGCTGTTCACCGACGACCAGGGGCGGCCGATCCATGACCAACGGTGGTCGCAGATGTGGCGGACCTGGCGCGAGGCGGCCGGCCGATGAGGGCACCTTCCACTCTCTGCGGCACTACTTCGCCACCCGCCTGATCACCTCTGGTGCCGATCCCACCGACGTACAGAACGCGCTTCGGGACTCCAGCCTCCGGATCACGCTGGAGACCTACGTCCACCGGTGGCCGAAGAAGGACCGCCGCCGCAACATCATCAGCGGCGCGCTGCGCGACGCGGAGCGCCAACGAAAACGGGGCCCGAAGGCCCCGGATCCTCGCTGATTTGTGCCGGATGTGTGCCCGCCAATCTTGCCCGGCGGGTTTCCCCAGGTAAAACGTCGTGCTGGTGGAGCTGAGGGGATTTGAACCCCTGACCCCCTCGATGCGAACGAGGTGCGCTACCAGTCTGCGCCACAGCCCCCCGCCGGCGAACCGGCTTCGGTCCCACCCGGCTTACACCGGGCGGGCCGGCAGCAAGGCTAACAGGTCGCCGCCCTCCACCGCGAATCCGCCCCCGGCGCGGCGTTGACCCCCGCCAGAAGATCCACTCGACTTCGTAGAAACCGGGGCATCCTGGACGCCAGAACACGCCGACATCCAGGAAACCGAGTCGATCAGGCCCGAGCCGGCCGTCGATCGACTCAGTGTCGGCGATCTGGGGGTATCCCGGGGGAGCTACACCCTCAGGTCGGCGACATGGAGTGGATCAAGGCGAGTGGGGCGGCGGGGCGCGGCCGGCGCGCGGGCGGCGCAGCCGAGGGTCAGGCGCCTCGGCCGGCCTCGTAGGGGCGGCCACGCAGGCCACCTGAACGCCGGTACGACACCGACCCTCCGTTGACGGCGGCCGGCAGGTCCCCGGGACGGTCGAGGCCCATCGCGGCCCGGCGTACCCCCTCGCGCTGTGCGGCCAGGCGGCGTTGCGCCTCCCGGCGG
>NZ_JAEVHM010000136.1 GCF_016802865.1 Micromonospora parastrephiae | reverse complement strand
GGTCCGCACGACACCGCCGCGTCCGGCCGCCGGCGAGTCCCGCCGGGCCGCCCGGGCGGCGGCGGCCCGGCCACCGTCGAGCACCTGCAACGCCGGCCGGAACGGGTCGTTGGAACGGGTGCTGCGCGGAGTACGCCGCTGCTCGGCGCCGCGGGTCGGCACGCCGCGCTCCTCGCGGACGGTCCGGCCCCGAGGGGTGTACGCCCGGGCGCCGGAGATGCCGCCGATACCCGGCTCGTCGGTGCCCGCCTCCCCGTCGACGGGCCCGCTGTCACGTGCAGAACCGCGCCGGGACCCCGTGGGGTTCCGGCGCGGTTCGTCCGACCTCGGTGGCACCGGTCAGCCTCCCGCGCCCTGGCTGGTCACCGACGGCTCGCCGGTCGCCGGCTTCGGCACGCCGATGGTCTTGCCGTCCGGCAGCCGGATGTACGCCGGCTCACCGGCGTCCACCAGGCCCAGTCGGCGCGCCTGGGCGGTCAGGTTCCCCGGCGCCTTGGCGTCGGCGATCTGCTTGTCGAGCTGCTGCTTCTCCAGGTCCAGTCGGGCCTGCTGCTGCTGCAGCTTCTCCAACCGGAAGGCGTTCTCGTTGATCTTGGTGTTGACCGCCAGGATGCCCAGCACCCCACCGACCACCAGCACCACGATCAGCGCCGCGAACGGCGCACGCGGCACCGACACCGGCGGAGGCGGCGCCACCCGCAGCCGGGGCGGACGGGCGCTCGCCGCGACGCCGGCCTTCTCGGCCGGACGCAGCGCGGCGGTGCCCTGGGTCGGGAACTCGCGCGCCCCCCGGGCGCGAGCCTCCCCCTGCCGATTCACTCGATCGATGCGTGGCGTACCGTTCCCCACGCGCGGAGCCCGCTCCGCCGCGGTCCGGCCCCCCGACCGCGGTGCGCGCTGCCCGCCGCCGGTGACGTCCCGGCGGTCGCGCTTGTCAATGTTCATGTCCCTCCCCCTCAACATCCGTCCCTCTACGGTCACGGCACCCCTGATCCCCCACGGATCAGGCGGACCCCGTGCCCGGTTGGTGCATTCCCTTCACCCTTCGGCGGGACCGTTCGCGGTCGGTCCGCCCCTGCTCTGTCGCGTTCGGGTCGAGTCGCTCCGCGGCCCGCAGCCGCACCGAGGCGGCGCGCGGGTTCGCGGCGACCTCCGCCTCCCCGGGTAGTTCGGCGCCCCGGCTGAGCAGCCGGAACGTCGGACCGGACCCGGGCAGCTCAACCGGGAGGTCGACCGGGCCCTTACTGCGGACCCGGTCCGCGAGCGCCGCCTTGGTGAGCCGGTCCTCCAGCGAGTGGTAGGACAGGACCACCATGCGACCGCCCACGGTCAGTGCGTCGAGCGCGGACGGCAGCGCCGTCTCCAGCGCTGCCAGCTCCTTGTTTACCTCGATCCGCAAAGCCTGAAACGTTCTCTTTGCCGGGTGTCCGCCCGTTCGTCGGGCTGGTGCCGGAATGGAGTCCCGGACCAGCTCCGCCAGCCGCGCGGACGAGGTGATCCGGGCGCGTTCCCGCTCCCGGATGATCGCCGAGGCGATCCGGCCGGCGAACTTCTCCTCGCCGTAGACCCGCAGCACCCGGGCCAGGTCCGGATGCGCGTACGTGTTGACCACCTCCTCGGCGGTCACCCCCCGGGTCTGGTCCATCCGCATGTCCAACGGCGCGTCCTGCGCGTAGGCGAACCCGCGGTCGGGCGCGTCCAGTTGCAGCGACGACACCCCCAGGTCGAACAGGATCCCGTCGATGCCCGGATAGCCCAGCCGCTCCAGCACCTCGGGCAGCTCGTCGTAGACGGCGTGCTCCAGGTGCACCCGGTCGGCGAACCGGGCCAGCCGGACCCGCGCGTGGGCCAGCGCCTCGGTGTCCCGATCGAGCCCGATGAGGACCGTCTCCGGGTGCGCCGCCAACACCGCCTCCGCGTGCCCGGCCAGGCCGAGCGTCGCGTCGACGTACACCGTCCGGCCGCCTCGACCCAGCGCGGGGGCCAGCAGCTCGAGACACCGCTCGAGCAGCACCGGCACGTGCGTGCCGCGCAACTCCCCCATGTCGACCCCCACTGGTTGAAACGTCCGTTCTTCTCGTGCGCCTGCCGTCGGACGGCGCTGCCGTCGTACCGCCAGATCCCCATCCGCTCCCGCCGGCCACCGGGCTCGGGCCCGATGACTGGATCGTGCGCCTGGCACCGGGGAAGGGATGCCAGGAACTCGAAAGCGGCTGGAGATCTCGCAGTACGTCGGGCGCCGTTCCGCCCTACAGACCGCCGGGCAGCACCCCCTCCTCGATGTCGGCGAAGTCGTCTTCGCTCTCGGCGAGGTAGGTCTCCCAGGCGACCTTGTCCCAGATCTCCACCCGCGTGCTCGCGCCGATCACCACGAGGTCGCGGTCCAGCGCGGCGTACGCCCGAAGGTGGGCCGGGATCGTCACCCGGCCCTGCTTGTCCGGGACCTCGTCGTGGGCGCTGGCAAAGAAGACCCGGCTGTAGGCCCGGGCCGCCTTGTGTGTCATCGGCTGCGCGCGCAACTGCTCCGCGATCCGCTGGAACTCGGGCGTCGGGAAGACGTAGAGACAGCGCTCCTGCCCTTTGGTGACCACGACACCCCCCGCCAGCTCATCCCGGAACTTGGCCGGAAGGATCAGCCGGCCCTTTTCGTCCAGGCGCGGAGTGTGGGTGCCGAGAAACATCGGCCCTACCCCCTCGCCCTTGAGCGGCGTTCGCGGCGCCGCTGACCCCCCGGGCCGGTGAGCCCTCCCGGCCTCACCATTGGTCCCCACTCTACTCCACTTCCCTCCACCTGCAACCAGATTCGCCCGCGTGGCGCGCCCGATCCGGAGGCAAAACCGCACGTCACAAGGGGTGGAGCACGGTGGAGGGCCGCGGCGCCCCTCCGGCGTGGTCCGCTTTCCGACATAGATCGACTCCCTCCGGCGGACGCCCACCCGGCCGCCCGCGCGGAAGCCACGGCCGAACGGTTCACCGTCGGCGGCGATCTGGTGAGGCGGGCGGTCCGGTAACCTCGCTCGCGTGACGGACGCGAAAATGCCCCTACGGGCCAAGGTGGCCAGCTCCGTGTCACGGACCGCCGCGGCGCTCTCCCGGGCGGCCGGCCGTGGCGACGGTTCGGTGATCGGCGGGTGGATCGGGCTGAAGATCGACCCGGACCTACTGGTCCACCTGTCGGCCGGGCGCGCGATCGCGCTCGTCTCCGGCACCAACGGCAAAACCACCACCACGCGCCTGACCGCCGCCGCGGTCGGCGTGCTCGGCCGGGTCGCCACCAACTCGTTCGGCGCCAACATGCCGACCGGGCACACCTCGGCGCTGGCCAAGGCCGGCAGCACCCCGTACGCGGTGCTGGAGGTCGACGAGCACTATCTCGCCCAGGTGCTGGAGGCGACCGAACCGCACGTCGTCGCCCTGCTGAACCTCTCCCGCGACCAGCTCGACCGCGCCAAGGAGGTCGCCATGATGGCGCAGCTCTGGCGTGCGGCCCTGGTCCGGCACACCGACGTGCGGGTGGTGGCCAACGCCGACGACCCGATGGTGGTCTGGGCCGCCACCCCTCCGGCCGACCCGGCCCGGGGCATCAACCCACCGCACGTGACCTGGTTCAGCGCCGGCCAGCGCTGGCACGACGACTCCTGGGTCTGCCCCGAGTGCGGCTCCACCATCCAGCGCTCCGGCGACCAGTGGTGGTGCACCGGCTGCCCGCTGCGCCGACCGGAGCCACAGTGGGTCGTCGAGGACGAGGGCGTGCTCGACCCCACCGGCGCCTGGCACAAGGTCTCCCTCCAACTGCCCGGCAAGGTCAACCTCGGCAACGCGGCCACCGCGCTGGCCGTGGCCGCCGAGTTCGGCGTACGCCCGGTCGACGCGGTGTCCCGCCTCGGCATCGTCACCTCGGTGGCGGGGCGCTACGCGCAGGTGGACCGCGACGGGCGCAACATCCGCCTGCTGCTGGCCAAGAACCCGGCCAGCTGGCTGGAGGCCTTCGACATGGCCGACGAGGCGCCGACCCTGCTCTCCATCAACGCGCGCGACCCCGACGGGCTGGACACCTCCTGGCTCTTCGACGTCGACTTCGCGCCGCTGCGCGGCCGGCAGGTGCTGATCACCGGCGACCGGGCGTACGACCTGGCGGTCCGACTGGACGTCAACGACGTGGCGTTCCAGCACGTCCGCACCTTCGACGACGCGATCCGGTCGGTCCCGCCCGGGCGGCTGGAGGTCATCGCGAACTACACCGCGTTCCAGGACATCCGAGCGGAGTTGGACCGTGTCAACTGAGAGCCTGCGTATCGTCTGGATCTACCCCGACCTGCTCTCCACGTACGGCGACCGGGGCAACGCGCTGATCCTCGCCCGGCGGGCGCGCCAGCGTGGCATGCCGGTCGAGGTGCTGGAGGTCCGCTCCGACCAGCGGCTGCCCGCCACCGCCGACATCTACCTGGTCGGCGGCGGTGAGGACGGGCCGCAGGCGCTGGGCGCGCAGCGGCTGATCGCCGACGGCGGTCTGCACCGGGCGGTGGCCCAGGGTTCGGTGGTGTTCGGCGTCTGCGCCGGCTACCAACTGCTCGGCACCTCCTTCTTCGCCAAGGGCGTGCAGTGCCGTGGCCTGGAGCTGCTCGACCTGCAGTCCGACCGGGGCCCGAGCCGGGCCGTCGGCGAGCTGGCCGGTGAGATCGATCCCCGGCTGGGCCTGCCCGCGTTGACCGGCTTCGAGAACCACGGCGGCCGTACCCACCTCGGCCCGGAGGTCTCCCCGCTGGCCCGGGTAACCGCCGGGGTGGGCAACGACGGTGCCACCGAGGGCGCCTGGCGCGGCAAGCTGCTCGGCACCTACTCGCACGGCCCCGCGCTGGCCCGCAACCCGGCCCTGGCCGACCTGCTGCTGCGCTGGGCCACCGGGGCGAACCAGCTTCCGCCGCTGAACGACACCTGGTCCGACCGGCTCCGCAACGAGCGCCGCGCCGCAGTGGCCGCCGCCCGGGCATGATCCGCGCCGTCCGGCGGCTGCTCCGGCAGCCGTCGGCCGCCCGGTTCGCCCTGCTCGTCCTGCTGATCGGCTGCTGCGGGCTGCTGCTGCTCCTGGTGCCCCGACCGGATCCGCAGCAGCTGCCGAGGCTGGCCGACCAGTTGGGCGACCTCGCCCCGGTGGCCGCGGTCCTCGGCGGCGCGCTGCTGCTGGTCGCACTGGTCCCCCGGACGTTCATCACCCTCGCCGCCGGCGCGATCTTCGGCCCGCTGGAGGGAGCCGCGTACGCCCTGGGCGCCGCGTTGGTGGCGGCGGCGATCGGGTTCACGGTGGGCCGGCTGCTCGGCCGGGAGTTCGTCGCCGAGCGCGTGCGTGGCCGGCTGGCCCGCCTCGACGGCTGGTTCGCCCGGCAGAGCGTGCTCGGCGTGGTCACCGTCCGGCTGCTGCCGATCGCCGGCTTCGGGCTGGTCAGTTACGGCTACGGCACGACCGGCGCGCGGATCCTGCCGTTTCTGGCCGGCAGCGTCATCGCCTCCGCGCCGACCGCGTTCGGCTACGCCGCGATCGGCGCGGCGGTCAGCTCTCCCGGCCACGTCAACTGGTACGCGGCCGCCCCCTCCAGTCTCGGCCTGATCGCCAGCGTGGTGCTGGTCCACCGCTGGTGGCGCGCCGAGCGCCGCCGCCGTTCGATGGCGGTCGCACCGTGACCGAACCGACCGGCGACCCCGTCGAGGAGGCACTCACCGGCGGCTTCGTCGCCGACGTGGTCCGGGTCGGCGACACGGTACGACGTACCCCGCCGGCCAACCTGGACTTCGTCGGCGCCCTGCTGCGTCACCTGGCCGGCGTGGGCGCGGACCTCGCGCCCCGCCACCTGGGCGTCGACGCCCAGGGCCGGGAGATCCTCAGCTACGTCGCCGGGCGGGTGCCGTGGCGGGACCGGGAGGATCCCGCTTTCTTCGCCGACCCGGCGCTGGTGCGGCTGGCCGAGCTGATCCGCCTGCTGCACGACGCGTGTGCGGGAACCGGGTTGGCCGGCGACGCCGAGACCGTGTGTCACCGCGACCTGTCGCCGAAGAACACGGTGTACCGGGACTTCCCCGCCGGCCCGCTCCCGGTGGCCTTCCTCGACTGGGACCTGGCCGCGCCGGGGCGGCGGATCGAGGACGTGGCGTTCGCCGGCTGGCACTGGGCCCCGTTGGGCGAGGGCGCCGATCCCGCCGAGCTGGGCCGGCGTTGTCGCGTCCTCTGCGACGCCTACGAGGCAGCCGGCCCGGGGGTGCTGCCCCGGGCGGAGCTGGTCGACGTGATGCTCGACCAGATGGAGAGCACCTGGCGCGGCATCGACGCCGGCGCCGACCGCGACGAGCTGGCCATGCGCCGGCTACGCGAGGCGGGCGTGCCCGACGGAGTACGCCGCTGGCAGCGCTGGCTGCACGCGAACCGCCGCCCGGTAACTGGGTCGATCATGAGTGTGGTGGGGTACCGATCACCTGGAAAACGGATGAACCGGCCACCACAACTCCATGATCGACGCGGGGCCTAAGCCACCACGGACACCAGTCGGTTCGGGACCACGATGACCTTGCGGGGTTCCTTGCCGGCCAGCACGGCGGCCACCGCGTCCAGGGCCGCCGCGCGGACGGTCTCCTCGGACGCGTCGGCGGGGACCTCGACGCGGCCACGGACCTTTCCGTTGACCTGCACCGGGTAGGTCACCGTGTCGGCCACCAGCAGCGCCGGGTCGGCGGTCGGGAAGTCCACGTACGTCAGCGAGGTGTCGTGCCCCAGCCGGCGCCACAGCTCCTCGGCGATGTGCGGGGCGAACGGCGCCACCATCAGCACCAGCGGCTCGGCCACCTCGCGGGGCGTCGCCGACAGCCGGGTCAGCCCGTTGGTCAGCTCGATCAGCTTGGCGATCGCGGTGTTGAACCGGATGCCGTCCATGTCGCCGCGGACACCGTGGATCACCTTGTGCAGCAGCCGACGGGTCGCCTCGTCGGCCGGGCCGTCGCTGACCCGCAGCGCGCCGGTCTGCTCGTCGACCACGGCCCGCCAGACCCGCTGCAGGAACCGGTACGCGCCGACCACCGCCCGGGTCTCCCAGGGACGGGACACCTCCAGCGGGCCCATCGACATCTCGTACACCCGGAAGGTGTCCGCGCCGTACGCGGCGCACATGTCGTCGGGCGTCACCACGTTCTTCAGCGACTTGCCCATCTTGCCGTACTCGCGGTTGACCACCAGGTCGCCCAGGTAGTAGGCGCCGTCGCGCTCGACGACCTCCTCGGCCTGCACGTAGCTGCCGCGCGAGTCGGTGTACGCGTACGCCTGAATCATGCCCTGGTTGAACAGCTTGCGGAACGGCTCGAACGACGACACGTGCCCCAGGTCGTACAGCACCTTGTGCCAGAACCGGGCGTACAGCAGGTGCAGCACGGCGTGCTCGGCGCCGCCGACGTACAGGTCGGTGCCCCCGCAGTCACCCGCACCGCGCGGGCCCATCCAGTACCGCTCGTTCTCCTCGTCGACGAACCGCTCGCTGTTGGTCGGGTCCAGGTAGCGCAGCTCGTACCAGCAGGAGCCGGCCCACTGCGGCATCACGTTGGTCTCCCGGGTGTAGCGCTGCGGCCCGTCACCCAGATCCAGTTCCACCTCGACCCAGTCGCGCCGCCGCGACAGCGGGGTCTCCGGGTTGGACTCCGCGTCGTTCGGGTCGAACGTCTTCGGGGAGAAGTCGTCCACCTCCGGCAGCTCGACCGGCAGCATCTCCTCGGGCAGGGCGATGGCCGCGCCGGTGGAGTCGTAGACGATCGGGAACGGCTCACCCCAGTAGCGCTGCCGGGAGAACAGCCAGTCGCGCAGCCGGTACGTCACCGCGCCGGTGCCGTGCCCGTTCGCCTCCAGCCAGGCGATGATCGCCGCCTTGGCGTCGGCGACCCCCAGGCCGTTCAGGTCCAGGCCGCGCTCGGGCGCGGCGCTGTTGATCGCCGGGCCGTCCCCGGTGTACGCCTTGCCGTCGAAGCCCTCCGCCGGCTGCACGGTACGCACGATGGGCAGCTCGAACACCTCGGCGAACGCCCAGTCCCGCTCGTCCTGCGCGGGCACCGCCATGATCGCGCCGGTGCCGTAGCCGGCCAGCACGTAGTCCGCGATGAAGATCGGGACCTGCTCGCCGGTGACCGGGTTGGTGGCGTACGCGCCGATGAAGACGCCGGTCTTCTCCTTGGTGTCGGACTGCCGCTCGACGTCGGTCTTGGCCGCCGCCGCCTTGCGGTACGCCTCGACGGCCGCCCGGGGGCTCGCGTGCCCACCGGTCCAGACGTCCCGCGTGGCGTCGGGCCAGGCCGCCGGCACCAGCGCGTCGACCAGCTCGTGCTCGGGCGCCAGCACCATGTAGGTGGCCCCGAAGATGGTGTCCGGACGGGTCGTGAACACCCGGACCGGGTCCTGGCTGGTGGGGAAGTCGATGTGCGCGCCGGTGGAGCGACCGATCCAGTTGCGCTGCATGTGCTTGATCGGCTCGGGCCAGTCCAGGCTGTTCAGGTCGTCCAGCAGGCGGTCGCCGTACGCGGTGATCCGCATCATCCACTGCTTCAGGTCGCGCTTGAAGACCGGGAAGTTGCCCCGCTCGGAACGGCCGTCGGCGGTGACCTCCTCGTTGGCCAGCACGGTGCCCAGCCCGGGGCACCAGTTGACCGGGGCCTGCGAGACGTACGCCAGGCGGTGGTCGTCGACGACCTGGCGGCGCTCGGCGACGCTCAGCTCGGCCCAGGCCCGACCGTCGGGGGTGGGCCGGTTGCCGCCCTCGAACTCGGCGATCAGCTCGGCGATCGGGCGGGCGCGGCCGGCGTCCCGGTCGTACCAGGAGTTGAAGATCTGCAGGAAGATCCACTGGGTCCAGCGGTAGAAGTCGGTGTCGATGGTCGCCACCGAGCGACGCTCGTCGTGGGCCAGCCCCAGCCGGCGCAGCTGCGTCTTGTACCGCTGGATGTTCGCCACCGTTGTGGTCCTGGGGTGGGTGCCGGTCTGCACCGCGTACTGCTCGGCGGGCAGGCCGAACGCGTCGAAGCCCATCGCGTGCAGCACGTTGCGCCCGGCCATCCGCTGGTAGCGGGCGAAGCAGTCGGTGCCGATGTAGCCCAGCGGGTGGCCCACGTGCAGGCCGGCGCCCGACGGGTAGGGGAACATGTCCAGCACGTACAGCTTCTCCGCGCCGGCGCGGGGGTGCTCCGGGTCGGCCAGCGGGCCGGTCGGGTTCGGTGCGTGGAAGGTGCCCTCGCGCGCCCAGGTGTCCTGCCAACGATTCTCGATCTCGTCGGCCAGGGCCGCGGTGTACCGGAACGGGGGAATGTCGCCCGCCGGTGCGGCTGCCTCACTCATCGTCTCTCCTCGCTTCGCTTCGCTTCATCTCGGCGTCGTCACCGGGCCGGGCCGGTCGTCTCGGCACCGCCGGACGGGCCGGCGGAGGGCACAAAAAAGCCCCTCGCGCAGGAGGGGCCGCCGTGCTGTCACGCGTTCAGCGCATCAGCACGGCCCGGTAAGAAGCAGGAAGACTCCGGCCATGCCCCGCAGTGTACCCCGCGCCCGGACCGGGCGACGCGGCCGCCGCCAGGCGCGGGCCACGGGGCGGTCACCGGGCCGCGGCGAGCCGGGCGGTGTCGGTGGTGAAGCCCCAACACTGCTGGGAGTTGAAGACCACCGCGTCCCTGCAGTAGTCGGGGCTGGAGGTGGCGGTCGCGTCGGTGAGCAGCACGGCGGCGTAGTCCCGGAAGTAGGCGTCCTCCATCGTGGTGCTGACGCACTGGTCGGTGTTGACCCCGCCGAAGAAAAGAGTGCGGATGCCCTGGGCGCGCAGCACCTGGTCGAGATGGGTGGCGTGGAACCCGTTCATCCGGTACTTCTCGATCCGCACGTCCTCGGGCCGCGCCAGCTCCCGCAGCTCGTCCACCAGCGTCGCGCCCCACGAACCCTCGGTCAGCACCGGGCCGTGGTCCAGGGGCTGCCCGATGCCGGCCTGGTCGAGGCGGTGCTTGAACGACCAGAGCGTGGACGCGCCAAGGTTGCGCAGGTCGGGGCGGTTGTGCCAGTACACCCAGATGACGGGTACGTCGAGCTCGCGGGCGGCCCGCACCGCGCGTACCGCACCGGGAACGGCCGCCCGGCAGGCGGTGTGGTCAAGCCCCGAGCGGTCGGTCCAGCCTCCCGGGGAACAGAAGTCGTTCTGCAGGTCGAGAAGGACCAGGGCGCTCGCGTCCAGGTCCAGGACGACGGGCAGCAACTCGGCGTCGATCCGGACCCGCCGCCCGCCGGCGCCGCCCGCCACGTCGACGTGGTCGGTGTGCAGGCGCCACTGCGCCGCGCCGCCGCCGAGGCGTACGGCGCCGTCGTCGGTCTCCCCGTAGATATCCCGCTCCCGCCACACGGCGCCCTCCCCGGGTTCCCGTCCGCGCGACCCACGCGGAGCGGGACGCCGGATACCCGGGGACGGGACAGTCACGCGTCCCTCGACCTGGCGAAAATCGGTGCGTAACCGACGGACTACCTGCGGGGGTCGGCGATAACGACAAACATGGTTAGCCTGAGAGGCCAGTGAGATTCCTGCGGCAAACGAGGCTCGGCGTCGCGAACCCTACGGCGGGTCCAGGTGCTCTAAACAGAGCTGCCGTGACGGCGACGAGGAGGAGGCCCGTGACACAACAGACCTGGGACGAGGTGGGCGGCCTGTTGCCGCACGACGAGTTCCGCGCCGCCAGCGAGGCCATCGTGGCCAACATCGAGCAGGTCATCGAGGGCAAGACCGCCACGGTGCGGCTCGCCCTGGCCGTTCTGCTCGCCGAGGGTCACCTCCTGATCGAAGACGTCCCGGGTGTCGGCAAGACCAAGCTGGCCAAGGCCCTCGCGCGGTCCATCGACTGCACGGTACGACGGATCCAGTTCACCCCCGACCTGCTGCCCAGCGACGTCACCGGCGTCAGCGTCTACAACCAGGAGACGCACGACTTCGAGTTCCGCCCGGGCGCCGTCTTCGCCAACCTGGTGGTCGGCGACGAGATCAACCGGGCCTCGCCGAAGACCCAGTCGGCGTTGCTGGAGTGCATGGAGGAACGCCAGGTCACCGTCGACGGCGTGACCTACCAGCTACAGACCCCGTTCATGGTCATCGCCACCCAGAACCCGATCGAGATGGAGGGGACCTACCCGCTGCCCGAGGCGCAGCGCGACCGGTTCACCGCCCGGATCGCCATGGGCTACCCGGACTCGGGCGCCGAGCTGGCCATGCTCGACGGGCACGGCGCCACGGACCCGCTGCACGAACTGCGCCCGGTCTCCGACGCGGACATCGTCCGGCAGCTCATCGCCACCGTCCGTCAGGTGCACGTCGCCGACGCCGTCAAGCAGTACGCGATCGACCTGGTCACCGCCACCCGCGAGGCCCCCGACCTGCGACTGGGCGCCTCCCCCCGGGCCACCCTGCAACTGCTGCGCACCGCCCGGGCGGTCGCCGCCCTGGAGGGGCGCGACTACGTCCTCCCCGACGACCTGCAGGCCCTGGCGGTGCCCGTGCTGGCGCACCGGATCATCCCGACCGCCGACGCGCAGCTCGCCCGGCGCACCACCGACGCGATCGTCTCCGAGCTGGTGCACCGGCTGCCGCTGCCACACGACCGGCAGCGCAACCCGTACGACACCCGGCCCGCCAGCGGCAACGGTCGCGCCCCCTACGAGCCGCGGAGGCCGTGACGTGCGTGCCGGGCTGCGCGGGCTGACCACCCGCGGGCGCTCGTTCCTGGCCGCCGCCGTCGCGGCGGCGATCTCGGCCGGCATCCTCGGCGAGAAGGACCTGCTGCGGGTGGCCGTGCTGCTGGCCATCCTGCCGCTGCTGGCCGCCGCCTACGTCGGGCGTAGCCGCTACAAGCTGGCCTGCAACCGGTCACTGGACCCGCACCGGGTCCCGGTGGGGGCCAACTCCCGGGTGGTGCTGCGCCTGCAGAACCTGTCCCGCCTGCCGACCGGCACCCTGCTCCTGGAGGACCGGCTGCCCTACGCGCTGGGCAGCCGACCCCGGGTGGTGCTGGAACGACTCGGCGCACACCAGGCCAGCTCCGTGGCGTACACGGTGCGGGCCGACGTGCGGGGCCGCTACGACGTGGGCCCGCTGGTGGTCCGGATGACCGACCCGTTCGGTCTCTGCGAACTCAGCCGGGCCTTCCCCAGCACCGACCATCTGACGGTCATCCCGCAGGTCACGCCCCTGCCGTCGGTCCGGCTCCCCGGGGAGTACGCGGGCAGCGGCGACAGTCGGGCCCGGTCCGTGGCGGTGCATGGCGAGGACGACGCGGCGACCCGGGAGTACCGGCGCGGCGACGACCTGCGGCGGGTGCACTGGAAGTCCACCGCCCGTACCGGCGAGCTGATGGTGCGCCGCGAGGAGCAGCCGTGGGAGAGCCGTGCCACGGTTGTCCTGGACACCCGCGCGTACGGCCACCGCGGGGACGGGCCGACGGCGAGTTTCGAGTGGGCCGTGTCCGCCGCCGCCAGCATCGCCGTGCACCTGCGGCAGGCCGGCTACAAACTGCGCCTGGTCACCGGTTCCGGGGTGGACGTGGACGCCTCGGAGGCCGGCGGCGACGGGGCGCTGCTCGACCACCTCGCCGAGGTTCGACTCGACCAGCGCGCCGAGGTGACGGGCCTGGTGCAGCGGGTCCGGCAGCGCGCCGACGGCGGTCTGATCATCGGGCTGTTCGGCGCGGTGAGCGTGGCCGAGGCCGAGCTGCTGGCCGGGCTGCGCGGCAATGGCGCCACCTGCGTCGGCTTCCTGTTGGACAGCTCCACCTGGCTCAGCCTGCCGGAGAAGGCGCGGTCCGAGGCGGAGCGCGCGCACGGTGCCGCCGCGCTCGCCCTGCTGCAGAGCGGCTGGCGGGTGGTGGGCGTCGACCACGGCAGCCGACTGCCGGCGCTGTGGCCGCAGGCGGGCCGGGGCTCCCAGGGCTTCGCCCTGCGCGCCGCGCTGGCCGAGACGGTGGCCGGCGGCGTGCGATGAACGGAAGGTTCCCCTCATGATCGCCAGTCGGAACATCGGCGCGGTGGCGGCCGCCGCCACGCTGCTCGCCGCCGCACCGCTGTCGGCCATCTTCGAGACCTGGACGTGGCTGATCCAGTCGGCGATCGCGGTCGGCGTGGTGGCCGGGGTGGCGGCGCTGACCCGACTCGTCCGGGCGCCGCTGTGGGGTCAGGTGCTGGGCATGCTGGCCGCTCTGCTGCTCGCCCTGACCTGGCTGTTCCCCAGCGGTTCGGAGCTGCTCGCCTTCCTGCCCTCGACGGGCACCATCGGCCACTTCGCCGACCTGCTCAACGGTTCCATGCAGGACATGCGCTCCTACGGCGTCGAAGTTCCGGACACTGACCCGCTGCTGTTCATCACCGTGCTCGGCGTCGGTGGGGTGGCCGTGCTGGTCGATGTCCTGGCGGTGGGGCTGCGCCGACCCGCGCTGGCCGGGCTGCCGATGCTCGCCATCTACTCGGTGCCGGTCGCCGTCTACGTGGACAGCGTCCCGGCGACGCCGTTCGTGGTGGGCGCCGCCGGGTACCTCTGGTTGCTCGTGACCGACAACGTCGACCGGGTACGCCGGTTCGGCCGCCGGTTCACCGGTGACGGCCGCGACGTCGACGTGTGGGAGGCGTCCCCGTTGGCGTCCGCCGGCCGCCGGCTCGCGGCGGTCGGTGTGGCAGTGGCTGTCGCGTTGCCGCTGGCCGTGCCGGGCCTGACCGGTGGGCTGCTCGACACGCTCACCGAGGGGACGGGCAACGGCACCGGCAACGGCCGGTCGGGCTCGGGTGGCGCGTCGGGGCGGATCGACCTGTTCGCCGCGCTGGCCGGTCAGCTCAACCAGTCCGAGGTCGCCGACCTGGTCAAGGTGACCACCTCCGAGCCCAACCCGTTCTACCTGCGCTATGCGGTCGCCGACGAGCTGCGTCCGAACGGGTTCCAGGCGCGCACCCCGAGCGGACGGGCGGTCAACCGCGACCTGCCGGACCCGACCGAGCGGGCCGGTCGAGGAGTGCAGCAGACTGCCTACCGGGCGACCGTCGAGGTCACCAAGAGCCTGAGCATGTCCCTGATGCCGGTGTACGCCGAGCCGACACGCACCGACGACCTGAGCGGCAACTGGCTCTACGACCCCAACCAACAGGTCGTCTTCTCCAACCGGGAGAGCTCCCGGGGCCGGAAGTACACGTTCGACTACATCCGCTCGACGTACACGCCGGCGGTGCTGCGGGCCGCGCAGCCGCTGCCGGCCGACCACCCGGTACGCCGGCAGCTGACCGCCACCCCCGGCGCGGTGCCCGAGGTGGAGGAGCTGGTCAAGGGGCTGGTCCAGGGCAAGCGCACCGACTACGACCGGGTGTTGGCGATCTACCAGCACTTCTCCGCGGACAACGGGTTCAGCTACCGGCTCAGCACCCAGAGCGGCAGCAGCGGCCAGGACATCGTCAACTTCCTGACCAACAAGGTCGGCTACTGCCAGCAGTACGCGGCCGCGATGGCCTGGCTGGTCCGCACGGCCGGCATCCCGGCCCGGGTGGCGTTCGGCTTCACCAACGGCAGCAAGCGCGAAGGCGACACCTACACGCTGACCAACCTCAACCTGCACGCCTGGACCGAGGTCTACTTCGACGGCATTGGCTGGGTGCCGTTCGACGCCACTCCGTCGTACGGGGTGCCGGGCTCGACCCGGTCCTCCTGGGCTCCGGACACGGACGCGCCGGAACCGTCCGCCCCGGGCGCCGACACCACGGACACCCCGGCGGGCCCCGACGCGACGGCCGGTCCGGCCGGCCCGGACAACGCCGACCGGGACACCGACACCGGCCTCTCCCTCGGCGGGCAGAGGCCGACCGAGGAGCCACCGGTGTGGCCCTGGTGGACGGCGGGGCTGCTGGCACTGTT
>NZ_JAEVHM010000135.1 GCF_016802865.1 Micromonospora parastrephiae | reverse complement strand
CGAGCAGGGCGGCCGGGGCGACCACCAGGGTGGCCTCGCGGGCGGCGAGACCGGCCAGCTGCCGGCGGGCCGCGCCCCGGGCGCGCAGCAGCGCGGTCTGGGGGCGGCGGTCCTCGTGCAGCAGGGCGGCGACCAGCACCAGCGCGTACCCGCCGAGCACCAGGATGAGCAGTAGCGGGGTGGCCAGCGAGGAGCGGCCCACCAGGTCGGCGCGGGCGATCCGGTCCAGCAGCCCGTCCATCTTGGTCGTTGTCTGCCCGGAGGAGCCCAGTCGGGCGGCCTCCGGCACCGCCGCGCCGGCCGCCGTGAGGGCCGTGCGCACGGCCGGCAGGTCGGCGGTGTCGACGTCGCCGAGATCCGGTTCGGCCAGCCAGGACGCCGACACCGCGCCCGGGAAGGTGGCCTCGAAGTCGGCCGGGTCGAGCGTGAACGGCCCGTACGAGGTGGCGGATCCGACGCTGCCCGCGCCCACCCCGGGAGCGAGCAGCCAGTACGCGTCGGTCGGGTCGCGGGGCCGCCAGGTGCCGGCGAGCACCAGTTGGCTGGCCCGTTCGGTGGCACGGTCGCGCAGTGGAATCCGCTCGCCGATGCTCAGGCCCAGTGTGCCGGCGACCCGCTCCGGGAGACTCACCTGGACCGGGTTCGCTCCCGGGGAGGGCCACGCTCCGCTGGTCAGCTCGGCGTGCCCGGCCAGGTCGGCGAGGGTGGCGAGGCTCGCGAAGACCGGCTCGTCGTCCGGTCGGGGAACCTGCCCGAGGTCGCCGGTCAGCTCCCGCCCGGTGCCGTACCGGGCGACGGCCACCGCGACCGGCACGCCGGCGAGTCCGCCGGTGAACTCGTCGCGGACCGCCCTGTCCCGGGTGGCGAACTCGGCGGCGTCGCGTCCGGCGGACCCGCTGACCAGCAGACCGCGTTCCTCGGCCGGCGCGGCGGTGACCAGCGCCCGTTGCCCGGCGTCCACCGCGCGTCGGTTGTAGTCGGACAGACCGGTGACCAACGCGACGGCGACCAGGGCGGCGATCACCGCGGCTACCAGCAGCCCCCGCGCCTCGCGGGCCCGCCTCCACACCAGCTTCATCCGACGCCTCCCCTGGCCCTGGCGGGCCGACGACCTTCAAGACAGGCCATCTAGGAGGAAAGGTTCGCGCCCGTTACATGATCGTTACTCCGAGCACGCCGGCGTCGTCACGGCCGGCGTCGTCACGTCCCGCGTCGCGCCGTCCGTACGGCGAACGCCACCGCGCCCACGACGAGCACGGCACCGAGGAGTTGGAGGCCCGGCGAGTCGTCGGCTCCCCCGTAGACGACAGCGGCGACGCCGAGGGCGACGGCGAGAATGGCGATGACGTACCTCATGGGGTTTCCTCCTCGACCCACTCGAGCAGATCGCCGGGCTGGCAGTCGAGCACCCGGCACATGGCCTCCAGGGTGCTGAAGCGCACCGCCTTGGCGCGACCGTTCTTCAGTACCGCGACGTTGGCCGGCGTGAGCCCGACGCGCTCGGCGAACTCACCGACGCTCATCTTGCGCTTGGCCAGTTCGACATCGATGCGGACGACGATGGGCATCAGATCACCGCTTCCATGTCGGTCCGCAGCGTGGTGGCCTGCCTCAGCAGCGCGCGCATCACGACCATGAGGAGCCCGAGCACCGTGACACCCATCGTCAACAGGAACAGCAGGATCGGACCACCCGGGTCGTCCGCCTTGAAGCCGACGTAGAGGAAGACGCCCACGAGCACCACCCACGCGGCGCCGATGGCCCACACGATCAGGTCGACCCACTTCAGGGACGCTTCGGTGAAGATGCGGTCGTTCTTGACCATGTTGAGCAACTGCCACGTCGACACGATCACCACCTGGACGCACAGCACCCAGAACACCGTCACGGCGGTCAGCGGCCACCGGAGGTAGGCGTGTTCCGGCGACTCCTGGGCCATGTGCGCGAACTGCCCGGGTAGCGAGAAGGTCTGGAATCCGATCAGGACCACGAACAGCACCACGAGAACGACTCTGAGAGCGGCCACCGCTCGATGCTCTGTAACCATGCATCGAGTTTCGCTCGTTAGCTATCGAAAGTCAATCGGTTCCTTGCGTCGGCCGGTGCCTCGACTTCCGACGGCGGGGCGTGGGCGGCAGCCCCATCGCCCGTCCACCTTGGGGCGGTGGCGGGCGAACCCCGCGGTCCGGCCGGCCGCATTGTGCGCGTGTGATTCCGCTACACCGTCGTGTTCGTCACCGTAACCTGATTTTGTGCCCGGCCGGTCGGCGCCGGGACCGAGACGGGGGATCGAGACGTTGAAAGAAGCAGAGGGCGCGGACAAAAGTCCCATGGCCGGCGGAGGTTCATTTGACTTCTTCGTTGTCAACATCTCCAGTGAGACGCTGACCGGAAATGTCACCTGGACCGGCGGAAGCAGGTCCGAGAGCCTGGACGTCGACGGCCTGGCACCTGCGGCGATGTCGCAACTGCAGAGCTTCTCGCCGCAGTCCGGCGTGAACGACTACTGGCAGTGGTCAGAAAAGGGCGACAAATACAAACTCAACGTGTACGACAAGGACCGCTACACTGCCGTCCTCATCAGCGACTACGGCATCGGCGTTCTGGTTACCAACACCAGCCCCGGCACCTGGTCCTGGTGACGCGGAACATCGCACTACTCGATCAGCGTGATGAACAGCGACGTGAGCAATTGTTGATTCCCACCCGCGGCGATCGCCTACGTTCGTCGGTGGTAGTGGTTGCGGCGCGGGACCTGGTCGGGATCAAGCCAGGCCGGCGGCACGAACTCCGGATGGCCGTCGTCGCCGAGCCGGACGACCCAGTCGGTCTGGTGGACGTGCCGGTGGTGGTGACCGCAGAGCAGGACGGTGTTGTCGAGGCTGGTCGGACCGCCGTCGGCCCAGTGGCGCACGTGGTGCGCGGCGCACCAGCGGGGTGGTCGGTCGCAGCCGGGGAAGGCGCAGCCTCCGTCGCGCAGCACCAGGGCACGGCGGAGCGGGCCGGTGATGAGGCGGCGTTGTCGGCCCACGTCGAGGACCTGACCCGCGCCGCCGAGCACGGCGGGTAGGACGGCGGCGTCGCAGGCGAGCCGGCGCACCGTGTCGGGGCTGAGCCGCAGGCCGATGTCGAGGGCGCCAGCGGACAGCTGCCGCGTCAACCCGTCGTAGCTGGTGGTGACGACGATCTGGGCGGGGTCGCCACCGTTCTCGGGCAGTTCACCGGCGCGCAGGGCGAGCCGGCACACGTCGCCGAGGGCGTCGTGGCGGCGCTGCCCGGCGGAGCGGGTGTCGTCGGGCCCGGAGGGGGCGCTGAGCGGGTCGATGACGGCGCGCAGCAGCGCGGCGGCCTCCGCGTCGAGGGTGCCGCTGAGCCGTAGCCGTCCGCCGGTCTGCTCGGAAATGGTGACGTGCCGGTCGCGGGCAGCCCGGGCGGCCTCGGCGGCGAGGGCCGCCGCAGCGGCGGCGTCGGCGACGTCGGGAGCGACGTGGTCGAGGATCCGCGTGCCCATTCTGCGCAGCAGGGTGGGATCGAACTGCCCGGCCCACTCGACCAGCACGCCAACGGCCTTGTCGGCGACCTCGGCACCGGCGGAGCCCGAGACCGTGGCGGCCGTGTCGACGATGACCCGGGCCTGCTCCACACTGACCAGCCCGCCCGCCAGGGCGTCCCGCACGGCGGGCGGGGCGGCGTCGATCGAGGCCGCCAGGCCGACGAGCCGACGGGCGGCGGAGATGTCGAGCCGCAGGCGGTGGCGCAGCCACACGGCCGTCGAGGACGCGCCCCGCGCGACCGCGGCGCCCCGACCGTCCAACTCCCGGACGACCGCCAACTGCACCGACGCCAGGCGCTGCTGGAGCCGGTGCGTGGCATCGAGCGCCGCGATCAGCTCATGCTCGGAGAGAGCCCACGCGGCGGCGTCAGCGCAGGTCGCCACCGCACTCTCCGCCCGCACCAGCTCATCGATCACAGCCAAATTTTAGAACGGGTGTACGACAGTTCTCCGCAGAGAACGTCGGATCACCCAGCCGAGGAGCGGGCCCTCAGTCTTCGGCCAACTCCGGCCGGTGCTCCCTGATCCAGGCCGCCACGTCCGACTTCCGCCAGACCTTCCCCTGCACCAGGTCCGCAACGGGGTCCGGGAAGTTCCGGTGGCTAGTGATCACATAGACCCTCTGTTTGCTGATGCCGCCGAGCATCACTCGAATCTCCGCAGCGCCCACCAGCTCCATACGGCGGACGTTAGAGAGTTGCCCAAGCTCCTTGACTCGGGGCAACGCCCCGGTCACCGTAAAGGGTATGTCTACGTCGGACGCGCCCATCCCTGACCGTCAACCCCTGAGCAGCCTGCATCCGGTGCACCAGCATCTGCCTCGCCGGCCCTCGTGGCTCTGCCGGGTGTGCGCTGCCCCTTGGCCTTGCGCCTCCGCACGGATGTTGCTGAGGGTCGAGTACCGGGCAGACCGGGTGGCCCTATCGGTCTACATGGCCAGCCAGTTGTTCGACGCCACGGCCGACCTGTACCGACTGAATCCCCACCCAGGGCCCGATCCGGCGGAGCTGTTCACGCGGTTCCTGGCGTGGACCGCCCAACCGCCCCCGTGAGGCAAGGCCGGTCAGGCGCTGTCGTCGTCGGGGGTGCGCTTGGCGCGGCTGGGCTGCACCCGCTTGGGCTCGCCGGGCATCTTCGGGTGGTCGGGCGGGTACGGCAGGTCGCCCTGGCCGGCGGCGGCGTCGCGTTCGGCCCACTCCAGCAGGGGCGTGATGTCCCACGGGCTGTCGTCGATGCCGGCATGCGGGTCGCCGCGCTCGGTGAGCCGGGCCGGGACGCTGCGCAGGTCGAAGTCGTCCGGGTCGACGTCGGGCAGCTCGTCCCAGGTGACCGGGGTGGAGACGGTGGCGCGCGCGTTGGCTCGCAGCGAGTACGCGCAGGCGATGGTCCGGTCCCGGGCCATCTGGTTGAAGTCGACGAAGACCCGGCTGCCGCGCTCCTCCTTCCACCAGGCGGTGGTCACCAGGTCGGGGTTGCGGCGTTCCACCTCCCGGGCCAGCGCGATGGTGGCGCGACGCACCTCGGTGAACGTCCAACGGGGTTGGATGCGCAGGTAGACGTGCA
Source organism: Micromonospora parastrephiae (assembly GCF_016802865.1). Taxonomy (GTDB): domain Bacteria; phylum Actinomycetota; class Actinomycetes; order Mycobacteriales; family Micromonosporaceae; genus Micromonospora; species Micromonospora parastrephiae. The sequence goes on along the minus strand of NZ_JAEVHM010000135.1, from coordinate 9,960 downwards.
CGCCGCGACCGCCGGAGGTCTTCGCCCACCCGGTCGCGCCCAGCTCGTCGAGGAGCGCGCGGACCTCCCCTGCGGCCCGCGCCGCGTCGGCGAAGTCGGTGCCGGGCTGCGGGTCGAGGTCGATACGCAGCTCGTCGGGGCGGTCCGCGTCGGCGGCGCGCACCGGCCACGGGTGGAACACGATGGTGCCCATCTGCGCCGCCCAGGCGACGTGCGCCAGGTCGACGGGGCAGAGTTCCGCCGCGCCGCGACCGCTCGGGAAGGTGATCTGCGCGGTCGTCACCCAGGGCGGCACGCCCCGGGTGGGCACCCGTTTCTGGAAGAACGCCTCACCCTCGACGCCCTCGGGGAAGCGTTGCAGCGTGGTGGGCCGGTCCCGCAGGGCGCGCATGATCCCGTCGCCGACGGCGAGGTAGTAGTGGAAGACGTCCGCCTTGGTGAAGCCCCGCTGCGGGAAGATCACACGGTCCGGACTGGTCAGCCGTACGCTGCGCCCGGCCACCTCGACCTCGGTGACCGCTGCCTTGGTGCCCGCCATCTCGCGACCATATGCCACGGCCCCGACGTTCGACGTACCGTTGACGGGTGAGTCTTGACGACAACGAGCTGCCCCGCACCGAGGACGAGTGGCGGGTCCGGTTGACCCCCGAGGAGTTCCACGTTCTGCGGGAGGCCGGCACCGAACGTCCGTGGACCGGCGAGTACGTGGACACCAAGACCCAGGGGGTCTACCACTGCCGCGCCTGCGGGTTGGAACTCTTCTCCAGCGACACGAAGTTCGACTCGCACTGCGGTTGGCCGAGCTTCGACGACGCCATCCCGGGCCGGGTCAAGGAAATCGAGGACCGCAGTCTCGGCATGGCGCGTACGGAGATCCGCTGCGCCCGCTGCGACAGCCACCTCGGGCACGTGTTCCACGGCGAGGGCTTCACCCCGAAGGACACCCGGCACTGCGTCAACTCGATCTCGGTGCGGTTGGAACCTCGCTGACCTGAGCGGCGCCGGCGCGGCCGAGCGGGCTCAGGGCGTACCCCTGAGCAGCTCGACCTCGGCGGTCCGGGACTGCTCGATCCGCCGCGCCAGGTCGCGGACCCGTTCGCTGCGGCCGACGTCGACCTGGGCGCGGGCCAGGTCGGCCGCGGCCCGCTGGTGATCGGCGAGGACGTCGCGCAGCACCCGGTCGACCTGCGCGTCCGGCGCGGCCCGCAGCCGGTCGAGCGCGGCGTCGTCGCCGTGCCCGTCGTGGTGGTGCGCGGTCGCGCTGGCGCCCGGCCCCGCGGTGGGCAGCCAACCCCGCATGTCGGCCAGTTCGTCGGCCTCGGTCGCCTCGATGGCGGCGGCGAGGGTCCGCAGCGCGTCGTCGCGCAACCGGTCGCGGGCCAGTCGGACGATCTGCAGGGTGCGTTCGCTGTGCCCGACCATCGTGCCGAGGAACACCACGTCGATCCCGCTCATCTCGTCCCCGCCGGCCGTGTCCCCGGCCGCCGCCGACGCGGTCGGGGACACGGGCGGCCCGGCCGGCGTCGGCGACCCGGCGCAGGCGCTGGTGAGCAGCAGGGCCGCGAGCAGCGACACCAGGGGGGTACGCGGCATGCCGGTGCTCCGATCACGCGGGGGCGGCGACACGGGTGCGGCCGTCGGCCGCACCCGTGCGGTCAGACCTGAAGCCAGAGCGCCGGGACGTTCGGCGGTTCCCAGCCGGGGATGGCGGTGTGCGCCTGCCGGCAGCGGTACGTCCGTCCGCCGTAGGTGACCTGGTCGCCGGCCTGGTAAGCCCGGCCCGTCGTCCAACTGCCACCCGGTGCGGGCGGGGTCGTCGGCGTGGCGGTCGGGGTGGGCCGTGGGGTGGGGTGAGGTCGTCGGCGTCGGGGCGGGGGTCGGGTTCGACCCGCCGCCGCCGATCTGCACGTCGATGCAGGAGTAGAAGGCGTTCGCGGTGTCGGAGATGTTCCACACCGCGAGGATCTTCTGCCGCCCGGAGAAGCCGCCCAGGTTGACGGTGTGCGAGACCGTAGCGCCCGGCTGCTGACCGTTGCCGTTGACCACCCCGACGCGGGTGTTGCCGATCCAGTACTCCCAGTTGCTGGTGGCGTGCCGGGCGGTGTTGACCCAGGTGAAGGTCAGCGAGGAGCCGACGGAGGTGGCCGGCCAGCCCCGGCTGTCGTCGTTGAGGACGGCGAACTGGGCGATGCCGGCGTTGCAGCTCTTCAGGCCCTTGGGCCCTTCGACGCTCTGCGGCTCGTACTTGATCTGCCCGCAGTCGGGCACCCGGCCCTGCGCGCAGAGCGCCTGCCGGCTCGGCGGGGCGGAGACGTAGCCGTGCGCCTGCGCGGGGGCGGCGACGGTGAGAGTGGCGGCGACGGCACCCGCCGCCACCAGCGGGACGGTGATTCTTCGACGCATCGGGCAGCTCCTTCTCCAGGTCCGGTAGGGTGCCCTCAACGTAATTTAAACTTTGTTAACAGTAAAGACCCTTGTCGATAAATCCATCGATGATGACGGTTTTCTTGTTCAGAGCCGGAGCAGGCTGCCCCGATCGTCGACCTCGTCGGCCGACTCGTCGTCCAGCCAGACGCCGCCGCTGGCGAGGTAGCGGAAGCGGTACTCCCCCGGCGGAAGTTTCACCGTCACCGTCCGGGTGCCGTCGCGGCGCGCCACCAGCTCGTGTCGGCCGGGCTCCCACTCGTTGAAGGAACCGACCACACTCACCGGTCCGGGTGGGGTGTCTTGAGGCAGGCAGAAGGTGACCCGGGTCTGGTTGCCGAAGAGTCTGTTGCGCTTGATCACTGCGATCCTCCGGGAGTTGCGGCGGTTCACCCGGCATAACGGACGACACGCCGGAGCCGACACGCCGCCGGTTGGCCCGGACACCGACATTCGGTCACGCGCGGCACAAACCTGAGGAAACCTGTACTCACACGTCCTGATACGGGGGTTCTCCATGGCAACGTGCGAAGTCTGCGGCAACGACTACTGGATGGCGTTCGAGGTGCACACCGTCAGCGGTGACGTGCACACCTTCGACTCGTTCGAGTGCGCGATCCACCGGATGGCACCGATCTGCGAACACTGCCAGATCAAGATCGTGGGACACGGCGTCGAGGTCAACGGACGCTTCTTCTGCTGTGGGCACTGCGCCCGCTCGGTCGAGGGCGCCGAGGGCGCGGAGATCCGCGACGCCGTGGGCGCGCGCCCCGCCTGAGCACATTCCTGCGGTACGGTCGTCGCCATGCGGCCGTTCCTGGGCGTCCTGCCCCCACCGCGCTCCTGACCGGAGCGCAACGCCTCTCGCCGACCGGGTGACGACCCGGCCCGGCCGCCTCGCCGTACGCGCTCCGTCGACGTCGTCCCCGTCAACGGCTCACCCTTCGGAGCGCACCCGTGTCCACTTCCCGTACCGCGCCGTCGGCCGCCCCGGCCGTCAGCCAGGCCCGCACCGGCCTGATCCAGATCACCGTCACCGGAGTGCTGTGGGGCACCACCGGCGTGGCGGTGCAACTCCTGCGCGAGAGCACCGGGCTCAGCCCGGTGGCCATCGGCTTCCACCGCCTGGCCATCGCCGCGCTCGTCCTGCTGGCCTGCACCGCGGGTCGGCTCGGCGCCATCGTGGCTGCCCTGCGCGCGGCACCCGTACCGCTGCTGCTCACCGGCGTCGGCCTCGGCCTCTACCAGGCGCTCTACTTCGCCGCCGTGGCGTTCGCCGGGGTCAGCGTGGCCACCGTGGTAAGCCTGGGCCTGGCACCGGTGCTCGCCGCGACCTGGGAGTCGCTGCGGTCCCGCCGAATCCCCGGCCCGCTACGCCTCGGCACGCTGGTCACCGCCGTGGCCGGCCTCGCCCTGATCACCGGGGCGACAGCGGACCCCACCGCCACGGCGCCCGCGCCGCTGCTCGGCCTGCTCGCCGCCGCCGGGTCCGGCCTCGGGTACGCGGTGACGACCCTGATCAGCCGGCAGGTGTCGCAGCACACCGCGCCGATGACACTGACCACCATCTCCACGGTGGTCGGCGCGCTGACCCTGGCGCCGACGGCCCTGGTCGCCGGCGTCGCCGTCCCGATACGCCCGGACACCCTGGCGCTGCTGCTGCACCTCGGCGTGGTCACCACCGCCGTGGCGTACGCGCTGTTCTACGCCGGGCTGCGGACCACGCCGGGCAGCGTCGCCGCCGTGCTGACCCTGCTCGAACCCCTCACCGCGGCCGCGCTGGCGGTGGCACTGCTGCACGAGCCGCTCCCGCCGCCGGTCATCGTCGGCGGCGTACTGCTGCTCACCGCCGTGGCCGCCACCTACCTCGCGCCGACCCGGGGGGACACCGCGTGAGCCGGCCCGGCCTACCATCGGTGCGTGCCCCAGCAGACCACCGAGATCCGCACGGCCTCCTTCGCCGACCTGAACGCCCGCACCTTCCACGACCTGCTCAAGCTGCGCATCGACGTGTTCGTGGTGGAGCAGCACTGCCCGTACCCGGAACTCGACGGGCGGGACGTGGAGCCGGGCACCCGGCACCTCTGGCTGACCGACGGGGGCGCGCCGCTGGCGTACCTGCGGATCCTCGCCGACCCGGACGGCACCGCGCGGATCGGCCGCGTGGTGGTGGCCCCGACGGCGCGCGGCGGCGGGCACGCCGGCCGGCTGATGACGGCAGCCCTGGAGGTGGTGGGCAACCGACCGTGCGTGCTGGACGCCCAGTCGCACCTGGTCGCCTTCTACGCCCGGCACGGCTTCACCGTCAGCGGCCCCGAGTACGTCGAGGACGGCATCCCGCACACACCGATGCGCCGCGATGCCATTGACGTCTGACGATCAACCTGGCATGGTGCGGGGTAGAGCCATCGCGGGAGCCAGCGAGTAGGCGCGGGAGCGGGCATCTCCCGGCAGTCCGGGCGTCGTCGTCCGACCTCATCCCCCCGGGGGCTCCGTGTCCACTCTCGCCCGATCACCACGCGTGCTCCGGCCGCTCGCCGTCGCGGCGGCCGCCACGCTCCTGCTGACCACCGCGCTGACCGTCGCGCTGGTCCAACCCGCCTCGGCGCACGGCTCGGTCGTCGACCCGGCCTCGCGCAACTACAGCTGCTGGCAGCGCTGGGGCAGCGACTTCCAGAACCCCCGGATGGCCACCGAGGACCCGATGTGCTGGCAGGCATGGCAGGCCGACCCGGCCGCCATGTGGAACTGGAACGGCCTGTTCCGCGAGGGTGTCGCCGGCAACCACCAGGGCGCCGTCCCCAACGGCCAGCTGTGCAGCGGGGGGCGCACCCAGAGCGGTCGCTACAACGCGCTGGACACCGTCGGCGCGTGGAAGACCACCTCGGTGTCGAACAACTTCCGGCTCCGCTTCTTCGACCAGGCCAGCCACGGCGCCGACTACATCCGGGTCTACGTGACCAAGCAGGGCTTCAACTCGGCCACCCAGCCGCTCGGCTGGAACGACCTGGAGTTGGCCGGCCAGATCGGCAACACCCCTGCCTCGCAGTGGAACCCGGACACCGGTGGCGTCTCCATCCAGATCCCGGTCAGTGCGCCGGGACGCACCGGGCGGCACATCGTCTACACCGTCTGGCAGGCCAGCCACCTGGACCAGTCGTACTACCTGTGCAGCGACGTCGACTTCGGCGGCGGGACGGGCACCCCGCCCACCACGCCACCGCCGACCACGCCACCGCCGACCACTCCCCCACCCACCACGCCACCGCCGACCACTCCGCCGCCGACGCTGCCGCCGGCCGGCGCCTGCACGGCGACGTACCAGGTCACCGGTCAGTGGGCTGGCGGCTTCCAGGCCGAGGTGGAGGTGACCGCCGGCGGTTCATCCACCCGCGGCTGGTCGGTGAGCTGGAACTACAACAACGGCCAGCAGATCGCCTCGTCGTGGAACGCCACGATCAGCACCAACGGCACGCTGGTCACCGCCCGCAACGTCAGCCACAACGGCACACTTGCCGCCGGAGCGAGCACCACATTCGGTTTCCTCGGCTCGTGGAACGGCAGCAACCCGGTTCCGCTGGTCTCCTGCACGACGACCAGTTGATCCCCGGCCGGCGTCGCACCCGGGCGGGGGTGCGGCGCGGCCGGCGGGGATCAGACCAGGCAGTTGACGATCTCGGCGACCGAGCGGCGGCGTCCCGTGTAGAACGGGACCTCCTCGCGTACGTGCCGGCGGGCGCCGGACGCGCGCAGGTCACGCATCAGGTCGACGATCCGGTGCAGTTCGTCGGCCTCGAACGCGAGCATCCACTCGTAGTCGCCCAACGCGAACGAGGCGACCGTGTTGGCCCGCACGTCCGGGTAGCCGCGGGCCATCTTCCCGTGCTCGGCCAGCATTTCGCGCCGCTCGGCGTCGGGCAGCAGGTACCACTCGTAGGAGCGGACGAACGGGTACACGCAGATGTAGGGGCGGGCCTCCTCGCCCGCCAGGAACGCCGGGATGTGGCTCTTGTTGAACTCCGCCGGCCGGTGCAGCGCCATCTGCGACCACACCGGGGTCAACGCCCGCCCCAGCGTGGTGCGACGGAACCGCAGGTACGCGTCCTGGAGGGCGTCGCTGGAGGCGGAGTGCCACCAGATCATCACGTCCGCGTCGGCGCGCAGACCGGAGACGTCGTACACGCCCCGGACCACCACGTCCTTGCCGGCCAGCTCCTCGAAGAGGGACTCGACCTCACCCGTGACGTTGTCCCGCAGCGACGGCAGCGGGGCGCTGGCCCGGAACACCGACCACATCGTGTAGCGGATGCTGTCGTTCAGCTCCCGCAACCGGGCCGCGTTGGTCTGCTCGGTCATCTCGCCGATCCTCCCAGTGCTGTGATGATCTCGTCGGCCGCCGTCTCGCCGGAGCGGACGCAGACCGGAATGCCGACGCCGTCGTAGCCGGCGCCGGCGAGGACCAGGGTGGGGGTGTTCGGCCCGCAGCGCCGTCCGCGCGGCGGCGAGCCGGTCGGCGTGCCCCGGCGCGTACTGCGGCAGCGCGCCGCCCCACCGCTGCACGTGCCCGTCGACCGGGGCGGGCAGCGGGTGTCGAGCACCCGCCGACAACTCCCGGTGCACGGTCGCCGCCAGGTCCGCGTCCGGACGCTGGAGCTGCGCCTCCTCGCCGTAGCGGCCCACCGAGGCGCGCACCATCGCCAGCCCGTCCGGCCGGCGCAGGTGCCCCCACTTGGTGGTGAAGAAGGTCGCCGCCTTGATCAGCAGGCCCTCGGTGCTCGGCACCAGGAAACCGGACAGCTCGGGCAGTCGCGGCTGCGGCAACGCCAGGGTGACCAGCGCGACGCTCGCGTAGTCCAGCTCACCGACGCCCGCCGCCACCCCCGGCGCCGGACCGGCGAGCAGGCGGGCGGCCGGCCGGGCCGGCACCGCCAGCACCACGGCGTCCACGTCGACGAGTTCCGGGGCCCGGGTCGGGCCGACGGTGAGCCGCCAGCCGGTGCGGTCGGGGTCAGTTCGCGGACGGCGGCGTCTCTGCGCACCGTCGCGCCGCTGGCCGTCACCGCCGCCTCGACCAGGGTGCTCAGCCCGCCGGTGAGGGTGCCGAAGACCGGGGCGCCCGGAGCGCGCGGCGCGGCGACCTGCGCCGCCCGGACCGCGCCGACCAGGGTGTGCTCCACCCGCGCCGCACGGGCCAGCGCCGGCATGGTCGTGACCAGGGAGAGGTCGTCGGCGCGGCCCGCGTACACGCCGCCCAGCATCGGGTCGACGAGCCGGTCGACCACCTCGTCACCGAAGCGGGCCCGGACCAGCGCGCCCACCGAGACGTCCGCGTCGGGCCCGACCAGCGGCCGGCCGTCGTCGGTGTCGGCGTCCACGGCCGGGCGGGCGACCGTGGCCACCCGGTCCAGATCCCCGGGTACGCCCACCAGGGTGCCCCCCGGGATGGGGCGCAGCCCTCCGTCGACGACGAGCGCGGCCTGCCCCACCGTGGGGTGCACGATCTCCCCGGCCAACCCGAGCCGGCGGGCAAACGCCACCGCCGCGCTCTCGGCCCCGGTCGGGTCGCGCATCAAAAACGATTCCGCCCCGAACTCGACCGGCGCACCGGCCAACTCGCCGGTGCGCAGCTTGCCGCCCAGCGCACCGGACTGCTCGTACACCGTGATCTCGGTGCCCGCCGGCGCGCGGTCGCGCAAGCGGACCGCGGCGGCCAGCCCGGCGATCCCGCCGCCGACCACCGCCACCCGCCAGGGCTGCCGCATTTCCGGTCAGCCCTGGTCGGCTCGGCGGCTGGACAGCTCGTGGACCAGCGCGACCACCCGGGTCAGCACCTCCGGGTCGGTCTCCGGCAGCACCCCGTGGCCGAGGTTGAACACGTGCCCGGGGGCCGCCCGGCCCTGCTCCAGGATTCGGCGCACCTCGGCCTCCACCACCGGCCACGGCGCGAGCAGCACGCACGGGTCCAGGTTGCCCTGGACCGCCTTGTCCGCGCCGATCCGGCCGGTGGCCACGTCCAGCGGGGTCCGCCAGTCCACGCCGACGACGTCCGCGCCGGCCTCACCCATCGCGCCGAGCAGCTCGCCGGTGCCCACCCCGAAATGGATCCGCGGCACCCCGGCGTTGACCAGCCCGCTCAGCACGGCCGTCGAGTGCGGCAGCACGTAGCGGCGGTAGTCGGCCTCGGAGAGCGCGCCGGCCCACGAGTCGAACAACTGCACGGCGGAGACCCCGGCCTCGATCTGCACCCGCAAAAAGGCCAGCGTCACCTCGGCCAGCCGACCGCAGAGCGCGTGCCACAGCTCCTCGTCGCCGTACATCAGAGCCTTGGTCTTCGCGTGGGTCCGCGACGGCCCGCCCTCGACCAGGTAGCTGGCCAGGGTGAACGGCGCTCCGGCGAAACCGATCAGCGGCGTGTCGCCCAGCTCGACCACCAACTGCCGGACGGCCTCGTCCACGTACGAGACGTCGTCGCGGGTGATCGGACGGATCCGCTGCACGTCGGCGGCGGTACGGATCGGCTCGGCGACCACCGGACCGGTGCCCGGCACGATGTCCAGGTCGATCCCGGCCGCGGCGACCGGCACCACGATGTCGCTGAACAAGATCGCCGCGTCCACCCCGTGCCGGCGCACCGGCTGGAGGGTGATCTCGGTGACCAGCTCCGGACGACGGCAGGACTCCAGCATCGGCACGCTCGCCCGGATCTCCCGGTACTCCGGCAGGGAACGGCCGGCCTGGCGCATGAACCAGACGGGTGTGTGCGGGCCGGGACGGCGCCGGCAGGCCCGGATGAAGGGCGAGTCGGCTGGTCCGCCGGGGCGTGGGTATCCGTCTCGGGCGGCAGTGCCCGTGGCTTCCGTGGTCATCGCCGCAATCGTGCCACGCCTCCCACCCCCACCCCGCCGGGGGTGAAAGGAAGAACACCTTCCCGACCGCCGCGGACCCGGTACGCGACGCTCGGAACGAGCGTCGGCGCGCCGTCGAAGCGGGTGGGGCGACGGCGGCATAGGCTGCCGACATGGCCCCCCCGATCGCGCTCCCGGAGACCTTCGCCCGCGCGGTCGCCGGGCTGCGGTCCGCGGCGCCCCGGCCGGAGATCACGCTGGAGGAGGTCGGAGCCCCCCAGCGGCTGGCCCCGTACGCGTTCGCGCTCTCCGCGGCCGTGCTGCGCGACGGCGACGAGGTGGCCACCGGGCGGTTGATCCTGCTGCACGATCCGGCTGGGCACGAGGCGTGGCAGGGCACCCTGCGGCTGGTCACCTACGTGACCGCCGAGCTGGAGGTGGACCTGGCCGCCGACCCGCTGCTGCCCGGCGTCGGCTGGACGTGGCTCACCGACGCGCTGGACGCCCATGACGCCGGTCACCGGGCGATCGGCGGGACGGTCACCCAGACCATGTCGACCCGGTTCGGCGACCTGGCCGGTCCACCGACCGCCGGTGACATCGAGATCCGGGCGTCGTGGACACCGGTCGACGACGACCTGGCCCCCCACCTGCTCGGCTGGTCGCGCCCTGCTCGCCTCGACGGCCGGTC
>NZ_JAEVHM010000134.1 GCF_016802865.1 Micromonospora parastrephiae | reverse complement strand
CGGCGGCGACCTCGGCGGTGCCGCCGGCGGCCTTGCGGGGTGCCACCTTCCGCGAAGCGGCCGTCGACGGCGCCTCGTCGGAGGCGGGTGCCTGCTTCGGCGCGGGGGGCGGCGGCCTTCTTGGTGGTCTTGGCGGTGGTGGCCCGGGACGCCGGCGTCGTCGAGCGGGCCGCGGCGACCCGGCGGCGGGTGCTCGCCGAGCCGTCCACCACTACGGTCACTCCCGCCTCGGAGAGCGCCCGCAGGATCTTCTTGGCCTGGGCCGGAGTCACCTCGGCGGACTCGACGGTGCGCGCGAGCTGGGCCGACGTGAGCTGGCCACCGGCGCTCTGCGCGTGGGCGATCAGGGTGTCGGTGAGCGAGCGAACGTCGGCGCCGGGCTGGCGGGGTTCTGTCACGAATGACCTTCCGGAGGCGAAGAGCGGGCACGGCCGGGTCGTCCGGCACAGGATGGGTCGACCAGGCCGGGCGATGTGGTTGAGGGTCCCCCGTGTCCCGGGCCGGCCGGTGGTCGGCGGTCCGTGGCGCGTGGGCAGGGGTGAATTGTAACGCCGTCTGCGGCGATCATCCTGCGCCGCACTGCGTAACCGCGGTGAGACCGCCGATTCGGCGCTGATGTGGACTTTGTAAGGATGATACTCGCGTACGGCGCGTGCGGCCTCGACCGTCGCGGTCGCCGATGGGCGGACCGAGCCCGAGGTGCCGGTTGACCAGCAGGGACTGCTTTTCGGCGGTGGCGGTTCGGGTGCGGAGCGCGATGGCCGCAGGTGGGCCGCGGTGGGGGAGCGGGCGGGAACGCCGTGGACGGGGCCGGGGAGCTGAGCACCTAGCGGACATTACCAATACAAACCGGACATGCCGGTCAGACCCGGCACTGGTCGGCACCGGTTTGTCACCAGGATCATGGACCATGATGGGCACGCAGGCGCTGGCGTGTGGAAAGGGGCAACCATGACCGGCTCGACGCCGACGCCGCAGGAACTGCTCGCGATCGCGATCGACGTGGCCCGGGAGGCGGCGGACACCGCGTACCGGATGCGGGCCGAGGGGGTCGTGGTCGCCGCGACCAAGTCCACCATCACCGACGTGGTCACCGCCGCCGACCGGGCGGTCGAGCGGCAGGTCCTCGACGCGCTGGCCACGCTCCGCCCCGACGACTCGGTGCTCGGCGAGGAGTACGGCGAGGAGCCCGGCGCTGGCGCCCACGGCGCGACGGGTAGCGGGGTGCGCTGGATCGTCGACCCGATCGACGGCACGGTCAACTACCTGTACGGGCTGGCGCACTGCGCGGTCTCGCTGGCCGCCGAGGTCGACGGGGCGGTGGTCGCCGGGGTGGTCCGCAACGTGTTCACCGGCGAGGAGTGGACGGCCACCGTGGGCGGCGGCGCCTGGCGGGCGGGGCAGCGGTTGCGCTGCTCGACGGAGACCGACCTCGGGCAGGCGCTGGTCGCCACCGGCTTCGGCTACGACGCCGCGCGCCGGTCGCACCAGGCCCGGGTGGTCGCCGGGCTCATCCCGCACGTACGGGACATCCGGCGGCTCGGCGCCGCCGCCCTGGACCTCTGCCTGGCCGCCGAGGGGCGGGTGGACGCGTACTTCGAGAAGGGCCTGGCGGCCTGGGACCAGGCCGCCGGAGGCCTGGTGGCGAGCGAGGCGGGGCTGCGGGTGGCCGGCCTGCGAGGGTTGCCGGCCGGCCCGGACCTGGTGCTGGCGGCGCCCGAGGCCCTCTTCGCGCCGCTGCACGACCGCCTGGACGACCTGGACGCCGCCGGCGGCCCCTGAGCGGCCGCGGGCGGCCCGGCTACTTCTTGACCGGCATCGGGCAGCTGCCCTTGGGTGCCTCCGGCGCGCCCGAGTCACCGAGCGACTGGTTGACCTCGGTGGTCGTGGCCAGCTGCTGGAAGCCATTGCCGAGCACCACGTCCACCGTGTCGTCGGTGCGCTTCTCGTCGTAGCCCGGCTCGGCGTTGTTGAGGAAGTACGCCTGCAGCAGGTGCGCCGAGCGACGCCCTTCGGGCCGTACCGCAGCACCGCGATGTCGTCGAGCTGCTTCTTTTCGGTCCCGGTCTTCTTGACCTGGAACTGCCGGTTGCTGAACTCGTCGGCGACCGTGCGGGCGAGGCCGGGCTGGTTGGTGGCGTTGTAGACGTTGATCTTCACGTCCTTGCGCTCGCGCAGGGTCAGGTCGGCCAGCGGCCAGCCCTCGGGGCAGCCCGCGGCGGTGCCCGCCTCGCCCTGGCTGTCGCGGACCACGGCCACGACGACGAAGACCAGGGCAATGACCGCCAGCAGGCCGACGACGACGAGTGCTCGTACTCGCGCAAAACTCATCAGGGCACTCCCCGGGACGTCAGGTGGGTGGCAACGATCTCTGACCGCCGGCCGTCGAATACGCCGCTGAGGTTAACGGTTGTCCGGCCGTCGCGTGGAAACAGTCCGACATGCCGGCGCGGCGACCGCGAACCGGGTACTACTACCCCTATCTTCGTGTCGCCTGAGTCACATTGGGAACAACTTCGCGTGCTGGGGCGTACATCTCAGCCGCAAGGGCGGTATACATGCCTCGCCCAAGGGGGGGTAAGGTTCCGCGCTCGCAGGGGAGTCGCCCCAGCGGTCCCGACCCGTTCGGTCCCCGGGTCGGGTGCCCGACACAAGTGGTGGCCGGCCAGCGGAACCGAAACAGCGTCGCCCGGCGTTACAACCGGGAAGCGACAACATCGATATGGGAGAGTGAAAACCGATGGCCACCGACTACGACGCCCCGCGTCGCGACGAGGTCGACCTCGGCGAGGACAGCCTGGAAGAGCTCAAGGCCCGGCGCGTCGACTCACAGTCGGGCGCGGTGGACGTTGACGAGGCCGAGGTGGCCGAGAGCTTCGAGCTGCCCGGCGCCGACCTGGCCGACGAGGAGCTCACGGTCAAGGTGCTACCGATGCAGCAGGACGAGTTCCGGTGTGCCCGCTGCTTCCTGGTGCATCACCGCAGCCAGCTGGCGGTCGAGCGCAACGGCGAGCTGATCTGCCGCGAGTGCGTCTGACACGCGTGACACCAGCGGCGGCCTCCTGATCGGGGCCGCCGCTGCGGTGTAGCCGTGCGGCACAGGTGGGTACCTGCTTCACTCGTAACGGGTAGCCACTGCACCGGGAGGTCCGACCCATGAGCGATCGAGGCGAGACCACCGGCGGTGGTGCCGACGACCTCGGCGCCACCGTCGCCGCGTTGACCGCGGACGACATCGAGCCGGCCCGACGCCGCCAACTGCTGACCCGCATGGTCGGGCAGGCCCGCGCCCGGGGGATCTCCGACCTGTTCAAGCCCCGCGCCGCCGTGCGCTGGATGGTCGACACCGTCGCCGAGATCGCCCCGCACGTGCCGGTACGCGACCTGGACACCCTGCGCGCGCACTTTCCCGGTCTGGACGACGCCGCCCTCGCCGAGCGGTTGGTCCGCAACGCGTCGCGGACCACCGCGGCGATCGGCGCGGCCGGTGGGGGAGTCGCCGCCGTCGAGTGGACCGTCGCCCCGACCCTGCTCTCCGCCCCGGTGCTGCTCGCCGCCGAGACCGTCGCCGTGGTGGCGGTGGAGCTGAAGCTGGTCGGCGAGCTGCACGAGATCCACGGGGTGTCGCTGCCGGACGGTGGCAGCCAACGGGCGGTCGCCCTGGTGCACTCCTGGGCCACCCAGCGCGGGGTCAACCCCATGGTCCCCGGCGTCGGGGTGGGCGCGGTGCTCGGCACCGCCGCCCGCAAGGAACTGCGGGACATGCTGCTGCGGCGCTTCGGGCGTAACCTCACCACGCTCGGGCCGTTCCTCACCGGCGCGGCGGTGGCCAGCTTCCTCAACCGTCGGGCCACCCAGCAGATGGCCGAGCAGCTCCAGGTGGACCTGCGCCGGCGCGGCATCGCCCGACCTGCGCCACCGCCGGCACTGCCCGGCCCGCCCACGGGCACCTGAGCCGGCCGTCAGCGTCCGATCAGCCCGGCTCGCCGGCCGCCCGGCCGGCGGGCCGCAGAGCGTCCCGTGCGGCCAGCACCGCCTCGGCCAGCTCGACCGGGTGCCGGGTGCTCACCACCCAGAAGGGCGTCGGATCGGCCGGATCGTCGAGCACCACCTGCACGGCGCCGCCGATCCACGGCCGCTGCACCACGAAGGCGAGCGGATCGGCACCCACCCCGAGCACCTCACGGCGGCCGGCCACGTCCAACGGGACCACGTCGGCCACGAAACGCACCGGCAGCCGGGCGTCGTCCACCCGCAGTTCGGCGTCGGCGACCGCGACCCGGATCCGGCCCAGCCACCACAACCCGGCAGCGGTCGCCGGCAGCAGCACCGCGAACGGCAGCCAGGCGCGGACGCCGGAGGCGCCCATCCAGATCTCGACGGCCAGCAGGGCGGCGGCCACCAGCCCCGCCAGCCACAGCCACCAGGGCAGGTCCAGCCGTTCGGCGTACGCCGTGCGGGCCGCCACGGGCGGCTGACCGGCGGACGGGGAGGGCGACATGCTCACTCCTGCGAGGGTACGGCGCACGACGGCCCGGCCAACCGGCAGGATGGCAGGGTCACCCCGTGAACCGGACGGAAGAGGGGACCCGTGACCGACGTCGTACCCGTGCCCGTACGGCAGCTCGACGGCGAGCTGCCGCTGCCCACGTACGCCCATCCCGGCGACGCCGGCGCCGACCTGGTGGCGGCCACGGACGTGGAGCTGCCGCCCGGCGGCCGCGCCCTGGTGCCCACCGGCGTCGCCGTGGCGCTGCCGGAGGGGTACGTGGGCCTGGTCCATCCCCGCTCCGGTCTGGCGGCCAGGCTCGGCGTGACGGTGCTCAACGCGCCCGGTACGGTCGACGCCGGCTACCGGGGTGAGATCCTGGTCAACCTGATCAACCATGATCGGGACACACCGGCGAAGATCTCCCGCGGCGACCGGATCGCACAGCTCGTGGTCCAGCGGGTCGCGCGGGCGCGGTTCGAGCCGGTGCTCGAGCTGCCCGGGTCCCGGCGCGGGACCGGTGGGCACGGCTCCACCGGCGGGCACGCCGGGCTGGTGCCGTCGCCGGCGGGTCAGGGTCGGGTCGAGCAGCGGCCGGACGAGCCGGGACGCGGGTGCACGGAAGAGGTGGCAGGGTGAGTGTGAACAGCGGAGGGTGGGCGCAGTGATCTTCTCCCGAAAGCGGGCCGGTGCCGGGCGGCACACCCGCGACGAGCGGACCACCGAGGTCCTCGACCAGGGTGCCGACACGTCGGCATCGGCGCTGGTGCGCGGCCCGTACGACATTTCCGAGGTCGACGACGACGTGCAGCGGCTCGACCTGGGCAGCCTGCACATCCCGGCGATCGCCGAGGTGGAGGTGCGGGTGCAGGCCGACCCGCAGGGCGTGATCCAGCAGGTGGTGCTGGTGCACGGGGACAACGCGTTGCAGCTGGGCGTCTTCGCCGCCCCCCGGTCCGAGGGGATCTGGGGTGAGGTGCGCGAGGAGATCCGCCAGTCGCTGCTGCGCGACGGCGCCGCCGCGCAGGAGGTCGAGGGCGAGTACGGCCCCGAGCTGCACGCCCAGGTGCGCACCCCGGACGGCCCGACGAACCTGCGGTTCGTCGGCGTCGACGGGCCGCGCTGGATGGTCCGCGGTGTGTTCCAGGGCCCGGTGGCGACCGATCCGACCACCGCCGGCCCGCTGGCCGAGTGCCTGGACGGCCTGGTGGTCGACCGGGGCCAGGAGGCGAAGCCGGTCCGCGAGCCGCTGCCGCTGCGGCTGCCCCGGGAGATCGCCGACCAGACCGGCGCCGAGGACGACTCCACCGCCGCCGCCCCGCGTCAGGTCTGACCGACGCGCACCGGCCCGCCGGAACCGGCCCCGTCGGCGTACGCTGGCGGCACGGTTCCGGCGTCGTCGGGGCCGGGCCAGTGCCGGCCGAGGCCGGTGAGCGTGGAGAGGGTGACGCGGAGGTCATGACGACCGACGAGGGCAGGGTGTCGCTGCGGCGGCTCCTGCAACGGTTCACCGCCAGCGAGGCCGAGATCGACGCGCAGGAGCTGCGTCGGGAGAGCGCCGAGTGCGGCGGCATCCCGGCGCAGATGTGCTCCCGGGGCCAGTTGGTCTCGGTCGCCGGTCGGCTGCGCACCGTGGTCTACACGCCGCGGACCAACCTGCCCACCCTGGAGGCCGACCTGTACGACGGCAGTGACGTCGTCACCCTGGTCTGGCTGGGCCGGCGGCACATCGCCGGGATCGAGCCGGGGCGGCACCTGACCGCTCGCGGCCGGGTGGCGGTACGCGACGACCGCAAGGTCATCTACAACCCGTACTACGAGCTGGACTCGCCGAAGTGACGGCGTTGCGGACGGAAGGCCGGCGATGACGACGGGACAGGACCGGGCGGCTCAGCCGGGCACCGGCGCCGAGGACGACGAGCAACTGCCGACGATCGCCGAGCAGATGGCCGACCAGCTCGGCGGCTGGCGAGGGCTGGTCGAGTCCAGCATCCCGGTGGTGGTCTTCGTCCTCGCCAACATCATCGGCGAGCTGCGGCCCGCGGTGATCGCCTCGGTGGCCGTCGCGCTGCTGATCGCCGGGTTGCGGCTGGTCCAGCGCCGGCCGATCCGGCACGCGGTCAACGGGCTGTTCGGCGTGGGCGTCGGCGCGGCCATCGCCTGGCGTACCGGCGACGAGCGGGATTTCTACCTCCCCGGCATCCTCTACGGCATCGGCTACGGCGTGGCCCTGCTGATCTCGGCGGCCATCCGGCAACCCCTGGTGGGCTGGATCTGGTCGGTGCTGGTCGCCAAGGGCCGCTCGGAGTGGCGGGCCGATCCGAAGCTGGTGCGCACCTTCACCCAGCTGACCGTGCTCTGGGGCGTGGTCTGGCTGGCCAAGGTGGGCGTGCAGGCCGGCCTCTACCTGGCCCACCAGGACACCGCGCTGGGCGTGGCCCGGCTGGCCCTGGGCTACCCGCCGTACGCGCTGCTGCTGCTGATCACCGTCTGGACGGTGCGCCGGGTCACCCGGGAGTCGCAAGCCACCCCGCTGCCCGGCGCCTGAGCGTCGCGGAAGTCCGCGCTGCCGGCCCTTCCGGCGGCTCAGCGTGAGCCGCGGGTCCGTTCGACGCTGTCCGGGCCGAGGATCACCGCGCGGACCTCGTCCTCCACCTCGGCGGTGCAGACGAAGACCAGCTCGTCGCCGGCCTCGATCGGGTCGTCCGGGCTGGGCACCAGGACCCGCTTGCCGCGGAGGATCGCCACCAGCGCGGAGTCGCGCGGCAGCGGCACGGCGTGGATGGGCTGGCCGACGTAGGGCGCGGTCGGCGGCAGCGTGATCTCGACGAGGTTGGCCTCGCCCTGCCGGAAGGTCATGAGCCGGACCAGGTCGCCGACGGTGACCGCCTCCTCGACCAGCGCGGCCATCACCCGCGGCTTGCTCACCGCGACGTCCACGCCCCACTGCTCGGTGAACAGCCACTCGTTCTCGGCGCGGTTGACCCGGGCGACCACGCGGGGCACCGCGAACTCGGTCTTGGCCAGCAGCGACACCACCAGGTTGACCTTGTCGTCGCCGGTGGCCGCGACCACCACGTCGCAGCCGGCGACGTTGGCCTCCTCCAGGCTGGCCAGCTCGCAGGCGTCGGCCAGCACCCACTCGGCGGACGGCACCCGCTCCGGGCGCAGCATCTTCGGCTGGCGCTCGATCAGCATCACCTGGTGGCCGTTCTCGATCAGCTCCTGGGCGATCGAGCGGCCCACGTTGCCGGCGCCGGCGATGGCGATCCGCATGGCTCAGTGCCCCCCTTCCGGCGGCGTCGCCGCCACCGACGTGACCATCGCCACGATGTCGTCGCTGACCAGCATGAACACCTGGTCACCCTCCTGCACGACGCTGGACGCGGTGGGCAGCGTGCCGATACCGAAGCGGATCAGGTAGGCCACCCGCGCCCCGGACGCCTCCTCCAGTGCGCGCACCGAACGGCCGATCCAGTCCTTGTGCACCGGGACCTCGACGATCGACACGGTGCTCGTCGGGTCGCGGAAGATTTCCACGTTGCCCTCCGGCACGATGTGCCGCAGCATCCGGTCGGCCGTCCACCGCACGGTCGCCACGGTGGGGATGCCCAGCCGCTCGTAGACCTGCGCCCGGCGCTGGTCGTAGATCCGGGCGGCCACCCGGGACACGCCGAACGTCTCGCGGGCCAACCGGGCCGAGATGATGTTGGAGTTGTCGCCGCTGGAGACGGCCGCGAAGGCGTCCGCCCGCTCGATGCCGGCCTGCCGCAGCACCTCGCCGTCGAAGCCCGCCCCGGTCACCGTGATGCCGGCGAAGTCGGGGCCGAGCCGGCGGAAGGCGTCGGCGTCCTGGTCGATCACCGCCACCGAGTGCCCCCGGGACTCCAGGCTGTGGGCGAGGGTCGACCCGACCCGGCCACAACCCATGATCACGACGTGCACGCTGTCCCTCCCAAAGGTGCGTACCGCTCCCGCTGCCGGTGGCCTCTCGATGCGAGCCTGCCACGTCCGGGTGCGCAGCGGGGACCGACCGTACCCCGTCGCGCAGACCGGTCACGATCGCCCACCCCCGCGCTCGCGACGTGGTGGTCGTACCCTTGGCGTTCGTGGCCAGTCCCACCTCGCTGCTGAAGCGGCTGCTCCTCGGTCGACCGTTCCGGTCCGACCGGCTGCAGCACACCCTCCTGCCGAAGCGCATCGCGCTGCCCGTGTTCGCCTCCGACGCGCTGTCCAGCGTCGCGTACGCGCCCGACGAGATCCTGCTGACCCTCTCCATCGCCGGCGCCTCGGCGTTCCTGTTCTCCCCGTGGATCGCCCTCGCGGTGGTCGTGGTGATGCTCACGGTGGTGGCCAGCTACCGGCAGAACGTGCACGCCTACCCGTCCGGCGGCGGCGACTACGAGGTGGCCACGGTCAACCTGGGGCCGAAGTTCGGCGTCGGTGTGGCCAGCGCCCTGCTGGTCGACTACGTCCTCACGGTGGCGGTGTCGGTCTCCTCCGGGGTGGCCAACCTGGGCTCCGTGGTGCCGTTCGTGGCCACCCACAAGGTCCTCATCGCGGTGATCGCGGTGGTCCTGCTGACCGCTGTCAACCTGCGCGGGCTGCGCGAGTCGGGCACCGCGTTCGCCATCCCCACCTACGGCTTCGTCATCGTGATGGGCGGAATGCTGCTCACCGGGCTGTTCCGGGTCTTCGTGCTGGGCGACGATCTCCGTGCGCCCAGTGCCGACCTGGTCATCCAGGCCGAGCACAGCGTGACCGGTTTCGCGCTGGTCTTCCTCCTGCTGCGGACGTTCAGCTCGGGTGCCGCCGCGCTCACCGGTGTCGAGGCGATCTCCAACGGCGTGCCGGCGTTCAAGGCGCCGAAGAGCCGCAACGCGGCCACCACCCTGCTGCTCCTGGGTGCGATCGCGGTGAGCCTGCTCGTCGGGATCATCTGGCTGGCCCGGCTGACCCACCTGCAGTTCGTCGAGGACCCGGCGCTTCAGATCGTCTCGGGCCCCGAGGGGTACGTGCAGAAGACGGTCACCACCCAGCTCGGCGAGACGGTCTTCGGCTCCGGCTCGATCCTGCTCTACGTGGTGGCCGGGATGACCGCCCTGATCCTCTTCCTGGCCGCGAACACCGCGTTCAACGGGTTCCCGGTGCTGGGCTCGATCCTCGCCCAGGACCGCTACCTGCCCCGCCAGTTCCACACCCGGGGCGACCGGCTGGCGTTCTCCAACGGCATCACCTTCCTCGCCGTCTTCGCGATCGTGCTGATCGTCGGCTTCCAGGCCGAGGTGACGCGCCTCATCCAGCTCTACATCGTCGGGGTCTTCGTCTCGTTCACCGTCTCCCAGGCCGGCATGATCCGGCACTGGAACCGGCGCCTGCGCACCGAGCGGGACCCGGAGGCGCGTCAGCGGATGCACCGCTCCCGGGCCATCAACACCTTCGGGATGGGGCTCACCGGCACCGTGCTGGTGATCGTCCTGATCACCAAGTTCCTGCTCGGCGCCTGGATCGCGATCGCCGCGATGGCGGTGATCTACCTGTTGATGCTGGCCATCCGCCGGCACTACGACCGGATCGCCGTCGAGCTGACCCCCCCGGACGAGGGCCGGGCCGTGCTGCCCGCCCGCAACCACGCGATCGTGCTGGTCAGCAAGCTGCACCAGCCGACCCTGCGGGCCATCGCGTACGCCCGGGCCACCCGGCCGGACACGCTGACCGCCGTGACGGTCAACGTGGACGAGGAGGACACCCGGGACCTGCAGGCCGAGTGGGAGCGTCGGGAGATGGCCATCCCGCTCACCGTGATCGACTCGCCGTACCGGGAGATCACCCGGCCGATCCTGGACTTCGTCGCCTCCACCCGCCGCAAGTCGCCCCGGGACGTGGTCACCGTCTTCATCCCCGAGTACGTGGTCGGCCGCTGGTGGGAGAACCTGCTGCACAACCAGAGCGCGCTGCGCCTCAAGGGCCGGCTGCTCTTCGAACCGGGGGTGATGGTGGTCAGCGTGCCGTGGCAGCTCGCCTCGACGGCGAGCAAGAACCTGGACCGGCTGGACGCCACGCTGTCCCGGACCCCGGCGCGGGGCCCCCGGATGGGCTCGCGGGGCACCGTGCCCCCGGACGTGCCGCCGGTGGCCTCCGCGTCGACCGGCGACGGCGGCCCGGTCGACCGTGGCCAGGGCGGGACCGGCCGTGACTGAGGCGGGCGTGGGCGGGGCCGCGACATCGGCGCCACCGGAGCGTGGGCTGGCCGAGGCGGAACGCGTCGAACTCACCGTCGACGCCGTCGCACCCGGCGGGCACTGCGTGGCCCGGGTCGACGGGCAGGTGGTCTTCGTCCGGCACGCCCTGCCCGGTGAACGGGTCGTCGCCGAGGTCACCGAGGTGCACCGGGGGTTCGTCCGGGCCGACGCGGTGACCGTGCTGCACGCCTCACCGGACCGCGTCGAGCCACCCTGCCCGTACGCGAAGCCGGGCGTTTGCGGCGGCTGCGACCTGCAACACGTCGCCCCGGACGCCCAACTGGCGTGGAAGGCCGCCGTGGTGCGCGAGCAGCTGGTCCGCCTCGGTGGGCTGGGCGACGCCGAGCTGGACCGGCTCGGCGTCCGGGTCGAGGCGCTGCCCGGTGGGCTGCTGGGCTGGCGGTCGCGGGTCCGCTACGCGGTGGACGCCGCGGACCGGGCCGGCCTGCTCAAGCACCGCTCGCACGAGGTGGTGCCGATCGACCGTTGCCGGATCGCCCACCCGGCCATCCAGCAGCTCGCGGTGCTCACCCCGACCGGCGCGCGCTGGCCGACCGCCGAGGCGGTGGAGACCGTCGCCAGCACCGGCGGCGACGTGACCGTCGCGGAGGTCCGCGACGGGGTGCCCACCCCGGTGAGCGGTCCGACCGAGGTCCGTGAGGTGGCCGCCGGACGGGACTGGACACTGCCCGCGTCCGCCTTCTGGCAGGTGCACCCGGCCGCGGCGGACACCCTCTCCGCGGCCGTGCTGGAGCTGCTCGACCCCCGACCGGGCGAGGTGGCCTGGGACCTCTACGGCGGTGCCGGGCTGTTCGCCGCCGGGCTGGCCGCCCGGGTCGGCGCGACCGGCCGGGTGACCCTGGTGGAGGCGGCGCCGCAGGGCGTCGCCGCCGCCCGACAGAACCTGGCCGACCTGCCCCGCGTCGAGGTGGTGTCGGCCCGGGTGGAGACCGCGCTGGCCCGCCGACGGATCACCGGCCCGGTCGACGTGGTGGTGCTCGACCCACCCCGCTCCGGCGCCGCGCCCCGGTCGTCCGCGCGCTGGCCGCGGCCGGCCCGCGGGCGGTCGCGTACGTGGCGTGCGACCCGGCCGCCTTCGCCCGCGACGTGCGCACCTTCGCCGACCTCGGCTGGCGGCTGGCCGCGCTGCGCGGCTTCGACCTGTTCCCGATGACGCAGCACGTCGAACTGGTCGGGCTGCTGCTCCCGGCGGTCGAGCGCTAGTGCGCGTCGTCGGGTTGATGTCGGGGACGTCGTACGACGGGGTGGACGTCGTCGCGGCGGAGTTCGACGTCGAGGGGGACACCCTGTGGCTGCGGCCGTTGGGGCACCGCGGCCTGGACTACGACGAGGAGCTGCGCGCCCAGATCGCCGCGCTGCTGCCGCCGGCGTCCACCACCATCGAGGCCGTCTGCCGGCTCGACAACCGCCTCGGCGAGGTCTTCGCCGACGCGGCGGCGGTCGGCCTGGAACTGGCCGGTGGGCGCGCCGACGCGGTGGTCTCGCCCGGTCAGACGGTCTTCCACTGGGTCGCCGACGGGACGGCCCGGGGCACCCTGCAACTGGGCGCGGTGGCCCGGGTGGCCGCCCGGGTCGGCGTACCGGTGCTCAGTGACCTGCGTTCGGCGGACATCGCCGCCGGCGGGCAGGGCGCACCGCTGGTGCCGGCCTTCGACGCGCTGCTGCTCGACGGCGCCGCCGGGCCGCGCGCGGCGCTGAACCTCGGCGGCATCGCCAACCTCACCGTGGTCGCGCCGGGGGCGCCGGTCCTCGGGTACGACGTGGGCCCGGCCAACGCCCTGCTGGACGCCGCGGCCCGCCGCTTCCTCGACCAACCGTGTGACCTCGACGGCGCGCGGGCGGCGGCCGGCCGGGTGCACCCGGGGCTGCTCGCCGAGCTGCTGGCCGAGCCGTACTACGCGGCGGCGCCGCCCAAGTCCACCGGCAAGGAGCTGTTCCACGCCGGCTACCTGGAGCGGCGGCTGGCCGCGCTCGACGAGCCGGTGCCGGTGGACGACCTGCTGGCCACACTCACCGAGCTGACCGCACGGGTGGTCGCCGCCGAGTGCGACCGGCACGCTCTGGTCGAGGTCGTCGCCGCCGGCGGCGGTGTGCGCAACCCCACCCTGCTGGGGCGGCTCGCCGCCCTGGGCGCCGGCCGGTGGCGGCTGCGCGGCACCGACGAGTTGGGCGTGCCCGCGCAGGCCAAGGAGGCGTACGCGTTCGCTCTGCTCGGCTGGCTGTCCTGGCACGGCCTTCCCGGGGCGATCCCGTCGGTGACCGGCGCCACCCGCGGCACGGTGCTCGGCTCGTGGACCCCGGCCGGGCCGGCGTACTCCGGCACTCCGGCCAGCCCGCCGCGCCGGCTGCGGATCCGTGCCTGAGCAGGCGCTCAGCCGTCGGGCGCGGCCCGGGCGGCTCGGGTCGGGCTGCGGAGTACCGGGCGGCCGATAGACTCTCCGGTCATGAGCGTTGAAGAGGACACGGCCAACCACGGTCGGTTGCTGGGGACGGTACGCGGTCCGCAGGACGTCAAGCGGATGTCGGGCGAGGAATTGGACGTTCTCGCCGCGGAGATCCGGGACTTCCTGATCGCGAAGGTCTCCCGCACCGGCGGGCACGTCGGGCCCAACCTCGGTGTGGTCGAGCTGACGCTGGCCATGCACCGCGTCTTCGACTCCCCCCGCGACCGGCTCCTGTTCGACACCGGCCACCAGTCGTACGTCCACAAGATCCTCACCGGACGCCAGGCCGGCTTCGACAAGCTCCGCCAGCGTGGTGGCCTCTCCGGCTACCCCAGCCAGGCGGAGAGCGAGCACGACCTGATCGAGAACTCGCACGCCTCCACCGCGCTCTCCTACGCCGACGGCCTGGCCAAGGCGTACGCCCTGCGGGGCGAGGCGCGCAGCGTCGTGGCCGTGGTCGGCGACGGCGCGCTCACCGGCGGCATGTGCTGGGAGGCGCTGAACAACATCGCCACCGCCGGCAACCCCCTCGTGATCGTCGTCAACGACAACGGCCGCTCGTACGCCCCCACCATCGGCGGCCTGGCCGACCACCTCTCCTCGCTGCGGCTCAACCCCGGCTACGAGAAGGTCCTCGACACGGTCAAGGACGCCCTCGGCTCCACCCCGCTGGTCGGCAAGCCGATGTACGAGGTGCTGCACGCGGTCAAGAAGGGCATCAAGGACGCGGTCGCCCCGCAGGCCATGTTCGAGGACCTCGGCATCAAGTACGTCGGCCCGGTCGACGGGCACGACGTGGCCGCCGTCGAGTCGCGCTGCGCGCCGCGAAGAACTTCGGTGGCCCGGTGATCGTGCACGCGGTCACCCGCAAGGGGTACGGCTACCGCCCGGCCGAGGAGGACGAGGCGGACTGCCTGCACGGCCCGAGCAGCGCCTTCGACGTGGAGACCGGCGCCCTGCTGGCCGCCCCCTCGGTCAAGTGGACCCACGTCTTCGCCGACGAGCTGCTGGCCCTCGCCGACGAGCGGCCGGACGTGGTGGGCATCACCGCGGCGATGGCCGAGCCGACCGGTATCGCCAAGCTGGCGCGCAAGTACCCCGAGCGGGTCTACGACGTGGGCATCGCCGAACAGCACGCGGCCACCTCGGCGGCCGGGCTGGCGCTGGGCGGCCTGCACCCGGTGGTCGCCGTCTACGCCACCTTCCTCAACCGCGCCTTCGACCAGGTCCTGCTGGACGTGGCGATGCACAAGCTGCCGGTGACGTTCGTGCTGGACCGGGCGGGCATCACCGGCCCGGACGGCCCCAGCCACTACGGCATCTGGGACATGTCCGTCTTCGGCGTGGTGCCCGGGCTGCGGATCGCCGCGCCCCGGGACGCCGCGACGCTGCGGGAGGAGCTGCGCGAGGCGGTGGCCGTCGACGACGGCCCCACCGTGCTCCGCTTCCCGACCGGCGCGGTCGCCGCGGACCTGCCGGCCCTGCGCCGGGTCGGTCCGGTCGACGTGCTGGCCGAGTCGGCGCGTACCGACGTGCTGCTGGTCGCCGTCGGCTCCTTCGGCCAGCTGGGCATGGAGGTGGCCGCCCGGGTCGCCGAGCAGGGCTACGGGGTCACCGTCGTCGACCCGCGCTGGGTGCGTCCGGTCCCGGCGGAGCTGGTCGACCTGGCCGCCCGCCACCGGCTCGTGGTCAGCGTCGAGGACGGCGTACGCGTCGGCGGGGTGGGCGACGCGCTCGCCCAGGCGATGCGCGACGCCGACGTCCGGGTGCCGCTGAAGGACCTGGGCGTACCGGCCGACTGGCACCCGCACGGCACCCGGGCGCAGATCCTCGCCGACCTGGGCCTGACGGCGCAGGACGTGGCCCGTGACGTGACCGGCTGGATCTCCGGCCTGGACGCCACCCCGGACCGCCTGACCCCCACCAGAACCCCCGGCCCAGAACTCAGCAACCCACACCCGCGACGCGCCCGCCCCTCCCGGGGTGGCCCGCC
>NZ_JAEVHM010000133.1 GCF_016802865.1 Micromonospora parastrephiae | reverse complement strand
GGGTGGGGGCGGCGGGGGCGGGGTTTTACTGCGCTAGGCGGGAGCGGACCTTGGCGGCGCAGGTGTTCAGGACCGTCTGCGCGTCGAGTCCCAGACTCTCGATGGCCACCAGCGCGGTGAAGGCCACGTCGCCAACTCGGCCGCCACGTCCTCGCGGGTGTGGGTGACGCCCTTGCGCGGATTTTGTCCGAGCAGTCCGATCCAGGCGGCAGATGCCTCCCCCGCCTCCTCGGTCAGTTTGAGGATGCGGCAGGTCAGTTCCGTCTGCCCGGTGCCGTTCGCGGCGTCCAGCCAGCCCCGGGAAGCCCGGGCTGCCTCCCAGATCGAGTCGTCCACGCCGACCAGTCAAGCGGACCGTCCCGGCCGACCGCACACCCGGGTCGTACACCGCCGCCGGGGCGGTGGACCGCACGGTGACCGAGGCGCCCCCGGCACGCCGCCCGGCCTGAGCAGCCCCGGTCTGAGCAGCCCGGTCTGAGCAAGCCCGGCCTGAGCAGCCCGGCCTGAGCAGACGGCCTGAGCAGCCGGCCTGAGCAGCCGGTCAGTGCAGCCATTGACTCCGGTCGACGGCCGTCCTAGGTTCAGGACGCTACCGGCCGGTAGGCAACCGTCCCGCCTGGTCGCCCCCGCAGGCGACATCCGTCCGATGGGGAGCATCGATGCTGTCCACATCCGTTCGTACCCTGCGCCGCCTTGTCGCGGTCACCGCGACCCTGACCCTGGCCGTCGGACTGGTCGGCGCCGCACCGGCCGCCGCTGCCGACCGCGTCCCCGGGGGCGGCCAGCCGCTACCCGGATACACCATCGAGAATCCGCCGCTTGCCCCGCTGGTGGTCGGCGGCAAGCCGACGACGGTACGTCAGGGCGTGCACCGCCACGCCGGGTACATCATCGAGGTCCCCGCCCGGTGGAACGGTGACCTGGTGCTGTGGGCGCACGGCTACCGCGGCCAGGGCACGGTGCTCTCGCCGGAGCCGCCCGGGTTCGGGCTGCGTCAGCGGCTGCTGGAGCAGGGGTACGCCTGGGCGTCGTCGTCGTACGACCGCAACGGCTTCGACATCCGCTCCGGGGTGCTGGGCACGAAGGACCTCGCGGACCACTTCGGACGGACGGTCCGTCGGCCGCACCGCGCCTACATCGCGGGGGTCTCGATGGGCGGGTACATCATCGGCCGTTCGCTGGAGGAGTACCCCGGGTACTACGACGGGGCGCTGCCGATGTGCGGGGTGCTGGGCGACCAGACGTTGCTCGACTTCTACCTCGACTACAACCTGGTCGCGCAGGCCCTCGCCGGGGTGCCGGCCTATCCCACGCCGGCCGACTACCTGAGCAACGCGGTCCCCCGTATCCAGGCGACGCTCGGCCTGGCCGGGCTGACCCCCACCGGGCCGGACACCACCACCGACCGGGGCAAGCAACTGCGGGCGATCACGGTGAACCGTTCGGGTGGGCCGCGTCCCGGGGCGGACGCGCGTTCGCGGTCTGGAAGGACTTCCTCTTCTCGATCAGCGTGACAAGTGGCGGTGACTCCCCCGCGCAGCGACCCGGTCAGCTCTCCACCAACCTGTTCACCCGCTACACCCCGAACAGCCCGGTCAACGTCAACGCCACCGTGCGGCGGGTCGCACCGGAGAACGTCGTGCAGCGTCTCCTGCCGACGCTGACCGAGGTGCCACGGATCGCCGGCCGTCCCACCGCGCCGGTGCTCAGCCTGCACGGCCTCGGTGACCTGTTCGTGCCGTTCAGCATGGAGCAGGCGTACGCCACCGACGTGGCCCGCAACCGTCGCGGCAGCCTGGTGGTGCAGCGGGCCATCCGGGCCACGCAGCACTGCGAGTTCACCCCGACCGAGGCGGGCGCCGCCTGGGACGACCTGGTGTCCTGGGTACGCGCCGGCAAGCGTCCGGCCGGTGACACCGTGACCGATCCGGCGGTGGTGGCCCGACCGGACTACGGCTGCCGGTTCAGCGACGCGGCCGCGTACGCCGCCGGGGTCGGCACCCGCCGCCT
The DNA here is from genome assembly GCF_016802865.1 of Micromonospora parastrephiae. Taxonomy (GTDB): domain Bacteria; phylum Actinomycetota; class Actinomycetes; order Mycobacteriales; family Micromonosporaceae; genus Micromonospora; species Micromonospora parastrephiae. The sequence continues at coordinate 13,675 of NZ_JAEVHM010000133.1, read as the reverse complement.
CTACGCCGCCTGCTGACCGTGCGCGGCACGCTCGGCGGCGGGCTGCTCGGCCTGGCCCTGCTCCTCTTCCCCGTCGGGCTGGCCACCCTGCTCGTCGCCGGGGGCGTTGCCAGCCTGGTTGGCGCGGCGCTCATGGCCCTGGCCCTCGCGATGGCCGTCGGCTGGTGGCGCCTCGTCGGACGGCACGACGGTGCGGCGGACCGCGTCGGACGGCGACGTCATCTGCTGCTCAGCCTCGCCGGCCTGGGAGGCGTGGAGTTCGTGCTCGTCGGCCTGGGCTGGAGTGCGCCGTCGGCGGCTGGGGCAGGGCGCTAGCCGCGGTCTGGATCGCTGTCGGGGTGGCGCTCTTCGGCGCGTTCTGGCGGGGCGTCGTGCCGTACCACACCGACGAACCGCCGGACGGGGACAAGGCGGCGGCCCCGCAGGCGTGACCCGGGTACGACGACGCCGGCCGGCCCCTGGACGGGACCGGCCGGCGCGTGTGTGCGGGTGTCACCAGAGCTGCTGGACGATGTCCGCCGCCTGCTCCTCCCACTGCGCGTACGCGTACGGGAAGGCGGAGACCTGCACGGTCTGCGCGGCGGTGGTCAGCGGCAGGTCCTGCCAGCCGCCGATGTTCCTGAGTGCGGAGAAGAACGCCGTGGCGGCGTACTCCGGGTCGGTGACCTGCTCGGGCGTGCCCCAACCGGACGACGGGCGCTGCTGGAACAGGCCCTGCGAGTCGTGGTCGTTGTACGCGCCGAGGTGACCGAGGTTGTACAGCTTCGACTCCTGCAACGAGGTGGCGACGCCGATCACGGCGCCCCGGTCACCGACGCCGGTCTTCTTGGCGGCGTCGACGATCGCCCGGGCGTTGGCCAGTTGCGCGTCGTCGAGCGGGATGCGCGACTGGGCGCCTTCGATGCCGTGCGGGATCAGCTCGTCGCGGCTCGGCTTGCCGGCCGGCGGCTTGCCGGTGGCGGAGCCGGTGGTCAGCCCGGACTCGACGGGCTGGTCCTTTTGGCGCGCCGACGCGGCGGTCTTGCCGGTGGCGAGGTCGATGGCGGCGACGGCGCCCTGGTGCGGTCCGGAGGTGACCGGGGCGGCGGCCGCGGTGGGCGCGAGCGCCAGGCCGCCGAGAGCAGCCACACCCACCACGCTGAGCGCGGTCTTGCGGTACGAGTCCTTAGCGATGGCGGGGAGCCATCGAGTGAAGTCGACCTTCACGATGGTTGCCCTTTCGATCGTGCGGAGCGCTCCGGGGTGAACACTCCTCGGGAGATGACCGCGGAAAAGGGTTTGGACTCCGGCGGTACGGGGGACACAACCAGGTTGACGTGTCGGGCATTCCGGAAATGCCCGGGCTCCGACAGGCTGCGGTCCCGGTCACCCCGGAAAACGGGACGGTCGACGCCACCGACGGAAGGTCGGCGGGAAACGGACGATCGGCGCAGGCGTGACGAGCCGGCAGATCAGGTGCCGTACGGCGTGCCGTAGCGGACCAGCACGTGCCAGAGTTGCTTGAGGTGCTGAAGGGTGTCCACGATCGGGCCGCGGTCCACCCACCGGTGCGGTTCGACGACCACCGAGGCCGCCGCCCGACCGATCAGCGCCGCGTCCACCGGGTCGCCCGCCCGGGCGAACTCCCGGTGCACCCGGGCTGCCAGTACCGGGATCGCCGGACCCCGGAACTCCGCGTCGACCTGGTCGACGGCCAGCACGAAGCCGGGGTGCCACCGCAGTGGGAAACCGTACCGCTCGGCGATCGATTCCAGCGTCGCGCCGGTCGGGGTGCCGGCGAAGGACGGGTCCACCACCAGCTCCTCGACGTCGTACGCGAGGTCGAGCGCGCCATGGACCTGGGCCTCCACGTAGTCGTCCAGCGCGCGACCGACCGTGCCCGGGGTGGTGGTCGGCGGGTCCAGCAACGTCCGCACCAGCGCGGCCACGCCCGTGCCGGCGCGGCCCAGGCATTCGCCGGTGGCGGCGACGCCGGCCAGGAGCCCGGCGAGCACTGCCTCGAACGCGTCAGCCGTGCCCACCACCTCCGGGCTGAGGTGGCTGTCGCCGAGGCAGAAGGTCGCCCGCCCCAGCACCGCCGGGCGCAGCCGCAGGTGACAGGAGCCGAAGCGGGGGCAGGCGCCGTCCGCGTGGTCGAGCAGGTTCAGGCCGCCGTACGTGGGCCGCTGCGCCGGTGTCACGCCGGGCCGCTGGTACGCGCCGTCGAACATCCGTTGCTCCCAGCGGTCCCGGTCACCACCGGGATACGCGGTGAGCCCGCCGTTGGAGATCCCGGTGACGAACTGACTGCGGTACGCCCCGTCCTCGGCCAGGGCATCGGCGACAGTCCGGCCGTCGGCACACAACCGGTCGGGGTGGAAGTTGACGGTCAGCCGCCCAGACTGGATGGCCCCGAGCAGATGCTCCGGGCGGTGGCCGACGTCGGCGGTGGCGAGTTGCCGGGCGATGGTGGCCAGCGCGGCAGGACGCTCGACCACGGCCAACGACCGCACGTACGCGACGGCAGCCGTCTGCGCCGGGGTGAGAGCTGCGGCGCGCAGCCCGCCCGGCTCAGTCGTCGCCGTCATGTCCGGGGCCATCGTCGTCCACCCCGGTGCCCAGCTCCTGGAAGACGGTGATCTGGAGGTCGGCGGGAGCGCCGAGACGGGAGTTGAGCGACTGCCAGGGCGTACGCGTCGGCGGCGCGATCTCGCTCGCCCCGGCGGCGACCAACCGGGCGGTGGTCGCCTCGGCGTCGTCCACCTCGAAGGCCACCCGGATACGCGGCGCGACCTGCCGGCCCACCTCGACCTCGTCGATCATGCGCTTCTGCGCCGGGTTGGCTATTTCCAGCGTGGCCCGGCCGGCGTCCAGGATCACCACGCGGGCGTCGCCCGCGCCGGTGAACGCCGCCTGCTCCGGCAGGCCGAGCGCGTCGCGGAAGAACGCGACGGCCGCCTCGTGGTCGGCCGCCTCCACCACGAGGCGCAGCTGACGGACGACCGGAATGGGATGCTCGGCGGCCATGCGCGCGATCTTAGCGCCGTAGGCTGGCACCGTCTGGAAGGGAGCGAGGATGGTCGAGACCCACGACGGCGACGCGTATCTGGTGCGACCGGTCGGGCGGGTCGCCTCGCCGCTGACCGAGGCGGCGAGCGCGCCGCGGCAGGGCGACGAGGGCGCGCCGGAGGCGTGGCTCGTCTTCGACCCGCAGGTGGAGCGTGCCCTGCGCGACGTCCGGGTCGGCGCGGACCTGCTCGTGCTCACCTGGCTGGACCGGGCGCGACGGGACGTGCTCGCGGTACGTCCGCGCGGCGACGAGAGCCGCCCGGAGACGGGGGTGTTCAGCACCCGCTCCCCGCACCGGCCCAACCCGATCGGACTGCACCGGGTGCGGGTGCTGGCGGTGGACGGCCTGCGTGTCCGGGTGGCGGACCTGGAGGCCCTGGACGGCACCCCGGTGCTGGACGTCAAGCCGGTGCTGGGCGCGGCCGACGAGCGCTGAGCCGCGCCAGCAGACCCGGCCGGTTCAGTGGCCGCGGGCCAGCCACTCCTGCAGGTGCGGCGCCTCCGCGCCGATCGTGGTGTCGTCACCGTGACCGGTGTGCACGACCGTGTCCGCCGGCAGGGTCAGCAGGCGGGTACGGATCGAGCGGACGATGGTGTCGAAGTCGCTGTACGAGCGCCCGGTGGCGCCCGGTCCACCGTTGAACAACGTGTCGCCGGTGAACACCACACCCAGGTCCGGGGCGTGGAAGCTGCACGCGCCGGGGCTGTGCCCGGGGGTGTGCAGCACCCGCAGCGTGGTGCCGGCCACCTCGATGCCCTGCCCGTCGTGCAGCTCGCCGTGCGGCGGCAGGTGCGGGTGGACCATGTCCCACAGCACCCGGTCGGCGGCGTGCAGCAGCACCGGCGCGCCGGTGGCCTCGGCCAGCTCGGGAGCCACCCGGACGTGGTCGTCGTGCGCGTGGGTGGCCAGGATCGCCCGGACCCGGCGGTCGCCGACCAGGGCGAGGATCGCCGCCGCGTCGTGCGGCGCGTCCAGTACGACGCACTCGCTGTCGTCGCCGACCACCCACACGTTGTTGTCCACATCGAACGTCTGGCCGTCGAGGGAGAACGTGCCGGCGGTGACCGCGTGCTCGACCCGGGCGGTCATCAGAACACCACCACCGAGCGCAGCACGTCGCCGCCGTGCATCCGATCGAACGCGTTCTCGACCCGGTCGAGCGCGATCTCCTCGGTGACGAACGCGTCCAGGTCGAGTCGACCCTGGAGGTACAACTCGGTGAGCATCGGGAAGTCCCGGCTGGGCAGGCAGTCGCCGTACCAACTGGACTTGAGCGCGCCGCCGCGCCCGAAGACGTCCAGCAGCGGCAACTCGATCTGCATCTGCGGGGTCGGCACACCGACGAGCACCACCGTGCCGGCCAGGTCCCGGGCGTAGAACGCCTGTTTCCAGGTCTCCGGTCCACCCACCGCGTCGATCACCACGTCGGCGCCGAACCCACCGGTGGCGGCGCGGATCGCCTCGACCGGGTCGGTCTCGGAGGCGTTGACGGTGTGCGTCGCGCCGAACCTGCGGGCCCAGTCCAGCTTGCGGCCGTCGGTGTCCACCGCGACGATCGTGGTGGCGCCCGCGAGGACCGCGCCGGCGACCGCCGCGTCACCGACGCCACCGCAGCCGATCACCGCGACCGAATCGCCGCGGGTGACGTTGCCGGTGTTCATCGCGGCGCCCAGCCCGGCCATCACCCCGCAACCCAGCAGGCCCACCGCGGCCGGTCGCGCGGCCGGGTCCACCTTCGTGCACTGTCCGGCGTGCACCAGGGTCTTCTCGGCGAACGCGCCGATGCCCAGCGCCGGGGTGAGTTCCGTACCGTCGGTGAGGGTCATCCGCTGCTCGGCGTTGTGGGTGTTGAAGCAGTACCAGGGCCGACCCCGGCGGCAGGCACGGCACACCCCGCACACCGCGCGCCAGTTGAGCACCACGAAGTCACCGGGGGCGACGTCGGTGACACCGGCACCCACCTGCTCGACGATGCCCGCGGCCTCGTGGCCGAGCAGGAACGGGTAGTCGTCGTTGATGCCACCCTCGCGGTAGTGCAGGTCGGTGTGGCAGACCCCGCAGGACTGGATCCGGACGACGGCCTCACCGGGGCCGGGATCGGGCACCACGATGGTGGTGACCTCGACCGGCGCGCCCTTGCTACGGGAGATGACTCCGCGGACTTCCTGGCTCACTTCGCCTCCTGCTGATGGTGTGCGGCAGGGCCGGCGCCGGGTAGGCGGGTGCGCCGGGCCCGGCGGGGGGCCCTGCGGCGAACCTACCGCGACCACCACGAGCGGCCCAGCCACGCCGACGGGTTATCGCGGGCTGTCCGGGGTACGCGGGCCGCATTCGGACCACGGCCATCGGGAGTGACCATGAAGCTCGCGCACCTGCCGCTGCGGGTCAGCATCGGCGCGTACATCCTCAACTCGGGTCTGGGCAAGCGGAATCTGGAGGGCGCCGCCGCGGAGGGCATGCACGGAATGGCGGTCGCCGCCCTGCCCCAGCTCGGTCAGTTGGAGCCGGCGCGGTTCGCCAAGCTACTGTCGTACTCGGAGATGGCCCTGGGGGCCGCGCTGCTCGCGCCGTTCGTCCCGGCGCCCCTGGTCGGGCTCGGGCTGACCGCGTTCGGCGCGGGACTGGTGCAGCTGTACCTGAAGACACCGGGGATGCGTGAGCCGGGCAGCATCCGCCCGACCCAGCAGGGCTCGGGTCTCGCCAAGGACGTCTGGCTCGTCGGCGCCGGGCTGACCCTGGTGCTGGAGGGGCTCACCCACGGCCGTCCGCGACTCTGACCGGCCGATCCGAGGAGCCGCGGTGACCAGGTCCCAGTCGGTGCGGCCGTTCTACCGGCCGATGCGGCCCCGCAGCCGCGACGAGCCGAACCGCGGGGCCACCCCGCTGGAACTCTTCTTCGACCTGTGCTTCGTGGTGGCCGTGTCACAGGCCGCCGGCAACCTGCATCACGACGTCACCGCGGGGCATCTCGGACACGCGCTGACCAGGTACCTGATGGTCTTCTTCGCGATCTGGTGGTCGTGGGTGAACTTCACCTGGTTCGCGTCGGCCTACGACACCGACGACGACGTCTACCGGATCACGACCCTGGTGCAGATCGCCGGTGCGTTGATCATCGCCGCCGGGGTGCCACGGGCGTTCACCGGCGGCGACTTCAGCATCATCACGTACGGCTACGTGGTGATGCGGCTCGCGGCCGTCGTGCACTGGTCCCGGGCCGCCGCCGGCGACCCGGCGCACCGCCGAGCGGCCCGGCGGTACGCGATCGGTGTCACCGTCGTCCAGCTCGGCTGGCTGCTGCGGCTGGCCCTGCCGGAGGGGTGGGGCACCGCGGCGTTCCTGGTGTTGGTCCTGGCCGACCTGCTGGTGCCGGCGGTGGCCGAACGCCCGGGCATGACCCCCTGGCATCCGGGGCACATCACCGAACGGTACGGGTTGTTCACCCTCATCGTGCTCGGTGACGTGGTGCTGAACACGTCGGTGGCCATCCAGACCGGGGTGGACGCGGGCGAACGTCAGCTCTGGTCGCTGGCGGCGGCGGCCACAGTGATCGTGTTCGCGCTGTGGTGGCTCTACTTCGACCGGCCCATCGAGGCGCCCGATCGGCTGCCGTACTCGCTGATCTGGGGCTACGGCCACTACCTGGTCTTCGCGGCGGTCGCCGCGGTCGGGGCCGGCCTGGCTGTGTCGGTGGACCACGACCGGCACCTCGCGCACATCTCCGGCAGCACCGCCGGGTACGCCGTCGCCATCCCCGTCGCCGTCTTCCTGCTCACCGTCTGGGTGCTGCACGTCCGCCGGCAACAGCACGGCGCGGTGGTCGTGGCGTTCCCACTGGTGGCGCTGCTCACGCTGCTCACGCCGCTGGGTCCGGCCCCGGTGTACGTGGTCGCGCTGCTGCTGGCCGCACTGGTGGCACTGACCGTCCTGCTGCGCCGCCGTGACGTGCTGCCCACCGCGGCGACGGCCGGCGACGGTCCGGGATGATCCGGTCGGTATGGACCCGGAAGCGCCCGACCGGCCTGCCGACGGGCGTGTCGGCCCGAGGGTGGGCAGAATTGGGACATGCTTCGCCGCCGATGGTTGCTGGCCGATCAACTCGGGCCGCACTTCCTCGACGACCCCGACCAGCCGGTGCTGCTGGTGGAGATCCGCGACCTGTTCCGCCGCCGACCGATGCACCGGCAGAAGGCGCACCTGACCCTCTCCGCGCTGCGACACCGAGCCGCCGAACTGGGTGACCGGGCGCTGCTGCTGCGGACCGACACGTTCCGCGAGGCGCTGGCCCGGGTCGGTGAGCCACTGGAGGTGCGCCATCCGCACTCCCGGGCGGCGCTGCGCTTCGCCCGCTCGGTGCCGGAGCTGACCGTGCTGCCCCCGCGCGGCTTCATCACCAGCCAGGCCGACTTCGCCGGTTGGGCCGACCGCACCCGGCGCGGCCCGCTGCGGATGACCGACTTCTACCGGCACGCCCGCCGCCGGCACGACGTGTTGACCGCCCCGCCCGGCGGGACCGCCGCGGCGCGACGCTCCCACGCCGAGAGCCGCGGCACGCCGACGACGGCACCGCCGCCGCCGCCGATCGTCGAGGACGACATCGACGCGCAGGTCCGTCGTGACCTGGACCGCTGGGCCGCCGAAGGGGTGCGCTTCGTCGGCCGCGACGGCCCCCGACGGCACCCGGCCACACACGGCGAGGCGCAGGCCCGGCTGGAGCACTTCCTGACCCACCGGCTACCCGAGTACGGCCGCTACGCAGACGTGATGAGCGTCGACGACCCGCTGTTGGCGCACTCCGCGCTCTCGTCCTCGTTCAACCTCGGGCTGCTCGACCCGGAGCCGGCGGTCCGCGCCGCCGAACGGGCGTGGCGGACCGGCGCCGCCCCGCGAAACGCGGTGGAGCCGTTCATCCGAGGGCTGCTCGGTTGGCGGGAGTTCCTCTGGCAGCTGTACTGGTACCTCGAGCCGTCCTACCGGGGGGCGAACTGGCTGGCCGCCACCGAGCCGCTGCCGCAGTGGTTCGCCGAGCTGGACGCCGACGCGGTGGAGGCACGCTGCCTGGCCGACGTGCTCGCCGCCGTGCGGGACCAGGCGTGGACCCACCACACCCCGCGCCTGCTGGTGCTGGGCAACTACGCGTTGCAGCGCGGCTGGCGTCCGAACGACCTGGCGGACTGGTTCCGGCGGTGCTTCGTCGACGGCACCGACTGGGTGATGAACGCGACAGTCGTCGGAATGAGCCAGTACGCCGACCTGGCCCGGGTCGACACCCGCCCGTACGCGGTGGGCGGCACCGACATCGACGAGATCAGTGACTACTGCGCCGGGTGCCGCTACGTACCCGAGCGGGCACTCGGCGATCTGGCCTGCCCGTACACCGGGGGTTTCGAAAGTTTCCTGCACCGCAACCGGGAACGGTTGGTGGCCGATCCACGGCTCGCCGCCGAGCTGGACAGCCGCGACGACCCGGAGCAGCGCGAGGCGGTGCTGGCGCAGGAGGAGAAGCGGGGCGGCACGCCACCGTGACCCGGCGAGCGGTCACGCCCCGTCCCGCGCCGGGTTGGCGGCGTCGGCGGGTCGTTGCGCGGGCACGCGCGGCGCGGGCGGCGCCGGGCGGACGACGCCCCGGTTCAGGCCGGTGACCAGCAGCCGGTTGTAGGAGGCCGGCAGGACCCGGGCCAGCAGGTCGGGCAGCTTCGCCGACCAGCCGATCAGCACCCGACCCCGGCGCCGTTCGACACCGCGCAGGATCCCCTCGGCGGCCGTTCCGGGGCGATGGTGAGCAGCTTCTCGAACTGGGCGCGGCCGGCGGCGTACTCCTCGTGCGAGACGCCGCTGCCGATCCGGACGTTCTCGGTGACCCGGGTGCGGATGCCGCCGGGGTGCACCGGGGATGCCGCTGGCCGATCTCCTCGGCCACCGGGAGGTGGCCGACGCGTCGGCGAGATCAGCGACGAGCGACCGGACGGGTCTGGACGGGACGCTGGACTCCGGCGGGCGCGGCCACCTCGCCGGCGCGGGAGAACCGCACTCCCTCGTCGGTGAGCCGGCCGTGGCGCATCAGCAGCACGTCGCGGGCATAGTTCTGGTACAGCCGCCACGGCGCGCCCGCACCCTGCTTGGGCAGCGCGTCGACGCTGCGCAGCACGTAGGAGGAGCGCAGGTCGATCAGCGGCACCCGCTCGTCGTCGGACGGCAGGAGCGGCGTGACGACCTGCTGACCGGTGCGGTCCAGGTGGCGCAGCAGCCGGCAGACGTAACCGGCGACCAGGTCCGCCTTCAACGTCCACGACGCGTTGGTGTAGCCGAGGGTCAACGCGAAGTTCGGCACCCCGGAGAGCATCATGCCCTTGTAGGCGACGGTGTCGGCCAGGTCGACCTCGACGCCGTCGACGCTGAGCGTCAGGCCGCCGAGGGCGAGCAGGTTGAGCCCGGTCGCGGTGACCACGATGTCGGCGGGCAGCTCGGCGCCGGAGGCCAGCCGCACGCCGTGCGCGGTGAACGTGTCGATGGTGTCGGTGACCACCGAAGCCCTGCCCTGCCCCACCGCCGTGAACAGGTCACCATCGGGCGCCACGCAGAGCCGCTGGTCCCAGGGGTCGTAGCGGGGCGAGAAGTGCCGGTCGACGTCGTACCCCACCGGAAGCCGGCCCTTCGCGGCCCGGCGCAGCATCCGCTTCACCAGCCGGGGCGTGCGTCGGCTGAGCTGGAAGTTGACGGTGGACAGCAGCACGTTCTTCCAGCGCACCACCGGATACGCGGCCCTCGCCGGCAGGAGGCGCCGCAGCGCGTCGGCCAGCCGGTCGCGCGAGGGCAGCGCCAGGACGTACGTGGGTGAGCGTTGCAGCATCGTCACGTGCGCGGCCTGCCGTGCCATCGCCGGCACCAGGGTCACGGCGGTGGCGCCGCTGCCGATCACCACCACCCGCTTGCCGCTGTGGTCGAGGTCGTCGGGCCAGTGCTGCGGGTGCACCAGCCGCCCGGTGTACGCGTCGACGCCCGGCAGGGGCGGGGTGTAACCCTCGTCGTAGCGGTAGTAGCCGGTGCAGGCGAAGAGGAACGAGCAGGTCAGGACGACCGGCTCGGCGGTGTCGGTGCGCTGGGCGTGCACCGTCCAGCGCGCGGAGTCGCTGTCCCACTCGGCGCGCAGCACCCGATGGCGCAGGCGGATGTGCCGCTGCACGTCGTCCTCGCGGGCGGTGTCCCGGACGTACTCGCGGATCGTCTCGCCGTCGGCGATCGCCTTCGGGGCGGTCCACGGCTTGAAGGAGTAGCCGAGGGTGAACATGTCCGAGTCGGACCGGATGCCGGGGTAGCGGAACAGGTCCCAGGTGCCGCCGATGGCGTCGCGCGCCTCCAGCACCGCGTAGGTCTTGTCGGGGCAGTCGCGGCGCAGGTGGCAGGCGGCGCCGATGCCGGACAGGCCGGCTCCGACGATGAGCACGTCGACGTGATCGGAGGTCATCGGAATTCCTCCATCAGGGGCAGTGGACGGACACTAACACCGCGTCCACCGCCCCGCCTCCGCGCCGAGTCAGTCGGCCACCCGGCTGAACGTCATGGTCCAGTTGGTCTCCCAGGTGCGCTCCCCGTCGGTGGAGAGCGCCTGCTCCCAGCGCGCGGTGGTCGCGCTGATGTCCGACCAGATGAACCGGCACCGGACCGGCCGTCCCTCGTGCTGGTCGTCGGCGTAGAAGCGGCCCACGCCGTCGACGAAGCGGCCCACCACCGGCGGCTGCTCCAGCTCGCCGCGACCGCTGTTCATCCAGTAGATCGACCACTGCCCGGTCGCCGGGTCGAAGATCCGCAACGTCGCGCCGGAGAAGCCCTTGGTCGGGAAGGTGATCTCGTCGAAGTGGCCGCCGCCGCCGAAGAAGCCGTGGGCGACGGACACCCCCGCGAACTCCTCCCACTCGTCGGAGCCGACCAGTCGCTCGCGCAGCCGACGGTTGACCACGTTCCAGGTGCCCACGAAGAAGTCGAAGTCGCCCATCAGCGGCCCACCGGCCCTTCCGCTCGGGTGTCGCGCAGGTAACCGGTCAGGTCGGGATGTTCCGGTGCCAGCAGGTGCCGGACCCACGCGGCCCGCTCGTGCTCGAGCACCGCCAACTCCCAGACGCAGCCCACCGCGGGGCGGCGGAGCTCGACGAAGTGCGCCGGGTCCTGGTCCGGGCAGTCCAGGGCGGGCTGCCCGGCCGCCGCGACGCGGATCTCCACCGCGTTGTCCCACACCCAGGTGTACGCCAGCAGGTACGCGCCGGTGTCCGCGCCCCGGTGCAGCACCACCCAGCCCGCGGCCGGGGTGCCGTCGTCGGCGACGTCGCCCAGCAGCGCGGGCAGCAGGTCGTACGCGGCCTTCTCCACCTCCGGTTCGATCGGCCGTTGCGGCTGGTCGATGTGATAGCGCTTGAGCTGCCGACCGTCCACCGTGACCGGTCCCGGCGCTCGCAGATCCTTGTCCCGAAAAGCCATGCCGGGACGGTAGAACCAGTCCCCTGACAGCTAGTGTCAGTGAAGTGCGGGCCAGTCGACTTCTCTCCGTCCTGCTGCTGCTCCAGGCGCACGGCCGGCTGACCGCCGCCCAGCTCGCCGAGCGGCTGTCCGTCTCGCCACGCACCATCTACCGGGACGTGGAGTCGCTGCACGCCGCCGGCATCCCGCTGTACGGAGAGGCCGGGCACGCCGGCGGCTACCAGCTCGTCGACGGCTGGCGCACCCGGCTGACCGGTCTGACCGCCGAGGAGGCCGACCGGCTCTTCCTGGCCGGGCTGCCCGGCCCCGCCGACGAGCTGGGCTACGGCGACGTGGTGGCCGCGCTGCGACTCAAGCTGCACGCCGCGTTGCCGGCCCCGCTGCGCGACCGGGCCACCCAGCTCCAGCAACGGTTCCACCTGGACACCCCCGGCTGGTACGCCGACGGGGACACCTCTCCCGAGCTGGCCCGCACGGCCGAGGCGGTGTGGCGGCAGCACCGCGTCGAGGTGCGCTACCGAAGCTGGAGCGGCGAGGTTACCCGGGTGCTGGAGCCGTACGGTCTGGTGCTCAAGGGCGGCCGGTGGTACGTGGTGGCCGACCAGCCCGGCCGGGGCAGACCCGCGACCTACCGGGTCAACCAGATCCGTGAGCTGACCCCCCTGACCGAGGAGTTCGACCGGCCGGCCGACTTCGACCTGCCGGCCTGGTGGCGGGCGCACGTGGCACGGTTCCGGGCGGAGCTGCACCGCGACGAGGCCACCGTCCGGCTCTCCCCCGCCGGGCGGGAGCGGCTACGGGAGATCGGCAGTGATCCGGTGGTGGCCGCGGTGGACGCCAGCGCCGGCCCGCCGGACGCGCGGGGGTGGGTGACCGCGGTGCTGCCCATCGAGTCGCTCACCCACGCCCATGGCGACCTGCTGCGCCTCGGCGCCGACGTGGAGGTGCTGACGCCGGTCACGCTCCGCGAGCGGCTCACCGCCACGGCGGCCGGACTGGCCGCCCTCTACACCCCCGCCGCTCAACCGGACAAGCCTGCCGATACATCCCGTGACCGGGCGTGACGTCGATCGCTCGCGGTGGCCGGTGGCACCGGTCTGGGAGAGTGTGTGATCGTGGATGCGCTCTCGGTGCGGGGACTCAGCCGTCATTTCGGCAACCTTGTCGTGCTCGACGACGTGAGCTTCACGCTCCCGCCGGGCCGGATCGCGGTGGTGCTCGGCCCCAACGGCAGCGGCAAGACCACCCTGCTGCGCTGCGTCGTCGGCGCCGACCGGCCGGACGCGGGCGAGGTGCGGGTGCACGGTTACCGGGCCGACGAGACCGACCCGCAGGTGCGGGGGCTGGTGGCCGCCGCCCTGGACGACATCGACTTCTTCCCCGACCTGTCCGTGGTCGAGCACCTGGAGCTCGTCGCGTACGCCCACGGGGGCAGCGCGGAGCCGGTCGAGGAGGTCCTCACCGAGTTGGGCCTGGGCCCGGCCCGCGACCAACTGCCGGTCACCCTGTCCAGCGGGCAACGCCGCCGGCTCGCGTTGGCGTCGTGTTTCGTCCGGCCACGTCGGGTGCTGATCCTCGACGAGCCGGAGCAGCGCCTCGACGTCGCCGGGCGGCAGTGGCTCGCCGACCGGCTGCGCCGGGAACGCGACGCCGGCACCACCGTGCTGCTGGCCTCGCACGACCCGGAACTGATCGGCGCGGTCGTCGACGAGCGGATCGAGATCGGCCGGTGAGCGCCCCGCCGGCCACGGTCGCCGAGGTCCCGGCCGGGCTGCCCACGGCCCGTCAGGTGCGCGCCCACCTGCGCCAGGCCCGCCGCCGACACCACGAGCACTCCCTCGGCGACGTGCTGGGCGACGCGTACGTCATGGTCCTGTTCGTCGGCATGTACGGCTGGTTCGCGATCAGCGCCGGCCGCGACATGCTGGACTCCCCCACGGTGGGGCAGGCCGAGCCGGGCGTGCGGTGGTGGCTGGCGGTCGCCACGCTGCTCGCCGGCGCCGGGCTCGCCTGGCGTGGCCTGCGCGCGTTCGGCCCGCTGCTGGTCACCCCGGCCACGCAGACGCTGGGTGACCAGCGCGCCGATCGACCGGCGGGCCTGGCTGGCGCCGCGTCTCGCGGTCCTGCTGGTCGGCGCTGCCGCCGGCACCGCGC
>NZ_JAEVHM010000132.1 GCF_016802865.1 Micromonospora parastrephiae | reverse complement strand
GTGGGTTAGCGGAGGCGGGGGCGGGCGCGGGCGTTGGTGGAGCGGTCTCCCGCGTAGGCGTCGGAGTGGCCCCAGCGGCCGGGGATGTCGAGCAGCTCCAGCCGGCCGAAGCCGGCGGGTAGAGCCGGGTTCACCAGCAGGTTGTCCCCGGTGGGGCGCAGCCCCAGCAGCGTGCCCAGGAGCATCAGCAGTGCGCCCGAGGACCACGACTGGGGGCGCCCGGCCGACGGCAACTGGACGGGATACTTGGTGATGCTGCGCTCGTAACCGGCGATCAGCTCCGGCACCGCCCCGCCGAGCGTCTGGGCCATGTCGAGGATGCCGGCGGCGATCCGTGCCGCGTGCGCGTCGAAACGGTAGTGCCGCAGCCCGGCGGCGATCAGCGCGTTGTCCGACGGCCACACCGCCCCCAGGTGCGAACCCACCGGGTTGTACGGACGTTGCCCGGCGGCGAAGGTGCGCACACCCCAGCCGCTGAACAGCCGCGGCCCGATCAGGTGCTCGGCGAGCGCCTCCGCACGGTCGTCCGGCACGATCCCGCTCCACAGCAGGTGCCCGATGTTGGAGGACAGGGCGTCGACCGGCTCGCCGTACGGGTCGAGGGCCAACGCGTAGTACTCCTGCTGGGGCAGCCAGAAGTCCCGGTTGAACCGCTCCTTGAGCGCCTCTGCCTCCCGCTCCAGCCGGTCGGCGTACCCGGGGTCGTCCCAGAAGGTACGGGCCAGGCGGGCGCCGCGTCGTTTCGCGTCGTACGCGTAGCCCTGCAACTCGCAGGTGGCGCGCGGGAACGCCGGTTGCCGCCCCAACGCGTCGACGATCGCGTCGACGGAGTCCTTCCAGGACTGGTTCACCGCACCGTGCCGCTCGTTGCGGCGCTGGTAGCGCACGTAGCCGTCACCGGTTAGGTCGCCGTACTCGTCGATCCAGTCCAGGGCCATGCGGGCCGGGTGGCGCAACTCGCGGACGAGGTCCACGTCGCCGGACCAGCGCTCGTACTCGTCGAGCAGGACGACGAAGAGCGGGGTGGTGTCGGCGGCGCCGTAGTACAGCGCGTTCGGGCGGTCGCCGAAGGCGGCCGACTCGCCGTAGCGGAGCTGGGCCAGGATCTTGCCCGGTTCCTCCTCGTGCTCGTCGTCGAGCTGCCCGCCCTGCAACAGGGCCAGCATCCGCAGCGTCGCGGGCGTCAGCTCGGGGGTGAACGCCACCGTCTGCAGACAGGTGATGATGCTGTCGCGCCCGCAGAACGCCATCGCCCACGGCAGGCCACCGATCGGCACCCGATGGGTGGACGACAGCGGCCGGTAGCGCAGCGCGGCCAGGTCGGCGAGGCTCCCCTGGTACGTCGCCTCCAGGCCGGCCCGTTCGGACACCAGTTGCGGAGCGCGGCCCAGCCAGGCCTCCAGGTCCTCACGCATCCCACTGCGGACGGCCTGTTGGTGCGACGCCAGGCTGGCACGCATGTCCTGGCCGCCCTCGCCGTGGATGGTCATGGCGACGTGCAGGTCGGTCTCCCACTGTCCTTCCGGGTCGATGCGGATCCGGAACGTCATTCCGCTCTCGTCCACCTCGACGGGAGCGGTGCTGCTCACGGTGGTCTCTCGGACGAACCGCTGCCGCTCGTAGCGGAGCACGAGCCGGTGGTGCGCGGAGTCGGCGTCGACCTGCACGGCCCGCTGGCGGAGTTCCCCGATGTCGTTGATGTCGGCGAAGTCGCTGCTCATCTCCACCCGTATGGCGAACTCGGCGTGGTTCGACGAGTGGTTGAGCACGGTGATCTTCTCGTGGAAGCAGTCGTGGACCGAACGGTGCCGGATGATCGACACGTCGGCGTCGACGTAGTGGCTCGCCGCGCCTGGTACCAGGAAGAACCGGGTCTCGAAGTACGTCATGTCGTCCCGGGAGAGCGCGTTGAGTCGTTCACCGTCGACGGTGAGCACCCAGTGCGACAGGAAGCGCGTGTCGAACGAGAAGAGACCGACGGGCGCCTGCGGGTCGACCTCGATGTCACCCTGGGCGTCGCTGATGGCGAACACGTTGCCGGCGACAACGTGCACGAGTTCCTGCCTCACGGCCGCCCGTCCCGCCCGGCCAACGCGGCCCGCCCCAGTTCGCGCGGATGACGGGCACCGCTCGGCCCGGGGAAGATCCGCCTCAGCAGCGTCAGCAGGCGGATGTCGCCCTGCGCGGTCAGGTCGTTGCGCAGCAACGCCGCCGCGATGTGCGCCTCACCGTTCGCCAACCGGTCGAAGACCGCCCGGTCGGCGCGGACCACCAGACTGGCGTCGTCGGCCGCTCGGGTCACCCGGACGTGCTGGTCGGCGATGGTCAGGTACCAGTGCTCGGTGCAGCCGTCCCCGCGGACGTCCAGCCGCAGCGTCCCGGCGGTGGTCTCGGGCAGCTCGGGGCGCCGAGCGGTGTCCAACTGCCGCAGGTACTGCGCCACCGTCGTGCCCATCGCGTCGCCCTCCCCCCGGGTTCTCCGCAGGATGACCCGCGACCGGGTGAGCCCGGCTCACCCGGATCGGGTGAGCCGGAGCAACGGGCCGAGGATGCCGCCGGTCAGTCGGCCTCGATGAGGCCGCGGACGTAGGCGGCCTGTCCGACGTGTTGCAGGTCGTCCTCGGCGACGCTGACCAGCCGCACGCCGAGGGTGACCGGCGGGTCCCACCTCTCGTCCACGACGCGGTCCAGGTCCGTCGGGCCCAACCCGGCCAGGAACGATCGGGTACGCGCCGACACCGCGCCGTAGTAGTCGACCAACGCCTGGGCGTTCTCCGGCCGCACCGCCGCGACCTGCGCGGGCGAGTGCCCGAAACCGGTGTCGTCGGGGTCGGCGGTGAGGCGAACCGGCCCGCCCAGTCGCCGCTCACCCAGATCTGCTCGGCGTCGAGCAGCTCGGCGACGTGGTGGTCCTGCACACGGGTGAGGTGCCAGACCAGCCAGCCGATCGAGTTGGCGCCCGGTCCGGGCTCGTGGCGCAGTTGCTCGGGGCTGAGGCCGTCGACCGCGGCGCGGACGAGGTCGGGCAGCCGGTCGTACGCCTCCGTCAAGAGGTCACTCACGTCCACGGGTCACGCCTCCTGGTCGTTTTCCGATCAGGTACCGCCGGATCGGGCGATCAAACCTCGGCCGCTACGGTGATCACGTGGTCGCGGCGTTGGAGTTGTACCTGGATCCGGACGCCACCCGCCGGATCCGTGTGCTGTGGGACGCGCTGGAGGCCGAGGGCGTGCAGAGCATGCGCTCGCTGTTGGAGCAGCGCCACCGCCCGCATGTCTCGCTCGCGGTGGCACCCCGCTTCGATCCCGAACAGGTCGCCGAGGCGCTGCGCGGGACGGTCGTGGCCGCCCCGCTGCGACTGGACTTCCAGCACACCGGGCAGTTCGTCGGCCGGGTGCTCTGGGTCGGCCCGGCGCCCACCCGGGAGCTGCTGGCGCACCACCGGCTGGTGCACGACCGGCTCGCCGCCGCCGGCATCCCCCTCGCCGAGCACTACCAGCCCGGCCGCTGGGTGCCGCACTGCACGCTGTCCATGCGGGTGCCGAACGCGCTGATGGCCGCCGCGGTGCGCCGCTGCCTGGAGGTGTTGCCGCTGGCCGCGACCGTGGTCGGCGCGGCGCTCACCGACCACGCCCGCGGCATCTCCCACCCGCTGCCCTGACCCCGCGCCGAGTGACAGCCGCCACCGGGCAGCCCACCCATGTCGGTCAGCCGAGTCGTGCGGCGCGGTCCTCCAGGTATCGGCGTTCGGGCAGGCTGGTGCTGAGCCGGGCCGCGTCCAGATAGCCGGATCGGGCCGCGGCGCGGTCCCCGGCCAGCTCAAGCAGGTGGGCGCGGACAGCGCTGAGCCGGTGGTGCCCGGCGAGCCGGTGGTCGCCGTCCAGCGTGGCCAGCAGTTCCAGCCCTGCCTGTGGCCCGCGCGCCATGGCCAACGCCACCGCCCGGTTCAGGGTGGTCATCGGATTGGGCGCGATCCGCTCCAGCAGCACGTACAGCGCGTGAATCTGAGCCCAGTCGGTCTCCTCGGCGCGCCCGGCCTCGGCGTGCACCGCGGCGATGGCCGCCTGGATCTGGTACGGGCCGATCACCGAGTGGGGCAACGTCTCGGTGACCAGCGCGATGCCCTCCTGGATCAGGTCTGCACTCCAGCGCCGCCGGTCCTGCTCGGCCAGCGGCACCAGGGCACCGTCCGGCCCGGTCCGGGCCGGACGGCGGGCCTCGGTGAGCAGCATGAGGCCCAGCAGCCCGGCCACCTCGCCGTCGTCGGGAAGCAGGCGTCGGACCTGCCGGGTGAGCCGGACCGCCTCGCCGGTCAGCTCGGTGCGGTGCAGCGCCGGACCGGCACTGGCCGTGTAGCCCTCGTTGAAGATCAGATAAAGCACCTGGAGAACCGCGTCGAGCCGCTCGTGGCGCTCGGTCTCGGCCAGCACGCCGAAGCGGCCCTCCGCGTCCCGGATCCGCTGCTTGGCCCGGCTGATTCGCCGGGACATGCTCGCCTCCGGGACCAGAAACGCCCGGGCGATCTCCGCGGTGGTCAACCCACCGACCGCGCGCAGGGTCAGTGCCACCTGCGAGGGAAGCGTCAGCGCGGGGTGACAGCAGAGAAACAGCAGGGTCAGCGTGTCGTCGTCGTCGACGACCGGCGGCGCGTCCGCCGGCGGGGCAACACGGTCGTCGGCCGGGATCAGGGCCACCGCCGCCACCTCGCGGCGGGCCCGGGCGACGTCGGCGCGGTGCTGGTCGGTCAACCGCCGGGCCGCCACAGTGATCAGCCATCCCCGCGGATTGCGAGGCGGTCCCTCGACCGGCCAGCGCTGCGCGGCCGCCAGCAGCGCCTCCTGGACCGCGTCCTCGGCCGCGTCGAACCCACCCCCGTTCCGGACCAGCGCGCCGAGAACCTGCGGCGCCAGCCGCCGCAGCACCCCCATCAGGTCATCGGTGCTCACATCTCCATGCCGTTCAACTCCATCACGGGTCGGACCTCCACCGCGAACAGGCGCGCCTCCGGCAGCCGGGCGGCGATCTCGGTGGCCCGCTCGACGCTGTCGCAGTCCACCAGGTCGTACCCGGCCAACTGCTCCTTCACCTCGGCGTACGGGCCGTCGGTGACACTGCGGGCGCCGTCTCGGATCCGGACCACCCGAGCGTGCAGCGCATCCGCGAGTGCGTTCCCCCCGAGGTACTCGCCGGAGGCGATCAACTCGTCCACCAGGGCCGCATGCTCGCGCGCCATCTCCTCCCGCTGCCGGCCCGGCAGTGCCTGCCAGGTCGCCGGCGAGCTGTAGATCAACAACAGGTACTTCATTCGTCCACCTCTCCTGGCCCGGTCACGACCGTCGCACAAGCCACGTGCGAGCGCCCACTGAGACGTCGGAGCGCCCCCGCCGATCAGGACATCGGCGCGCCCCCGGACGTCGATGTCGGGATCCACGCGCCAGCTCCGTCGTCCCGATGGAAGGCCCGCACCGGGCGGGCCGGGGCGAGGAGGCGATCATGCCGAACGGTGTCGAACGGCGACGGCGGCGAGGACTGGATGTGCTCGCGCTGCTGCGCAAAAGGCGCGCCGAGGAGGGGACCGATCCCGATGCCGGACGGTACGCGGCACGCCGGGCGGACGCGTTGGCCCGGGCCGCCGCCTGGGCGCAACTGCACCGCTGGTGAGCGTCCCTGGGGGCACGACAGTCGGGAAACCGAAAACAAGGGGTGCGAATGCGGGCGGACGTGGGATGGTTCGACATGGATGCCGTACCGGAGGTGACCTGCTCGCGTGCGGGTGACCCGACCGGTGGCGCGGGCGTACGCCGCGCCACCCGGGGCGGCTTCGACGAGGAGAGGCAGGGCCCATGCAGGCTCAGCGCAGGCCACCGCGTACGGAGCGGCGGCAGACCCGGGACGACCGGACCGGCGGCGGGATGACCGGGGCGGCCACGCCACTGACGATCTGGGCCGCTGCCGTGCTGCTCGGCCGGATCAGCGCCGGCGACGACGACAGCGAGGACGAGCGGCACATCCTGCGCGGCATCGAGTGATCCGCGCCGGCCGGGTCAGAGCCAGCCGCGCCGCTTGAAGACCAGGTAGAGGGTGCCGCAGACCAGCACCATCAGCAGCAGCGCGAACAGGTATCCGAAGCGCCAGTTCAGCTCCGGCATGTGGACGAAGTTCATTCCGTACACGGTGCCGATGAGCGTGGGGGCGAACAGGATCGCGGCCCAGGAGGAGACCTTCTTCAGCTCCTCGTTCTGGGCGTAGCTGGCCGCGGTGAGGCTGCGCATCTCCTCGTTCTGCTGCTGCGAGACGAGGGTGGCGTTGACGGTGAGGATGTTCTGCAACAGGTGCCGGAAGCCGTCCACCCGTTCCACCACCTGGGTGAGGTGGTCAATCACGTCCCGCAGGTAGCGGCGTAGTTCCTCGTCGGTGCCGTAGCTGCCGGCGTCGACCGCGAGCGCGTCCAGCATGGTGAGCAGCGGGCGGGCGGCCCGCTGGAACTCGATGACCTCCCGGCTGAGCCCGTAGATGCGCCGGCTGGCGTTCGGGTCTCCGCCGAACACCTGGGTCTCGATCTCGTCGATGTCGTTCTCCAGCCCGGCCACCACCGGCGCGTACCCGTCGACCACCTGGTCGAGGATCGCGTACAGGACCGCCTCCGGGCCCTGGGCGAGCATCTGCGCGTCGGTCTCCATCCGCCGGCGTACGGCGGCCAGGTCGGGCGCCTCGCCGTGCCGGACGGTGACCACGAATCCCGGCCCGATGAACAGGTGCAGCTCGGAGAACTCGACCTCCTCCCGCAGGTCGTCGTAGCGGGCGGCACGCAGCACCACGAACTGGGTGTGGCCGTACCGTTCCAGTTTGGGCCGCTGGTGGGCGTTGATCGCGTCCTCGACCGCCAGGTCGTGCAGCCGGAACTCCCGGGCCAGTGAGGTGATCTGGTCGATGCCGGGCCGGTACAGCCCGATCCAGGCCATGGCACCGTCCTGCTCCTGCAGGCAGCGGTACGTCTCGGCGAGGCCGGACGGCGAGGCGAACCGGTGTCCCCGGACGTAGACGGCGCTGTCCACCACGCCACCGGTCGACGGGGTCGGCTCGGGCGGCGGCGGCACGCCGACGCGGGTCTCGTGCTCGTCGAGTTGGCGACCGAAGCCACCACCCGGGCGGAAGCGACGGCCGCCGACCATGACCCGCTCCCTCCCCGGTGGCATCCCGTCCGGCGACCTCCCGGCGGACCGGCCGGGTCGGTGCGGTGCGCCGGAGGCGCTGCATCCCCCCTGCCCTCGGACCGAAACCCTCCGACGCGCCGGCCACCCGGACCCGTGACGGGCGGGTTCGGCGTACCTGCGGACGGACGCGTGCGGCCGGGCGGATACTCGCGGTGACCATGGGCGGAGGACGGGGGAAGCGCCGGTGCAGGTCGACAGGCGCGCCGGGCGGCTGCGCGGTTGGCTGCTCGACGGCGGTACGGAACAGGCCGCGCGGCACCCCGGCCCGCACGGCCGCCCGCCGGAGGATCGGCACCACCCGTGGTGGAAGGTGATGTGCCTGACCGGTGTCGACTACTTCTCGACGCTGGGCTATCAGCCGGGCATCGCGGCGCTGGCCGCCGGGGTGCTGTCGCCGGTGGCGACCCTGGTGCTGGTGCTGGTGACGCTGCTGGGCGCGCTGCCGGTGTACCGGCGGGTGGCGGTGGAGAGCCCGCACGGTGAGGGCTCGATCGCGATGCTGGTACGCCTGCTGAGCTACTGGCCCGGCAAGCTGCTCGTACTGGTGCTGCTGGGGTTCGCGGCCACCGACTTCATCATCACCATCACCCTCTCGGCGGCGGACGCGACCGCCCACATCGACGAGAACCCGTTCTGGCCGAGCGGACTCAAGGGGCACGAGGTGCCCCTCACGCTGCTGCTGGTGGCGTTGCTGGGCGCGGTGTTCCTGAAGGGATTCGGCGAGGCCATCGGGATCGCCGTCGCCCTGGTGGCCGTCTACCTCACGCTGAACGCGGTGGTGATCGCCGACGCGCTGTGGCGGGTGGTGACGCATCCGAGCGCGGTCGGGGACTGGGGCACGGCGCTGACGACCGGGCACGGGGACCCGCTGCTGGTGGTCGGGTTGTCCCTGCTGGTCTTCCCGAAACTGGCGCTGGGCCTGTCCGGTTTCGAGACCGGGGTGGCCGTGATGCCGCACATCCGGGGGGATCGACAGGACTCCGAGGATCGACCGCTGGGTCGCATCCACGGCGCGCGTCGGCTGCTCACCACCGCCGCGACGACCATGAGCGTCTTTTTGATCACCAGCAGTGTGACCACCACCGTGCTGATCCCACCCGAGGCGTTCCAGCCGGGCGGGCCCGCGAACGGCCGGGCGCTGGCCTACCTGGCGCACGAGCACCTCGGCGAGGTGTTCGGCACCGTCTACGACCTGTCCACCATCGGGATCCTCTGGTTCGCGGGCGCCTCGGCGATGGCCGGGTTGCTCAACCTCGTACCCCGCTATCTGCCGCGCTACGGCATGGCCCCCGCCTGGGCGCGGGCCGTCCGGCCGCTGGTGCTGGTCTTCACCACGGTGGCGTTCCTGATCACGGTGGTCTTCGAGGCCAGCGTGGACGCGCAGGGCGGCGCGTACGCCACCGGGGTCCTGGTGTTGATCACCTCGGCGGCGACGGCCGTGACCCTCGCGGCGCGGCGACGGCGGCAGCGGGGCCCGACGCTCGCGTTCGGGACCATCGCGGTGATCTTCGTCTACACCACCCTGGCGAACGTCGTGCAACGCCCCGACGGTGTCAAGATCGCGGCCTGTTTCATCGGCGGAATGATCCTGGTGTCGGTGCTGTCCCGGCTGATGCGGGCCTACGAGCTGCGGGTCGACCATGTCGAGCTGGACCCGGCCGCGGCCCGCATGATCGACGAGCGTGCCGACCGTCGGATCCGCCTCATCGCGCACGAGCCGGAACGCCGGGACCCGGCCGAGTACCGCGCCAAGCTGGCCCAGACCATGGCGGACAACGACTTCCCCGACGACGGTGACGTCATCTTCGTCGAGGTCCACGTCACCGACCCGTCGGACTTCGAGACCGAACTGCTGGTACGCGGCAGCGTGGCGCACGACAGCTACCCGGTGCTCAGTCTGGCCAGCTCCTCCGTGCCCAACGCGCTCGCCGCCCTGCTGCTGGCGATCCGCGACCGGAGCCGGCGGCGCCCACACATCTACTTCGAGTGGAGCGAGGGCAGCCCGGGTCGCAACATCCTGCGCTACCTGGCGTTCGGGCAGGGCGCGATCGCCTCGGTCACGCGGGAGATCCTGCGCCGTCAGGAGCCCGACGTGGGCCGCCGGCCGCACGTGCACGCCGGCTGACCTGCCGGTCGGCCCGCTGTCGACGGGTGAGCGTGGTCATAACGGCTGGACGATCCACCGGTCGTGGCTGCTAGCCTCGGCGCAGGTCATGAGCGCCAGCGCGAAGCCCCGGCTCGCTGGCCGGCAACCCTCCTCCGCGGTGGGGTGCCCCGGGTGAAGACCAGGCACCGGCAGCACGCCGGTGCAAGCGTGGCCTGGCACCCAGGTCAGCACAGACCCGGGAGACCGTATGCGCATCCTCAGCTCCATCCCACCGGCCGACGCCGCGGATCTCCGCACCGGTTGGCTCTCGCCGGCACTGACCCGGCGTCGGCACGTGGACATGATGCGAATGTGCAGCGCGGTGTGTCGCCGCCGCAGCGCGCACTAGCGCGTCCCTCCTCCCGCACCCATTCCCAGCGGTACGCCCACCGGGCGCACCGTCGGCGGCGCGCATCCGTGCCCCGCCGAGACGCACCCCTTCGGAGACACCTGTGCGATTCCTTCCTGCCCTGACCCGCGTCGCCGCCCTGGGCGCGGCCACGATCCTGGCCGCCAGCGCGCTGACCGCCTGCGGCGACGACTCCTCGAACGACGACGCCGGCAACCCGTACGGCCTGGCGCAGCCGGGCGTGCTGCGTGCCGGCACGCTGACCGACGCCCCGCCGAACGTGTACCTCAAGGACGGCAGGTTCACCGGCTTCGACAACGACCTGCTGACCGCCGTGGCCGGCAGGCTCGGCCTCAGGGTCGAGTTCGTCGGGACCGACTTCTCCGCGCTGCTCAGTCAGGTGAACAACCACAAGTTCGACGTCGGGAGCTCCTCGATCACCATCACCGAGGCACGCAGGAAGACCGTGGACTTCGGCAACGGCTACGACTTCGGCTACTTCGGCCTGGACGTCCCGGCCGGTTCGCCGATCACCGGATTCGACCAGCTCGCCGGCAAGCGGGTCGTGGTGGTGCAGGGCACCGTCCAGGACGACTACGCCAGCGGCAAGCAGCTCGACCCGGTGCGGGTGCCGGACTACAACGGCGCGATCAACCAGCTCAAGGCCGGCACAGCCGACGCCTGGATCGCCCCGGCGGAGATCGGCGAGAAGTCGGCCGCCGACAGCAACGGCAAGATCACCGTGGCGGCCAAGCAGCTCAGCCCGGCGCCGACCGCGTACGCCGTGGCCAAGGGCAGCGACAAGCTGCGTGCGGCGTTGAACAAGGGCCTCGACGAGGTGATCGCGGACGGCACCTGGAGCCGGTTGCAGGCGCAGTACTACCCGGGCCGGCCGATCCCGGCGGACTTCACGCCGGGCAGCGGCGCGGTGGCGGCGCCGTCCGCGTCGGCCGTGCCGTCGGCGTCCGCGTCGGCCGCGTCCTGACCCGGTGACGAGCGAGCAGGGCGGTAGGAGAGGCGACCGATGGATCCGTTGAGCACCCTGTGGGAGACGTTCTTCGACGCGGACGCGATGCGCGAGGCGCTGCCCGAGATGTTGACCGTCGGGTTGCCGAACACGCTGATCCTGGCGGTCTCCGCCGCCCTGCTCGGCTCGGTGCTGGGTCTGTTGCTGGCCGTCGCCGGCATCTCCCGCACCCGGTGGCTGCGCTGGCCGGCCCGGGTCTACACGGACGTGTTCCGGGGGCTGCCGGCCGCGGCGACGATCCTGCTGATCGGCGTCGGGTTGGCGCCGCTGGGCATGCAGGTCTGGGGGCCGGATCCCTACCCGCTGGGCATCCTGGCGCTGTCGTTGATCGCGGCGGCGTACATCGGGGAGATCTTCCGCTCCGGCATCCAGTCGGTCGAGGCCGCGCAGCTGGAGGGTGCCCGCGCCCTCGGCTTCTCCTGGTCCGACGCGATGCGGCTGGTGATCATCCCGCAGGGCATCCGGCGGGTGCTGCCCGCCTGGGTGAACCAGCTCATCGCGTTGATCAAGGATTCCAGTCTGGTCTACTTCCTCGGGCTGGTGGCCAGTCAGCGCGAGCTGTTCCGGATCGGGCAGGACTACGCGGCCACCACCGGCAACGAGTCCGCGCTGCTGCTCGCCGGGCTCTTCTACCTGGCGTTGACCGTCCCGCTGACGCACGTCGTCAACTGGATCGACCGGCGGTTGCGGCACGGCCGGCCGGCCACCGCACCCGCCGACGAGGACGAGGACGACGACACCTCGGCGCTGTCCGGGCCCCGGAAGGAGAACGGCGATGACCACCACCGCGACGACCACCTCGGTCAGCCTGCAGGCGCGCGACGTCCACCTCGCCTTCGGACCGAACCGGGTGCTGCGCGGCGTCGACCTCACCGTCGCGCGCGGCGCGACGGCCTGCGTGATCGGGCCGTCCGGGTCCGGTAAGTCCACCCTGCTGCGTACTCTCAACCGCCTGATCGAGCCCGATCGCGGTGACGTGCTGCTGGACGGCCGCAGCGTGCTGCGCGACGACCCGGACGCGCTGCGGCAGCGGGTGGGCATGGTGTTCCAGCAGTTCAACCTCTTTCCGCACATGACCGTGCTGCGCAACGTCACCCTGGCGCTGCGCCGCCTGCACAAGCTCGGCGAGGACGAGGCGGACGCGGTCGCCCGCGCCCAACTGGAGCTGGTGGGGCTGGCCGGCAAGGCGAACTCGCGGCCGGCGCAGCTCTCCGGCGGTCAGCAGCAGCGGGTGGCGATCGCCCGGGCGTTGGCGCTGCGACCCGAGGTGATGCTCTTCGACGAGGCCACCTCGGCGCTCGACCCCGAACTGGTCAAGGGGGTGCTCGGGGTGATGGCCGACCTGTCCGCCGCCGGGATGACCATGGTGGTGGTGACCCACGAGATGGGGTTCGCCCGGCAGGTCGCCGACACCGTCGCCTTCATGGACCGGGGCGTGGTGCTGGAGGCCGGCCCACCCGAGGCGGTCTTCGAGCAGGCCGAGCATCCCCGGCTGCGCCGGTTCCTCGCCCAGGTGCTCTGAGGCGGCCGCTCAACGCGCCTGGCGGCGCAGGTGCGCGGCGAACGCCGCCGGATCGCCGAGCAGCACCAGGATGGCGTTGCGGTACGCCACCGACGCCCACAGGTGCAACTCCTCGTCGTCCAGGCCGCCGAACGCCGTCGACAGCGCCTTGCGTCGCCGCCGGTCGAGCACCTTGTGCGGGCGCGCGAGCAGGTCGCCCTCCCGGCGCAGAGCCTGCACGTAGGCGGCCACCGCGTCCTGGTAGTGCCGACCGGCGACCCGTTCCAGCAGGGTGAACTCGAAGACGTTCAACGCCGCCTCGGACTCCCAGTAGGCGCTGTCGCGCTGCGGTGCGCCCGCGACGTGCCGACCCATCGCGTGCCGCGCCTCGAAGAGCAGCAGCACGCCCCGGCCGGTGGTGCTCAGCGGGCGGCGGGGCGCCGGCAGCCGCAGCGTACGCACCGGGGCCGCGCGGGTCAGGTCCACCGCGCCGGCGTACGACGGCATCCGCTGCGAGCCCGACCCCGGCTCCGGTACGAGACAGGCTTGGTCCTGGTAGGCCAGCGGACCGCCGGTGGGTAGCGCCCGCACCGCCGTGGCTCGCAGCTCGGTCAGCGGCCGGTCGTCCACGGTCCGGTCCGGGTCGAGGGTGAGGACGAGACCACCGGCGCCGGGCACCGGCACACCCAGCACGCAGGACGTGCGCAGGAACGCCCAGGTCGCCGCCGCCTCGCGGACTCCGCTCGCCACCGCCTGCGCGTCGGCCCGCCAGTCCCGGGCGATCCGCAGCCGCTGCTGGATGTCCGCCGTCGCGGCGGCGTCGTGTGGGTACAACTCGCGCAGCGCCCGGGGCAGCGATCCGGGGCGCAGGCCCAGAGGGTCGCCGGTCGGGGCGGGGACCGCGTGCCGCGCGCAGTCGGCACTGGTGTGCGGGTCACCGTCCACGGCGTGACAGTCACCGAGCCAGCTCTCCCCCGCCGAGCCCGCCGGACGGGCGAACGCCAGGTGGGGCCGCCGACCGGTCCGCAGCACCGTCTCGTACTGCGGACGGGCGCGTCCGGCGCGCATCAGGTCCAGCGGGAGCACGGGCGCCAGCGCCCGCACCGCCTCGAGAACGACGCAGTGCGGGCAGGAGTCGCGCACGCGGTAGCGGCGCAGATGGTCGACGCCGGGCTGCTCCCACTGGACGCCGATGACGGCGTCGCCCCGCGCCATCAGGTACAGGAACTCGGTCGCGTCGCGTGCACGGGTGACCGAGGTCAGCTCGTCGAGGAACTCCCGTTCGGTCACCACCCGCAGGTCGTTCTCCCCGGTGGTCATGGGCACCCTCTCGCGGACCGGACGCATCGACCGATGCCGAAGTCTCCACCGTACCCGGCGGGGCGGTGCCCGACCCTCCGGCGCCCGCGCCGGCCGCTGTCACCAATCGGTCAGGGACGGTCAGTCGCTGGGCCCGCGTCCCAGCAGTCGGATCTCCTCGTTGTCCAGCGCGGCCTGTAGCTCCAGGAGCACGAGGTCGTCGATCTCCCGGCTGTCACGCAGGCGGGTGATCTCCCGGCGCTTGTGGGCGAGGACGCCGAGGCGCAGTTGGCGTTCCAGCCGGCGTTCCTCGGCGGTGTCCCCGCCGCTCTCGTTGACGTCCTCCAGATGCCTCTGGTACTCCGCTTGCAGCCGGCGTACCGACTCCTCCCCGGCGCCGACCTCGGCGGCCACGCGGGGCACCGCGGCCAGCCCGACCTCGGTGGCGCGCATCCGGGCCAGCCGGGCCTCGTCGACGCGTTCAGGGTCGCCGGCCAACCGGGCCCAGCGCACCACCAGCGGCAGGGTGGTGCCCTGGATGAGCATGATCAGAACGATCACCAGCGCCGTGACGAAGATGATCAGGTCGCGTTCGACCACCGGCCGACCGGCGACCGTCATCGTCGGGACGGCCAGCGCGGCCGCGAGCGACACCGCGCCCCGGAAGCCGGACCAGCCCGCGACGGTCCCGACCCGCCAGCTCGACGACCCTTCGCCCTGTTCCACCATCCGGCGGCGGCGCAGCCTCGCCGACTGCACGGTCAGGTAGATGAAGAACAGGCGGGTGCAGAGGACGACCAGCGTGACCACCAGCACGATCACCACAGCCCGACCCGGCGACGTGCTGGTGACGCCCCGCACCGCCCGGGGGATCTGGGTCCCGAGCAGCACGAACAGCCCGCCGTTGATGAGGAACGTGGACAGGTCCCAGAACGCGTACGCCAGCACCCGGGAGCGGGCGCGGATCACCCGGGGGCCGGCGTAGGCCAGCAGCAGACCGGCGACCACCACCGCCAGCACACCGCTGGCGTGCACCGCGTCGGCGAGGAGGAACGCGGCGAACGGCGTCAGGACGCTCAGCGCGCCCTCGCGCAGCGGATCGTCGAGCCGCTTGCGGATCAGCACCACGGCGGTGCCCACCAGCAGGCCGGCGACCACGCCGCCGACACTGGCCCCGACGAACTCCTCGCCGATGCCCAGCGCCCCGGGCTTCGCGTTGTCGGTGAGCAGGCCCACGGCCACCGCGAAGACCACCAGGGCGGTGCCGTCGTTGATCAGGCTCTCGGCGTGCAGGGTGGTGAGGAGCTTGCGGGGCAGCCGTTTGGCCAGACCGGTGACCGCTGCCGCGTCGGTCGGCGCGAGGACAGCGCCGAGCACCCAGGCGGCGGCGGGATTCACCCCGAACGCCTGCGCGGTCAGCGACACCGTGACCATGGTGAGCACCACCAGCACCACGGCGAGCAGCCCGATCACCGGCAGGTTGGCGCGGATCTCACGCAGGCTGATGGTGAGGCTCTCCCGGTACAGGATCGCCGGCAGGAAGATCAGCAACACCAGGTCCGGCTCCAGGGTCAGCTCGGACAGCGGCGGCACCAGCCCGAGCAGCACCCCGAACGCGATGAGCAGAACCGGCGGCGCGACCCGGTACCGGCCGCCGAGCGTGGTGCCGACCAGGACGGTGACGCCCAGCACCACGATCAGGACGAGCACCTGCACGGCGTACCCCCCCCCTCGATCCCTGGCCGACGCTGGACGCGTCGGTGGTTCCATCTGACCGCACCGGCCGGTCGGTTCCGACGGAAATCCGCAAGTCGCGGTGGACAGCGGAGGGCGGTCAGACGGCGGCGCGGGCCCGGCCGCTCACCGCGCGGGCGGTACGGCGGTGTCGAGCGGCTTCCTCGTCGCGGCCCAGCGCGGCGGCCAGGTCGGCGAGGTGCCCGGCCACCGGGCCGACGGTGAGCACCCCGCTGCCGGCGGCCAGTTCCTCACCGGCCGGCAGCAGCTCGGCGTGGACGCGTTCCATCGTGACCCGGTCGCCGAGGTCCCGCGCGCTCGGCCGACGAGACAGAGACGTGCCTCCCGAAGCAGGTCGTGTGGCCCCTGCGGGAGCGCCCGCAGGGCCGCGCCGGCGGCGTTCCGGTCGCCGGCGGCGAGCAGCAGCAGCGGCTGGAGCCACGGCTCGTGCGGACCCCAGTCCACGCCAGCCCAGCCCTCGTCCTCCGGTCCGGGAAGCGGGCAGTCGTCGGCGACA
>NZ_JAEVHM010000131.1 GCF_016802865.1 Micromonospora parastrephiae | reverse complement strand
CGGTCGGCCACGGCCAGGGCTCCGGGGGTGTCCAGGTCGTCGGCCAGTCGCTCGCGTACCCCGGCCAGCAGGCTCGGCCCCGGACGGCCCGGCGGGCGCGGCGGCGGCCCGCCGCCAGCGGTCCAGCCGCTCCTGCGCGGTCGTGAGCAGCTCGTCGGTCCACGTGCGGTCGCTGCGGTAGTGCCCCGAGATCAGCGCCAGCCGGATCGCCATCGGGTCGACCTTGTCGGCGCGCAGCCGGGACACGAAGACCAGGTTGCCGCGGGACTTGGACATCTTCTCGCCGTCCAGGCCGATCATCCCGGCGTGTACGTAGTGCTCGGCGAACGGCGCCTGGCCGGTCAACCGCTCGGCGTGCGCGGCGGACGCCTCGTGGTGCGGGAACAGCAGGTCGTTGCCGCCGCCCTGCACGTTGATCCGGTCGCCGAGGAGGTTCAGGGCGATCACCGCGCACTCGATGTGCCAGCCGGGGCGGCCCGGGCCCAGCTCCCCGCCCGGCCAGGACGGCTCGCCCTCGCGGGCGCCACGCCACAGCAGCGGGTCCAGTGGGTCGCGTTTGCCGGCCCGGTCCGGGTCACCGCCGCGCTCCGGGAAGATCTCCAGCATCTGCTCGCGGGTCAGGTTGGACTCGTAGCCGTACCGGCCGGTGGCGGAGATGTCGAAGTAGACGTCGCCGGTGCCGTCGTCGAGGCGGTACGCGGCGCCGTCCTTGAGCAGCACCTCGACCTTGTCGACGATGTCCGGGATCGACTCCACCGCGCCCACGTAGTGCTCCGGCGGGATGATCCGCAGCGCCTCCATGTCCTCCCGGAACAGCGCCGTCTCCCGCATCGCGAGGACCACCCAGTCCTCGCCGTCGCGGGTGGCCCGCTCCAGCAGCGGGTCGTCGATGTCGGTGACGTTCTGCACGTAGCGCACCGGGCGGCCGGCGTCGCGCCACATCCGCTGCACCAGGTCAAACGTGATCATGGTGGCGGCGTGGCCGAGGTGGGTGGCGTCGTACGGGGTGATGCCGCAGACGTACATGCTCCCCGTGTCGACCGGCGCACTCGGCTGGACAGCCTGCCGCGCCGAGTCGTACAACGCCAGCGGCTCGCCCCTGCCCGGCAGCCGTGGCACCTCGTGTCCCGCCCAAGACTCCATGGCCTCAGCCTAGCCAGCCCCACGACGGTCCCGGCGCGCCCCACGGGTGATCAAGATGACAGCGGGTTACATGGGTGGCCAGGGGATCGCCGGCCAGTCCTCCGGCGGCTGCGGGAAGCGACAGGTCTCGCGCAGCCTGTCGACGCGGGCGGCCACCTCGGCGATCTCGCTGATCGTCAGGTGGTCGGCCAGCTCCGCGCCGAGCGCCCCGGAGACCTGCCCGGCGAGCCCGTCGAGCATCTCCACGGCGTCCGACGGCAACTGCTTGCCGGCCCAACCCCACAGCACCGTACGGAGCTTGTCCTCCACGTGGAAGCTCACCCCGTGGTCCACGCCGTAGATCCGGTCGTCGTCGCCCACCAGCACGTGACCGCCCTTACGGTCCGCGTTGTTGATCACCGCGTCGAGCACCGCGAGTCGGGCCAGCCGTGGGTCGTCGGCGTGGGCGAGGGCGTACGCGGCGCCGTCGTCGTCCCGGGCCGCCGCGATCGGAAACCAGCGCGGCGGCAGCTCCCCGGCGGGCAGGAAACCGACCAGCGGCTCCGCGTCCTCCGGCTCGTCGATCCACAGCTGGCAGGAGCCGGGGCCGAACGGGCCGCCGCGCAGCACGGTGGGCGGCACCAGGTCCCAACCGGTGGCCCGGGACACCAGGTACGCCGACACCTCCCGGCCGGCGAGAGTGCCGTCAGGAAAGTCCCACAGCGGACGTTCGCCACGGACCGGCTTGTAGACGCAGCGGGCGCTGACCCCGTCCAGGGTCAGAATGCCGCGCAGCGTCGTGTTCGACGCGTCGACCAGCCGACCCTCCAGGTCGAGCGCGCCGTCCCGCAGCAGCCGCAGCGCGGCGTCGCCGTCCTGGCGAGGCTGGAGGCCGGACGAGGTCACCGGTGGTAACCGTTGTGCCGCGGGCACAGGTGCCCGGCGGGGTCCAACGGCTGGCCGCACAGCGGGCACGGCGGCCGGCCCGCGTTCACCACGCGCCGGGCCCGCTCGATGAACTGGCGGGTCGCCTGCGGGGTGAGCCGGACCCGGAGCCGGTCCAGGTCCTCGTCCGGTTCCTCGTCGTCTACGTCGTCCTCGTCGTCGTCCTCGTCGCCGAGCTCGACCTCGGGCTCCACCTCGCCCGCCGCGATCGCCTCGATCACCACGGTCGCGGTGTCCACGTCGAAGGCCAGCCCGAGGGTCCCGACCCGGAACTCCTCGTCGACCGGAGTGTCCAGCGGCTCGTTGTCGCCGATCACCGGCGCCAGCTCGGGCAGGTCCACCCCGAAGCGACGCTGCGCCTCGGTGAGCAGCTCCTCCAGCTTCTCGGCGAGCAGAGACACCTGGACCTTCTCCAGCGCGACGCTGACCAGCCTGCCGCCGCCGCGGGCCTGCAGGAAGAACGTGCGCTCCCCCGGCGGCCCGACAGTCCCGGCGACGAACCGCTCCGGCGGCTCGAAGGCGTGCACCTGGTGGGTCATACCCACGACCCTATCCGGCCCGCCACGGCATCGCGCACCCCACCGACGCGAATCACCGCAGCGGCGGCGCGCCCGGCGTACCAGGGGCTGCGGCCGGGCGTGGCGGCCTTGCGGGCACCCGCTGACGCCCCAACCGGCGGCGGTGGCGTGACGCGCCTCACCGCGACACACCCGCCCCGCCGCCGACGGCCGCGTCGGAGTCGGCCGCGCGCGCGGCCCGCCGGCGCGCTTCCGCGGCGGCGGTACCAGCGCCGCCAGGTCGCCGCCGGTGTCGTTGAGCCGGACCAGGAACGGCCGCAGCGGCGTGAACCGGATCGCCGTCACCGAAGCCGGGTCGGCCACGATCCGCTGGAAGGCATCCAGGTGTACGCCGAGAGCGTCCGCCACGATGGCCTTGATCACGTCGCCGTGGCTGCACGCCAGCCAGACCGCCTCGGGCCCGTGCTCGGCGCTCACCCGGGCGTCCCAGGAGCGCACCGCCGCCACGGCACGCGCCGCCATCGCCGCCATCGCCTCCCCACCCGGGAAGACCGCCGCGCTGGGGTGCTGCTGGACCACCGGCCAGAGCGGCTCCTTGGCGAGCTTCTTCAACGGCTGCCCCTCCCAGCTGCCGTAGTCGCACTCGATCAACCCCTCCTCGACCACGGGGGTGGCCTGCGGAAGCGCCAACTCCAGGGTCTGCCGGCAGCGGATCAACGGGCTGGTGACGACGGCGGCCAGGGGCACCGCCCGCAGCCGCTCGCCGACCGCGGTGGCCTGGGCGCGCCCGGTGTCGTCCAGCTCGACCGGTTGCCGGCCGGCCAGGCCACCGTCGGCGTTCGCCGTGGTCCGGCCATGTCGCAGAAGCAGAAGGGTCGCCACGCTGACCACCCTAGGGCCTACGCCGTCGCCCTCGTCCGTCACGGGCACCCGGCCGCCGTCCGGGTGTTCCGCCGTCCACGCCCGTGCAGGGTTCGGTGACGGCGGAGTCCGGGTGTCCGTGCGGCCTGGTTACCCGATGTCCGGCGAGCGCCCGCTGGTGATCCACTCGAGATCAGCGATCTCGGGGTGTCACCCCGTCCCGGATACCCCGGTATCGCCGATGTCGAGTGGATCACAGCAGGTCGACGGCTGGCAGCCGAATCTAGGTCGCGCTGATCGTGCCGGTCAGCAGCAGGGCCAGGACCAGGGTGCCCAGCGCGACCCGGTACAACACGAAGACGTACAGGGTGTGGTGGGCGACGTAGCGCAGCAGCCAGGCGATGGCCGCGTAGCCGATGCCGAACGCGATCACCGTCGCCACGATCATCTGGGCCCCGGAGGGCGCGGAGGTGCCCGGGGCCGATGGTTCGAAGACGTCGCCGAGACTGAACACGCCGGACATCACCACCGCCGGAATGGCCAGCAGGAACGAGTACCGTGCCGCCGCCTCCCGGGTCAGGTTGAGCAGCAGACCGGCGGTGAGCGTGCCGCCGGAACGGGACACCCCGGGGACCAGCGCCATGGCCTGGGCGAAGCCCATCACCACGCCGTCCTTCATCCGGAAGTTCTCCAGGGTGCGGGTCTGCCGCCCCCAGTACTCGGCGAACGCCAGCACGAACGCGAACACGATGAGCGTGGTCGCCACCACCCACAGGTTGCGTCCGGCCGTCTTGATCTGGTCCTTGAAGACGAAGCCGAACAGCCCGATCGGGATCGAGCCGACGATCACGTACCAGCCCATCCGGTAGTCGAGGCTGGAGCGCACCGAGCGGTCGCGCAGCCCGACCAGCCAGGTACGGGTGATCCGCCAGATGTCCTTGGCGAAGTAGATCAGCACGGCCGCCTCGGTGCCGAGCTGGGTGACCGCGGTGAACGACGCGCCGGCGTCGCGGTCGAAGAAGATCGCCGAGGTGATCCGCAGATGCCCCGACGAGCTGACCGGAAGGAACTCGGTCAGTCCCTGGACGATGCCCAGGATGATGGCCTCGACCCAGGTCACTCGCCGACTCCCGAAAGGTCGAGAGCCTCGGCGACGGTCCGCAGGGTCTGCACACCGCTGTCCCGGTCGGCCACGAACAGGCTCACCGACAGCGTGGTGACGCCGGCGGCCGCGTACTCCCGCATCCGCTCGGCGACGCGCTCCTTCGGGCCGAGCAGGGAGGTGCGGTCGATGAACTCCATCGGTACGGCGGCGGCCGCGTCGCGCTGCCGCTTGGCCAGGTACAGGTCCTGCACCTCGCGGGCGGCGTCGCCGTAGCCCATCCGGGTGGCGAGCTGGTTGTAGAAGTTCTGCTCCCGGCTGCCCATGCCGCCCACGTAGAGGGCGGCGTACCAGCGGACCAGCTCGGCGCAGGACGCCACGTCGTCGCCGATCACCACGGGCACGGACGGCACCACGTCGAAGCCGGACAGGTCCTTGCCGACCTTGGCCCGCCCGGCGCGTACCGAGGCGAGCTGCTCGTCGGCGAACTCCGGTGCGTAGAACACGGCGAGCCAGCCGTCGGCGATCTCGCCGGCCAGTTCCAGGTTCTTGGGGCCGACCGCGGCCAGGTAGATCGGGATGTGCTCGCGGGGTGGGTGGAAGCCCAGGCGCAGCGCCTTGCCGGGGCCGTCCGGCAGCGGCAGCGTGTAGTGCTCGCCGTCGTACGCCACCTCCTTGCGGGCGATGGCGAGCTTGACGATGTCGACGAACTCGCGGGTCCGGGCGAGGGGCTTGGCGAAGCGCACCCCGTGCCAGCCCTCGGAGACCTGCGGGCCGGAGACGCCCAGGCCGAGCCGGAACCGGCCGCCGGAGAGCGCGTCGATGGTGGCCGCGGTCATCGCGGTGGCAGCCGGTGTACGGGCGGGGATCTGCATCACCGCGGCACCGACGTCGATCCGTTCGGTCTGGCCGGCCATCCAGGCGAGCATGCTGGGCGAGTCGGAGCCGTAGGCCTCCGCCGCCCACACCACCGAGTAGCCGAGCCGGTCCGCCTCCTGGGCCAGCGCCAGGTGGTCGGCCGGCGTGCTCCACGCCGTCTGGTATCCGAGGCTGAGCCCGAGTCGCACTGGTCCTCCCCCATCCGTGGCACAGGTCGCACCAGGTTACGCAATGCCGATAACGGGCTCGATCACCGGCTCGACACCTTTGGTCCCCCCTTCGTCGGGGCAGCCCACGGCGGCGGAACCGGCAGAACCGGCAGAGATACGGGAGCGAGGATATCGGTGGCGGCAGGTTCGAAATAAGGTTCACCCATGCAACAGCGACCGCTCGGCCGAAGCGGGCTGGCGGTTTCCCGGCTCGCGCTCGGCACCATGACCTGGGGTCGGGACACCGACGCCGACGACGCGGCCGCCCAGCTGAAGAGTTACCTGGACGCGGGCGGCAACCTGATCGACACCGCCGACGTGTACGGCGACGGTGACGCCGAGTCGGTGATCGGCTCGCTGCTGGGCAGCCTCGTGCCCCGCGACGAGCTGTTGATCGCCACCAAGGCCGGGTTGCGCCCGGGCAGTGGCCGGCGCCGGGACGGCTCCCGTGGGCACCTGCTGCGCACCCTTGAGGCGTCGCTGCGCCGGCTCGGCACGGACCACGTCGACCTGTTCCAGGTGCACGGGTACGACCCGGACACTCCGCTGGAGGAGACCCTGGCCGCTCTGGACCACGCGGTGGCCAGCGGCAAGGTTCGCTATGTGGGGGTGTCGAACTTCTCCGGTTGGCAGACCGCGCGGGCCGCCGCCTGGCAGACCGCCTGGCCGGGCCGGGCGCCGGTGGTGGCCGCCCAGGTGGAGTACTCGCTGCTGGAGCGGGGCGTGGAGCGGGAGGTGCTGCCCGCGTGCGACGCGCTCGGCCTCGGCGTGCTGCCCTGGTCGCCGCTGGGCCGGGGGGTGCTCACCGGGAAGTACCGGCACGGGCGTCCGGCGGACTCGCGGGCCGCCTCGCCGCACTTCGAGCGGTTCGTGGCGACGTACCTGGAGCCGCGCTGCTCCAGCATCGTGGAGGCGGTGGCGACAGCGGCCGGCGGGCTGGGGGTGTCACCGCTGGAGGTGGCGCTGGCGTGGATCCGGGACCGGCCGGGCGTGACGGCGCCGATCCTCGGCGCGCGGACGGTGGGGCAGCTGCTCGGCGCGCTCCAGGTGGAGCGGATCACCCTGCCCGAGGAGATCATCACCGCGTTGGACGACGTCTCGGCCGTGCCGGTGGGCTACCCCGAGCGCGACGGCTGACCCGCCAGCCGGATCACGGCGTCGGACGTCGACCGGAGCGCGACTGGTCGTCGCGGAGCGCGGGCTGGGTGAGGCGGCCCGCGCGCCGTCGAGCACCGCGTCGGTGAACCGACCCAGCCGACCCCGCTCCCCTGTCGTCACGCCTTACCTCCTCGACGGCTGACACCCTGCGCGGCCGAGAACACGCGGGCGCGTACACGGCGGCACGAACCGCCCACGACAGCGGCGTTGGTCACCCCGGAGGGGGTGGCGGACGGCGGCTGGGCTGGGCAGCATGGGTGGCATGGACTACGAGTACGCGCCGCTGCGGCTGCCGCCGAACGTCGACCGGTTGACCGCCGCGGCGCAGTTGGC
This sequence comes from Micromonospora parastrephiae, assembly GCF_016802865.1. Classification (GTDB taxonomy): domain Bacteria; phylum Actinomycetota; class Actinomycetes; order Mycobacteriales; family Micromonosporaceae; genus Micromonospora; species Micromonospora parastrephiae. The sequence continues at coordinate 9,031 of NZ_JAEVHM010000131.1, read as the reverse complement.
GATCCAGGCGGAGTTCTCCGGATGGGAGTTGGCCCGGGTGCGGCTGTTCCGCGACGGCACGCGGCAGGTGGTGCTGCGCCGTCGGCGGGTCAACCAGCCGCAGCCGGGCCTGTCGTACTGACGCTCCGGCGGTGACGACGCCCGGGGCCCGGTCGGCGACCGGCCGCGCCCCGGGCGTCGTACGGCCTAGTGCTGGTGCCCGGCGTGGTCGTGGTCGTCGTCGAGCTCCAGGAACGGGTGCTCGTCGAGTCGGCCGACCAGCCGGTCGTCGGCCGCCGGCTGGAACGGGCCGACGGCGTCGTCGTCGTCGAACGACTCCAGGTCGACGGGGGTGCCCACCTCGCTGACCATGACCACCCCGTCGAGGGGTTCCAGTTCGGGGACGTCCAGCGCGCCGAGTGAGCCGTCGCCGCTCTGCAGCAGCTCCAGCACCGCCTCGCCGACGCCCTCCACCGGGGCCGGCTCGTCGTCCTCCGGGGTGCCTTCGCGGCGGGCCGCCTCGGCGACCCGCAGCAGCGCCGAGACGCTCGGCACCCGGTAGTCGCGGCGCTGGCGTACCGAGATCACCCGGGGATGCGGGTCGCTGGCCTCGGAGCCCTCGGGGCCGCCGAAGCGCTCGTCGGCCTCGTCCGGGTCGATCGAGTCGACGTCCCAGGGCGTCACCTCGCCGAAGGCGTCGAGCAGACGCTCGTCGTAGGCGTAGGACGCGTTGTTCAACGCCACGTACGCCTGCCAGACGTCGTCGTCGTCGACGCGGCCCTGCGCGGCGCGTACGGCGGCCAGGTGGTGACGGGCCGCTTCGATCACCCGCTCGAGAGCGGCGTCCAGCTCACCGTGCTGGTCGGTCATGTGGGGCAGTCCCTTCACGATGGGGAGGTAACGCGCCGGGTGCGGCTACCGGACACGGCTAGCAGGTGCGGAGGAACCGGTCGAGAACCCGCACGCCGAACTGTAGTCCGTCGACCGGAACGCGCTCGTCGATGCCATGGAACAACGCGGAGAAGTTCAGATCGGCGGGCAGCCGCAGCGGGGCGAACCCGAAGCAGCGGATGCCGAGCTGCGAGAACGCCTTGGCGTCGGTGCCGCCGGAGAGCATGTACGGCACCGGACGCGCGCCCGGATCCTCGGCGCGCAGCGCCGCGGACATGGCCTCGACCAGGTCGCCGTCGAAGGTGGTCTCCAGGGCCGGCTGCCGCTGGACGTACTCGATCGCGATGTCCGGGCCGACCAGCTCGCGCAGCTGCCGTTCCAGCAGCTCGGACTGGCCGGGCAGGCTGCGGCAGTCGATGGTGGCGGTGGCCGGCCGGGGATGACGTTGTCCTTGTAGCCGGCGCTCAACCGGGTCGGGTTGGCCGTGTTGCGGATGGTCGCGCCGATGATGTTGGCGATCGGGCCGAGCTTGGCGATGGCCGTCTCCGGGTCGTCCGGGTCGAGTTCGACGCCGAGCAGGTCGGAGACCTCCTCGAGGAACGCCCGCACGGTGTCGGTGACCACGACCGGGAAGCGGTGCCGGCCGATCCGGGCGACCGCCTCGGCGAGCGCGGTGACGGCGTTGTCGTCGTGCACCATCGAGCCGTGCCCGGGGCGGCCCTTGGCGTGCAGCCGCAGCCAGTCGATGCCCTTCTCGGCGGTCTCGATGAGGTAGAGCCGCTGGCTGTCGTTGACCGAGTAGGAGAAACCCCCCACCTCACCGATGGCCTCGGTGCAGCCGTCGAACAGGCCCCGGTGGTTCTCCACCAGGAACCGCGCGCCGTAGTCGCTGCCCGCCTCCTCGTCGGCGGTGTACGCGAGCACGATGTCGCGCGGGGGCCGTACGCCGGTGCGCTGCCAGTGCCGCACCACGGCGAGCACCATGGCGTCGAAGTCCTTCATGTCGATGGCGCCGCGGCCCCACAGGTAGCCGTCGCGCAGCTCGCCGGAGAACGGGTGCACCGACCACTCGTCGGCGTCGGCGGGCACCACGTCCAGGTGCCCGTGCACCAGCAGCGCGCCGCGGCTGGGGTCGGCGCCGGGAATGCGGGCCACGACGTTCGCCCGGCCCGGGGCGGATTCGTGCAGGGCGGATTCGACGCCCACCTCGGCGAGCTTCTCCGCCACGTACTCAGCGGCGCGGCGCTCGCCGACGCTGGTGTCGTTGTCCCCCGTGTTGGTGGTGTCGATACGCAGCAGGTCGCGGCAGAGGTCCACGACCTCGGCGGTGGGTTCGCTCGTCATCGCCTCTTCATACCAGCCCGAGGTGTCCGACAGGGCGGCGCACCGGCGCGGATCGGCGGCGCACCGACGTGTGCGCGGGTCGACGCATCGACGCGCCCGGTTTCGCCGCGAGCGCGTTCGGGTATCGCGGCCCACGACCGTACGTCCCCTGCCGGAGCTTTCGCCCGCCAGTCGAGGAGGGCACCATGTCCGCCGTTCCCCTGCCGCCGCTGCCGCCCGCGCCCGAGGAGGGCTTCCGTCCCGGTGGCCGCAGCATCGCCGACATCGTGGACCGGGAGCACCAGCAGTTGCTGGCGCTGCTGGACCAGCTGACCGGCCCGGACACCACACCGCAGGAGGGTCTGGCGGTGCTCACCGCCGCGCTGTCGCGGCACCTGTCGGCGGAGGAGCAGTACCTGTTGCCGGCGGCGCGGGCCGCGCTGCCGAACGCGGACGAGCGGGTGGACGCCGAGATCAACGCCGACGCGGCGCTGCTGGGCGTCCTGAAGGGGTTGACGGACGAGACGCTGACCGAGGTCGCCGCGCGGGTGCGCCGGCACGTCGAGGGGGTGGGCGCGCTGGTCGCCGAGCTGCGCGCGGTGGCCACCGCGGAGGAGTTGATCCGGCTGGGCAACCGGCTGGAGATCGCCGAGGAGGCGGCCCCGACCCGGCCGCACCCGGGCACCCCGGCGACCCCGCCGTGGAACCGGATCGTCGAGCCGGCGGTGGGTGTGGTGGACAAGGTCCGCGACGCGGTGACGCGGCGGCCGACGTACCTGGCGGATCTGCCGGAGCCGCCGCGCGGCTGACCGGCGGCGACACCATCTGTGCATTCAATCTCACCGATACCTTCGGGCTCTTCCGCCGGCTGCGGCGTAGTCCTACCGTCACCGTATGAACCTGGAGTTGCGTCACCTGCGGGTGGTCTGCGCGATCGCGGAGACGGGGAGCGTGACCAAGGCGGCGTCGGCGCTCGGCCTGGCTCAGCCGGCGCTGACCGCCCAGCTTCAGCGGATCGAGCGGACACTGGGCGGCCCGCTGTTCGACCGGGACCGGCGCGGCGCGCGCCCCACCCCGCTCGGCGAGCTGGTGCTGGCCCGGGCCCGGGTGCTGCTGCCGGCGATGAAGGGACTACAGGACGAGGCGGCCCGGCTGGCCGGTTCCGGTGACGCGCCGCCGTGCTACCGGTTCGGCGGGGTGAACAGCCCGATCCTGGGTCGGATGGTGCACCGGCTGGCCGCCGAGCACCCACCGGCCCAGATCACCACGTACGCCTCGTGGTCGGTGGACGAGTTGGCGCAGATGGTGGCGGGCGGTCGGCTGGACTTCGCGCTCGCCGGCGTGTGCGGCGACGCCAGCCCGTCGGCCGGGTTCGGGTTGAGCTGGCGGGAGGTGTCCATCGACCCGGTGCTGGTGCTGCTGCCGGAGACCCATCCCCTGGCGGACCACGACGAGGTGCGCCTGGCCGACCTGCGCCGCGAGCAGTGGGTGGCGGCGCCGGGTGACGGCTGTTTCAGCGACTGCTTCGCCGCCGCCTGCGCCCGCGCCGGATTCACCCCCCGCAAGGTGTACGAGACCGATATCCGCGGCTGCGTCGACCTGGTGGACGCCGGCGTGGCGGTGGCGTTGTGCCAGGCGACGTTCCGCCCGGTGGCGGGGCTGGTCACCCGCCGGTTGGCGGGGGTCCCGCTGCGCTGGCGGCTGCTGCTGGGCTGGCATCCGGACTCGCCCGCCGCCCGCAGCGCCCCGCTGATGCTGGAGACGGCCAAGGCGGCGTACACCGACTCGCTGGCGCCGCACCCCACCTACCTGGACTGGCTGCTGCGCAATCCGGGGTTCGGTGTGCGCCAGCCCAGCGGGGTGTGAGCCCCCCGGGCGGGTGATGACCCGCCGGTGGCGGTGCGAACCGCCGTGGGCGGGGTATCTGGCGGACATGACCGACCTCTACCCGCCCGCCGACGACCGGGAGCTGCTGCGCCAGGCGGCCGCCGCGCACACCGCCGCCACCCGTGAGGTGGAGGCGTTCCTGCGCCGCCTGCCGGAGGTGCCCGATCCGGCCGACGTCACCGAGTACGCCAACCTGCTCAGCCGCGAGGACCGGACCCGTGGGGACCGGGACGCCGCTGCCGACGCGGCGGGGTTGACCATCGGCAGCATGGAGCCCGACAAGGGCCAGTAGCGGGCGCGACGGTGCCGTCCCGGCCGGGACGGCACCGTCGCGCGTGGTTGCCCTCAGCGTTCGACGAGCGGGTCGTGGCCGAGGTCGAGCAGCGAGTGCCGCCAGGTGTCGTCGGCGTTGCCGCGCGACGGTTTGGCGTCCATCAGCTCCCGGATCCGCTCGACCGCCTCCCGCATCACCTCGATGTCCTCCGGGGTGAGGTCGACCTTGCGCTTGTTGAGCACCTTGAGGATCTCCCGGCCCGGCTGGGGCAGGTCGAGGTTCGGGTTGGACCCGAACGACTCCTCACCGGACCCCCGGGTCAGCAGCCACGTGCGCAGCTGCTCCGACGGGACGTTGACCTCGGCGTGGAAGTCCTCCCAGAGCACTTCCACCTCGGGGTCGAGCCGAGCTTCGCGTACCATCAGGTCTCCTCTCCGGGCGGTGGTCCGGACGTCTCCGGGTCGTCCTGGTCGGTCTTCGGATGCAGGCCCTCCGGTGGCACCCGCGTCCGGCGGGGGTTCGCGGTGGGCGACGCCCGGATCGGGTCGGGATGGTCGTCCTCGTCCCGGGTCTGCTCGGAATCCGCGGGCTCGTGCGGCTCCTCGGTCTCGCCTCGTCGCCTCGCCCCGCTCATCGCGGGTGTGTTGTCGTGGCGGCGGTGTACCCCCGCTCACCCGCGGCGACGTCGAAGGTGAGCGCACCGTCGCGGGCGTCCACGGTGACCTTCTGTCCGGGCGAGATCGCCGACTCCAGCAGCATCCGGGACAGGTGGTTGTCCACCTCGCGCTGGATCACCCGGCGCAGTGGGCGGGCGCCGAACTCCGGCTGGTAGCCGTGCTCGGCGAGCCAGTCGACACCGGCGGTGGTGAACTCCACCTGGATGTCCTGGGCGTGCAGCCGGCGGCGGGTCTCCTCCAGCAGCAGCGCGGTGATGTCGCGCAGCTGCTCGGCCTCCAGCCGGCGGAAGATGATCACCTCGTCGATGCGGTTGAGGAACTCCGGGCGGAAGTTCTCCTGGAGGCGACGCATCAGCCGTTCGCGCAGCTCGTTGTTCTCCTGCTCGCTGCCCGGCTCCCCGGTGCCGAACCCGACGGCCCGTTGCGTGCCGGTGATCAGCTCGGAGCCGAGGTTGCTCGTCATGATCAGTACGGTGTTCTTGAAGTTCACCGTGCGACCCTGGCTGTCGGTCAGCCGCCCGTCGTCGAGCACCTGGAGCAGGATGTTGAACACGTCCGGGTGGGCCTTCTCGATCTCGTCGAGCAGCACCACCGCGTACGGGCGGCGCCGCACCGCCTCGGTGAGCTGCCCGGCCTCCTCGTAGCCGACGTACCCGGGCGGGGCGCCGACCAGCCGGCTGACCGTGTGCCGTTCCTGGAATTCGCTCATGTCGACGCGCACCATCCGGTCGGCCTCGCCGAACAGCGCCTCGGCCAGGGCGCGGGCCAGCTCGGTCTTGCCGACGCCGGTCGGGCCGAGGAACAGGAAACTGCCCATCGGGCGTTCCGGGTCGGCCAGCCCGGCGCGCGAGCGGCGGACCGCCTCGGCGACCGCGATGACGGCGTCGTCCTGGCCGACGACCTTCTGGTGCAGGTGGCCCTCCAGGCGCAGCAGCCGGTCGCGTTCCTCCTCGGTGAGCTGGCTGACCGGAATGCCGGTGGCCCGGGACACCACCTCGGCGATCTCCTGTGGACCCACCTCGGGCACCTGGGAGGTGGCGCCGTCGTCGCCGTTGGCGCGGCGCATCTCCTCCTCCAGCTCGGAGATCCGGTCGCGCAGCGCCGAGGCGCGTTCGTACTGCTCGTCGGTGACGGCCTGTTCCTTGTCCCGGCGTACCTCGTCGAGTTCCTGCTCCAGCTCCCGCACGTCGGACGCCGGGGTGCGGGTACGCAGCCGCACCCGCGCGCCGGCCTGGTCGATCAGGTCGATGGCCTTGTCGGGCAGGAACCGGTCGGTGACGTACCGGTCGGACAGCTCGGCGGCGGCGACCAGCGCCTCGTCGGTGAAGCGCACCTGGTGGTGTGCCTCGTACCGGTCGCGCAGCCCGCGCAGGATCGCGATGGTGTCGTCGACGCTCGGCTCGGGCACCAGCACCGGCTGGAAGCGCCGGGCCAGCGCGGCGTCCTTCTCGATGCTCTTGCGGTACTCGTCCAGGGTCGTCGCGCCGATGACGCGCAGCTCACCGCGGGCCAGCGCCGGTTTGAGCATGTTGGACGCGTCCATCCCGCCCTCGCTGCCGGCGCCACCCGCCCCGACCAGGGTGTGGATCTCGTCCATGAAGATGATCAACTCGTCGCGGTGCGCCCGGATCTCGTCGATGACCTTCTTCAGCCGCTCCTCGAAGTCACCCCGGTAGCGGGTGCCGGCGACCAGGCCGGCCAGGTCCAGTTGGACGACCCGCTTGCCGAGCAGGGTCTGTGGCACGTCCCCGTCGCAGATCCGCTCGGCCAGGCCCTCGACGATCGCCGTCTTGCCGACGCCGGCCTCGCCGATCAGCACCGGGTTGTTCTTGGTCCGCCGGGAAAGGATCTCCACGGCCTGCTCGATCTCGTCGGCACGCCCGATGACCGGGTCGATCTGGTCGGCGCGGGCAAGGTCGGTGAGGTCCTGCCCGTACTGGTCCAGGGTGGGGGTGCCGCGGTCGGGCTTCGGCCCGGTCATCGGTCCGCGCTCGGCGTTGGCGGCCTGCAACGACTCGGGCTGGATCCGGCCGGCGGCCAGCATCCGCCCGGCCGGCGACTCCGGGTTCAGCGGCAGCGCCATGAGGATGTGCTCGGGGCCGATGTAGTTGGCGCCCATCGCCCGGGACAGTTGGTGGGCGTCGAGCAGCGCCCGCTTGGCCGCCGGGGTCAACGACAGGTTGGGTGGCACCTCACCGCGCGGCGCGCCGTCGCCCCGCCCGCCGAGCGCGTTGATCAGGGTGTCCGGGTCGGCGCCGGCGCGGCGGACCAGGTCACGCAGGGGTTCACGTTGCAACGCCGCCCAGAGCAGGTGGTCGGTGTCCAGGTCGCTGCTCTGCCGTTGCGCCGCCCGGCGGGCCGCGTCGGCCAGCATCTCCCGGGCGTCGGCGGTCATCAGGCGGGTGATGTCGACCCGGTGCGGCGGTCGGCGTCCTCCCTCGCCCCGGCCGAAGTACCGGGCCAGGAATTCGTCCCACGGGTCGGAGCCGGGGTCACCGGGTCCCATCATGTCTGTCCTCCGCAGTTGGGCGCGGCACGGTCGGCAGGGTCTTCCCGGCGCGCGCCCCGACAAACGCCGCACGGCGGGGCGTGGGCGGTTCCGCGTGTGGCGTGCGGCCCGCGCGGCGCGGTGGTGGCAGTCTGGCGACATGAATGACACCCCGCTGCTGATCGTGGACGGCGCCAACGTGGTGGGCTCCCGCCCGAACGGGTGGTGGCGGGACCGCGCCGGGGCCGCGGCGCGGTTGCGTGACTCCCTCGCCCCGGTGGCGACCACCGGGCTGCCGGCCCGACTGCCCGCTCCCGTCGAGGTGGTGCTGGTGGTCGAGGGGGCCGCGCGGGACGTGCCCGGGACCGACGGCGTCCGGGTGGTCTCCGCCCCCGGCTCCGGCGACGACAGCGTGGTCGACCTGGTCGCGGGCGCTCCGCAGCGCCGCCGGCTGGTGGTCACCGCCGACCGGGAGCTACGCGAGCGGGTCACCGCCCTGGGCGCCGAGGTGTACGGCCCCCGCTGGCTCCGCGAGAGCTGAGAAGTTCTCGCACTGGGACTCCCACAGAACGGACTCCCGGCACTTCCGGGTGCCTTCCGGACAGCCGGGCAGGAACACCGACAGGGCGGATGTTCTTTCGGCGACGCCGATAGGCTCTAATGGAGATCTCCCCGCCCCCAGGAGGTTCCGCCGTGGCGAGCGTCGCCGAGCTGAAGGCTGCCATCGATGTCGCCCTCCAACAGATCGGGGACGGGCAGACAGCCGTACAGGCGGCCGGCGAGAAGCTGGCCGAGGCGCAGCAGACCCTGGCCGGCGCCCTGGAGGGCAGCGGGCACGAGACCGTCGAGGCGGCCCAGGCGTCACTGACCCAGGCCAGCCAGGAGTTGGAGGAGTGTCTCGCCGCGACACTTGTCGCGGTCGAGCAGGCGCAGCTCTACGTCGCCACCCTGTAGGCCACCGTGTCCATCATCGAGGATGTCGGTGGGCAGGTCCGCGCCGCCAGCGAGGAGTTCCCGGTGGCCCTGCTCGGGCAGGCGCTGGAGAAGTTCGGCCTGGCCGCGGAGCGGCTGCGCTGGGTCCGCCAGGAGTCGGCCAACCCGATGGGGGTGCCCGAGCTGTCCGCCGCCACCGAGCACGCCGAGAGCGCCGGGTACGCGCTGCGGGTTGCGCAGGAGCAGCTCTCGGCGTACCTGACCGCGATCGGCCTGGCCGCGGACGGCGCCCCGCCGCCCCGCCCCCGAGCAACGCGCTCCCGGGCATGACACGCCGCCGGAGGCCGGGCCGACCGCCGTGGCGCCGGAGCCGGCCGAGCAGGTCCGGATGCGCCGCTGGTGGTCGGTGCGGGTGGCGGAGCTGACCGGCGGGCGCGAGGCCGACGACGACGAACCCGACGAGCGGCTGGACGACTCCCAGGCATGACACGCCGCCGGAGGCCGGGCCGACCGCCGTGGCGCCGGAGCCGGCCGAGCAGGTCCGGATGCGCCGCTGGTGGTCGGTGCGGGTGGCGGAGC
>NZ_JAEVHM010000130.1 GCF_016802865.1 Micromonospora parastrephiae | reverse complement strand
GAGCTGGTCACCGCCGCCGAGCGACCGTGCCCGGCGTGGTGTCGGTGCTCGCCGGCGGCGGGAACGGCGCCTCCGCGACGGGCTCCGGGTTCGCCGTGGACGACCAGCAGCACCTGATCACCAACGACCACATCCTGGCCAAGGGCGGTGGTGGGCCGGTGACTGTGGAGTTGCCCGACGGCCGCCGGTTCGCCGCCGAGGTGGTCGGCCGGGAGCCGCGCAGCGACCTGGCGGTGCTGAAGGTGCCGCCGTCGGCCGGGCTCGCCCCGTTGCCGCTGGCCAAGCCGGGCGCCACCCGCGTCGGTGAGCCGGTGCTGGCGGTGGGTTCGCCGCTCGGCCTGTCCGGGACGGTCACCGCCGGCATCGTCAGCGCGTTGGACCGCGAGGTGCGGCTGGGCAGCAACCGGCACAGCGCCGTGCAGACCGACGCGTCCATCAACCCCGGCAACTCGGGTGGGCCGTTGGTGAACGCCCGCGGGGAGGTGGTCGGGGTGAACACCGCGATCGCCACCATCGACGGCAACGGCTCGATCGGCATCGGTTTCGCCATTCCGATCGAGCAGGTGCAGCAGACCGCCGACACGATCATCGGTAAGGGCGGCTGAGCTGCGCGGACGCTCCCGGAGTGGCCGCTGGGATCGGCACGACTGTCGGATATCCGGCCCGACAGGATTGGACCATGGAAATATTACGGTCGGTATGAATACTGGCGGAGGTGGAGAGTCCTCTTCTGGTGGTCCTCCTGCTGGTGGGCCTGGTCATCGGATGTGCAGTGGGGTCGGCGTACGCCCGCGCGCGACGTGGGTGGAACGACTACCAGACCGTCAAGAGATCGGTACCGGGTGCCCGTCGCGGCGCGTGGCTGCTGATCCGCGGCGTCGCCGTGAAGGCCGGGGTGATCGCGCTGCTGCTCTTCGGCGCCGTGGCGTACGCCGCGGTCGGCTCCGACGACGAGACCGCCGGCCCGGCGCCCAGCCCGTCAGCGACCCAGACTGAGCCTGCGCACCGGTGACCTCCGGGGGCCCGTCGGGGGTTAGCCTCGAGGCGTGGACGACGGACTGCGGGTGACCGACCGGTGGGTCGTCCCCGCCGGGGAGCTGCGGGAGCGTTTCTCCCGCTCGTCCGGGCCGGGTGGGCAGGGTGTGAACACCGCCGACTCCCGGGTCGAGCTGAGCTACGACCTGGCCAACTCTCCGGCCGTGCCGGAGTCGATCCGGGCGCGGGCGCTGGCCCGGTTGGCGAACCGGCTGGTGGACGGTGTGTTGACGATCGCCGCCAGTGAGCATCGGGCGCAACTGGCCAACCGGGAGGCGGCCCGCGAGCGGATGGCCGCGTTGCTGCGTGAGGCCGCCGCGCCCCCGCCGCCGCCGCGCCGCGCGACCCGACCGTCGCGGGGTGCGAAGGAGCGCCGGCTGGCCGAGAAGAAGCGCCAGTCCCAGCGCAAGCGCGATCGCCGCGTCGACGGCGAGTAGCCGCGCCGATTCGCCGATCCGGGTGACCGCCGTCACCTGGATGACAGAATCTGGAATCTGTCATCCGAAGGATGTACGCTGGACCGGTAACCCAGGTGAGAGGAAGATTCATGGACACCCGCACCCTCGGCACGACCGGTCCCACCGTCTCCGCCCTCGGGCTCGGCCTGATGGGCATGTCCGACCTCTACGGCGCCGCCGACGAGGCGGAGAGCATCGCCACCATCCACGCCGCACTCGACGCCGGCATCACCCTGCTGGACACCGGCGACTTCTACGGGATGGGCCACAACGAGATGCTGCTGCGCGACGCGCTGCGCGGCCGCAACCGGGACAACGCCCTGATCAGCGTCAAATTCGGCTCGCTGCGCGATGTCGAGGGCGGCTGGAACGGCAGCGACCTCCGACCCGTCGCGATCAAGAATTTCCTGGCGTACACCCTGCGCCGGCTCGGCACCGACCACGTCGACATCTACCGCCCCTCCCGGCTCTCGCCGGACGTGCCGGTGGAGGACGTCGTGGGCACCCTCGCCGAGCTGGTCAAGGCCGGCCACGTCCGGCACATCGGCCTGTCCGAGGTGAGCGCGGAGACGCTGCGCCGGGCGCACGCGGTGCACCCGATCAGCGACCTCCAGATCGAGTACTCGCTGATCTCCCGCGACCCGGAGGCCGCGATCCTGCCGACGGCCCGCGAGCTGGGCGTCGGGATCACCGCCTACGGGGTGCTCTCCCGTGGCCTGATCAGCGGCCACTGGACGGCCAGGCGGGAGACCTCCGGCACCGACTTCCGGAGCCACCTGCCCCGGTTCGCCGGCGCGAACCTGGACCGTAACCTCGCCCTGGTGGACGCGCTGCGCGTCATCGCCGAGGCTCGCGGCGTCACCGTGGCGCAGATCGCCATCGCCTGGGTGCTCGCCCGGGGCGAGAACATCGTGCCGCTGATCGGCGCCCGCCGTCGGGACCGGCTGACCGAGGCGCTGGGTGCCGCGGCGATCACCCTGACCGAGGCGGACCTGGCCGCGATCGAGGCCGCCGTTCCGGCCGGCGCGGCCGCCGGCGCCCGCTACGGCGAAGCGCAGATGGCGCACCTGGACAGCGAGCGGGCATGACCGTCCGGCCGTGGCGCGACCGCCGGCCAGGGGCCGCGCCACGGCCGTCCGTGCCGTCAGGGAGGCTGGGGTGATGAGCGACGCCACCGCCCTGACCGCCGACCGCATCCTCGACACCGCCGAGGAGGTGCTGCGCCGGTACGGGCCGGCCAAGGCCACCGTCCTGGACGTCGCCCGGGCGCTGGGCGTCAGCCACGGCAGCGTCTACCGGCACTTCTCCAGCAAGGCCGCGCTACGCGAGGCGGTCGCCGAACGCTGGCTGGCCCGGGTCTCCACTCCGCTGATCGAGGTGGCCACCAACCCCGAGCCCGCCCCGCAGCGGCTGCGTCGGTGGCTGGCCGAGCTGAGCGGCACCAAACGCCGGATGGCCCGGGAGGACCCGGAACTGTTCGACAACTTCCACCAGCTCGCCACCCTCTCCGAGGGCGCGGTCGCGAACCACCTGGAGGTGCTCGCCGGTCAGCTCAGCATGATCGTCGCGGACGGGGTGGCGGCCGGTGATTTCAGCGTGCCCGACGCGGCGGTGGCCGGGCGGGCGCTGCTCCAGGCCACCGCCCGGTTCCACCACCCGTCGCACCGCACCGAGTGGAACGAACCCGGCCTCGACGATGACCTGGAGGCCGTGGTCGCGCTGCTCCTCGACGGGTTGCGTGCCCGTCCGGCCGGCTGACCGGCGCACGTCCGGTCAGCCCGGGACGGCGGCGAGCAGCCGGTCGCGCAGCACGCCGGCCCGTTCGGCGAACCCGCGCTGCGCGACGGCGTACTCCGCCCGGCCCTCCGGTGTCTCCACCCGCACCGGCGGACAACCGAGCGCCGCCAGGTCGTACGGGCTGGCCCGCATGTCCAGGGTGCGGATGTCCCGGGCCAGCTCGAAGCAGTCCGCGACAAGCTCGGACGGCACCAGCGGCGACATCTTGTACGCCCACTTGTAGAGATCCATGTTGGCGTGCAGGCAGCCCGGCTGCTCGTGCGCGTGCTGCGTCTCCCTGGTCGGGGTGAGCAGGTTCAACGGCCGGGCCGGTGGGGTGAAGAAGCGGTACGCGTCGAAGTGGCTGCACCGGACGCCCCGCTCCTCGACGACCGCGGCGGTCCGCTCCGGAGACAGCCGCAACGGCCACGCGTTGTGCCGCAGCTCCTCGCGGGTCTGCCGGTAGACCATCGCCCACTCGTGCATCCCGAAGCAGCCGAAGTGCGGCGCCCGCCCTGCGGTGGCCGTCAACAGCGAGCGGATCCAGGCGATCGACTCGCCCCGTCGCGCGCGTACCGCATCGGTGTCGAGGGTGACCCCGGCGGCGGTGGCGCGGTAGTGCCGCCCGAACCCGGTTGGGTCGGCGCCGCACAGCTCGACCCCCGCTCCCGGGTGCCAGCGACGCAGCTGGGCCGGGCGGTGCGAGTAGTAGGTGAACAGGAAGTCGGCCACCGGATGGCGCTCACCCCGCCTGCGGCGGGCCAGGTGCGGGGTCAGCCAGACGTCGACCCGCTGCTCGTGGGCCCGGCGGCGGGCCTGCCAGGCCGCCACGTCGAGCACGGCGGGGGCGAGGGCGACGGTCACGGACCCCAGGGTACGACCGCCACCCGGCCGCCGGTCAGGGCATGTCCACCCGCACGCCGGCGGAGAACACCCCGCTGCGCAGCTCCAGCTGCCGGGGCGGGTCCCGCCCGTCGACGGTGAAGACCAGCGGCAGCACCGCCCTGCTGCCGGCGGCCATCGGATCGGCGAAGACGTCCCGACCCAGGTTGGCCGACCGGGTGGCCGACTCGTCGGTGCTCACCCAGCGTCCACCGGGCAGGTAGGCGCGTTGCAGCTGGCCGTGCCAGGGCTGATTCTCGCCGGTGATGTTGCGCACCCCCACGGTGGCCTGGCAACGCTGACCACCGGCCGGAGCCGCACCGCCGCCGGCCGACCGGGCGGAGCCGGGCGCCCCGCAGGACATCCGGTACACGGTGAACTCGAACGCCGACTCCCGCAGCGGCACACCCATCGGCCCGGAGACACCCGTGCCCCTCCACGCGCCGCTGGTCGGCTGCTTCTGGGTGTCGATCGCCGCCACCCGGCGGGTCGCCGTCCAGCCCGCCGTACCGATCACACCGGCCAGCACCGCCACGGCCGTACCGACCAGCAACCAGACCGGCGGGGTTCGCCGGCGCCTCGTCGCGCTCGGGGTGGCCGGGCGCGGGTAGACCGTGCCGCGTCCACCGTCGGGTCCCGCGCCGCCGGCGAGGGCGGCGGCCGTCACCCTCCGACGTCCGCGCCGGCGTCGCCACAGCCAGACCGCGCCGGCGGCGAGCAGCAGCAGGACGGCCAGCCCGGCGAGCAGCACCGGGTACCGCCGCCAGACCGGCGCCTCGCTGACCTTGGTCGGCGCCGCTGCTCCCTGCCAGGTGGCGGTCGCGCAGTCGTACGGTCGGCTGCCGTCGCTGGTGAACGCGCAGGCTGGCGCGGTGAGCGCCGAGCCGGGCGCGGTGGCGGTGAGCGCGGTGCCCAACGTCGTGGTGCTGTGCGCGGGCAGCCGCAACCGCCAGGTCACCTCCCTGGTGGAGCCGCCGGCGCCGGTGGACCGGCCGCCGGCGGTGATCGCGGTGGCCGAGGCGCCGGGCGGCAGTTCCTGGCGGACGGTGGTGTCGATGGGCGAGCTGCCCACGTTGCGGACGTGGATCCGGTATCGGGGCGCCGGACTGCTCTCCGGGGCCACCGCCACCGTGACCGGTTGCGGGGGTCTCGCCGCCGGTGTCGGCGAGGGCGGTGCCACCGCCGGCGGCGCCGAGGGTGGCGTGGGCTCCGCGCTCGCCCGTGCGGCCACCGCCACCGGTGACGGGGCACCGGGGAGCGGCGCCGTCGCCGTCGGCCGGTCGTCGACGTCGCGCGGGGTGTGACCCCCGCGGGCGGTGGCGTACCGGCCGGTGGCCGTGGCGTGGCCGCCGGTGGCCGTGGCGCGGCCGCGGCCTCGTCCGGTGCCGCCGACGGCAGCGCCGGCACGGCGGCGAGGATGCCGAGGCAGTGCACGAACACTGCGAGGGCTCTGTGGTGTCGTGTCGATGCAGGCATACGAACGAACCTCCGGAGCCGACGCTAGGTGCCGGCCGCCTCCGTGCGGGTACGAAGTGCGGAAGTCGGCCCGGGCCGCCGTCGCCTCGGGTAGGGTGCCGCGCGCTGACGGGTTGCGCACACCCGCCGGCCGGTCCTGGCCGGTGGGCGGGTCGGCGGCGCTAGATTGGCCGGGTGCGTATCGCTCGTTTCGCTCATGCCAAGGGAATGTCGTTCGGGGCCGTCGAAGGCGAGCCGGAGGCCGGGCCGCAGGGTCTGACCATCGCCGAGATCGAGGGCCACCCGTTCGGCAAGCTCTCCTTCAGCGGGGCCCGCTGGGCCCTCTCCGATGTCCGACTGCTCTCGCCGATCCTGCCCAGCAAGGTGGTCTGCGTGGGTCGCAACTATGCCGACCACGCCGCCGAACTCGGCAACGACGTACCCAAGGAGCCGTTGCTCTTCCTCAAGCCGTCGACCTCGGTGATCGGCCCCCGGGACGCCATCCGGCTGCCGATCTTCTCCAAGCAGGTCGAGCACGAGGCGGAGCTGGCGGTGGTGATCGGCGCACCCGGGGCGCGCCGGGCCGATCGGGCCGCCGCCGAACGCGCCATCTTCGGCTACACCTGCGCCAACGACGTGACCGCCCGGGACCTCCAGCGTTCGGACGGGCAGTGGACCCGGGCCAAGGGCTTCGACTCGTTCTGCCCGATCGGTCCGTGGATCACCACCGGGCTGGACGTCTCCGACCTGGAGATCCGGTGTGAGGTGGGCCGTAACCCCGACGAGATGGAGGTACGCCAGCTCGGCCGGACGAAGGACATGGTCTTCGACGTGCCGGGCCTGGTGTCGTACATCTCGCACGTGATGACGCTGCTGCCCGGCGACGTGGTGCTCACCGGCACGCCGGCGGGGGTTAGCCCACTCGTTGAGGGGGATACCGTCGCCGTGCGGATCGAGGGCATCGGCGAGCTCAGCAACCCGGTGGTCCCCGTCGCCTGATCCGTCGGATGCCCCTGTTTCCGCAGCTCGCAGGCGGTTCGGGGGGATCGGATTTGGCCTGCCGGCACCGGGAGGGTAAAGTTCACTCCCGGCGCCGCAAGGGGCCAATGGGGTATGGGGTAATTGGCAGCCCGACTGATTCTGGTTCAGTTAGTCTAGGTTCGAGTCCTGGTACCCCAGCGCAGCTGGAATTCGCGAGAATTCCAGACGCTGGATTCTGACGGAGTTCGACTCCGCCCCTTCGGGGGCGGAGAGTGGTCTCTGGTAGAGTGCAGCTCCTCCGCCCGCGAGGGTGGGGGAGCGCAAGTGGTTCTGGCCCCGTCGTCTAGCGGCCCAGGACGCCGCCCTCTCAAGGCGGTAGCGCCGGTTCGAATCCGGTCGGGGCTACGTTTTGTACAGCCCGTCTCACCTGGTGAGGCGGGCTGTTTCGTGTCCGCCGTCGGCCCTGCGCGCGACTCCGCACCCCGTTCTCGTACCCGGAGATGGTGCCGCTAGACTACAGCCGCACCGCTCGCGAGGGCGGTGAACAGGAAGTTCTGGCCCCGTCGTCTAGCGGCCCAGGACGCCGCCCTCTCAAGGCGGTAGCGCCGGTTCGAATCCGGTCGGGGCTACAACCCGAAAGGCTCATCTCGCTCCGCGAGGTGAGCCTTTCTCTGTCTACCACCCCCGGGTCGAGCGTTGATCATGAAGTTATTGCCATGACACGCCGAGTCGGATGGCAATACTTATGATCAACCCCGAGGGGTGGGCGTTAGAGGCCGGAGAGGCGTTGGCCGGCTCTCACCACTGCCATGGCGTGGCGTTCGCCGGGGCGGCGGCCCAGGCGTTCGATCGGACCGGAGATGCT
Organism: Micromonospora parastrephiae; assembly: GCF_016802865.1. Classification (GTDB taxonomy): domain Bacteria; phylum Actinomycetota; class Actinomycetes; order Mycobacteriales; family Micromonosporaceae; genus Micromonospora; species Micromonospora parastrephiae. The sequence continues at coordinate 8,780 of NZ_JAEVHM010000130.1, read as the reverse complement.
GACGGCGGCGATGACGCGGCCGGTGCGGTCGCGGATCGGGGCGGAGACGCTCGCCACACCGGCCTCCCGTTCGGCGACGCTCTGAGCCCAGCCCCGGCGGCGTACCTCGGCCAGTGTGCGGCCGGTGAACTTGCTGCGCGGCAGCAGTGGCATGACCGCCTCCGGTGGCTCCCAGGCCAGCAGGATCTGGGCCGCGGAACCGGCGGTCATCGGCAGCACCGAGCCGACCGGGACGGTGTCCCGCAGGCCGCTGGCGCGTTCCGCCGCCGCCACGCAGATCCGCTCGTCGGCGCGGCGCAGGTAGAGCTGGGCGCTCTCCCCGGTGGCGTCGCGCAGGGCGGCGAGCAGCGGCTCGGCGGCGGTCAGCAGGACGTCCGGAGCGGCGTTGGCCAGCTCGCCGAGCCGGGGGCCGGGGCGCCAGCGGCCCTGGGTGTCCCGGACCAGCATCCGGTGGATCTCCAGTGCCTGTGCCAGCCGGTGTGCGGTGGCCCGGGGCAGCTTCGTGCGTTCAACGAGTTCGGCCAGGCTGGCGCCGTCAACACAGGCGGCCAGGATGACCACCGCCTTGTCGAGAACGCCGACACCGCTCATACTGTGTCCCACAAGCCGAAACTTACCTCCCAGAATTTAGGATGTCCAGATGGTGGGAGTCACTCCTGAGCCGAGGACCCTGGCCGAGAAGGTCTGGGACGCGCACGTCGTACGGTCCGCCGCTGGTGAGCCGGACCTGCTCTTCATCGACCTGCACCTGCTGCACGAGGTGACCAGCCCGCAGGCGTTCGACGGGCTCCGGCTCGCCGGACGCCGGGTGCGCCGTACCGACCTGACGCTCGCGACCGAGGACCACAACACCCCGACCGGGTACGCCGATCCGGCGTTCCGGTCCCGCCGTGGTGACCTGCTCACCATCGCGGACCCGACGTCGCGCACGCAGATCGAGACGCTGCGCCGCAACTGCGCCGAGTTCGGCGTGCGACTGCACCCGCTCGGCGACGACAACCAGGGCATCGTGCACGTCATCGGCCCGCAGCTCGGGCTCACCCAGCCGGGCATGACGATCGTCTGCGGCGACTCGCACACGGCCACCCACGGCGCGTTCGGCGCGCTCGCCTTCGGCATCGGCACCAGCGAGGTGGAGCACGTGCTCGCCACCCAGACGCTGCCGCAGAGCCGGCCGAAGACGATGGCCGTGACCGTCACCGGCCAGCTCGCCCCCGGCGTCACCGCCAAGGACCTGGTGCTCGCGCTGATCGCCCAGGTCGGCACCGGCGGGGGTCGCGGGCACATCGTCGAGTACCGCGGCGAGGCGATCCGCTCCCTCTCCATGGAGGGGCGGATGACGATCGCCAACATGTCCATCGAGTGGGGCGCCAAGGCCGGCATGATCGCGCCGGACGAGACCACCTTCGCGTACCTCAAGGGTCGGCCGAACGCGCCCCAGGGCGCGGACTGGGACGCGGCGGTGGAGTGGTGGCGGACGCTGCCCACCGACGAGGGCGCGCGCTTCGACGCCGAGGTGACCCTCGACGCCAGCCGGATCACGCCGTTCGTCACCTGGGGCACCAACCCGGGGCAGGGCGCGCCGCTGAGTGCGCCGGTGCCCGACCCGGAGGACTTCGTCACCGACTCGGAGCGCACCGCGGCCCGCAGGGCGTTGGAGTACATGGACCTGCGCCCCGGCACCCCGCTGCGGGAGCTGCCCATCGACGTGGTCTTCGTGGGTTCCTGCACCAACGGCCGACTGGAGGACCTGCGGGCCGCCGCCGACGTGCTGCGGGGCCACCAGGTCGCCGACGGGGTCCGGATGCTCGTGGTGCCCGGCTCCGCCGCCGTACGCGAGGCCGCCGAGGCCGAGGGGTTGGACAAGGTCTTCGTCGACGCGGGCGCCGAGTGGCGGTTCGCCGGCTGCTCGATGTGCCTGGGCATGAACCCCGACACGCTCAGGCCGGGCGAGCGTTCCGCCTCCACCTCCAACCGCAACTTCGAGGGCCGGCAGGGCCGGGGCGGGCGTACCCACCTGGTCTCCCCGCCGGTCGCCGCCGCCACCGCCGTGGTCGGTCGGCTGGCCGCCCCCGCCGACCTGTAGAAGGGACCGAGGAGATGGACAAGTTCACCACCCACACCGGTACGGCAGTGCCGCTGCGGCGATCCAACGTGGACACCGATCAGATCATCCCGGCCGTGTACCTCAAGAGGGTGACCCGGACCGGTTTCGCTGACGGGCTCTTCAGCGCGTGGCGGGAAGATCCAGCATTCGTGCTCAACGATGAATCCTATTCCGAGGCGTCGATCCTCATCGCCGGCCCGGAGTTCGGTACCGGCTCATCTCGGGAGCACGCCGTCTGGGCGCTGCGGGACTGGGGCTTCCGCGCGGTCGTGGCCCCCCGCTTCGGCGACATCTTCCGCGGCAACGCCCTCAAGGAGGGGCTGTTGCCGGTCGAGTTGGAATTGAAAGCCGTCGAAGAATTGTGGGACCTCGTCGAGGCGGACCCGACCACCCCGGTGACCGTCGACCTGACCGCCCGCCAGCTCCGGGCGGGGGACGCGACCTGGTCGTTCCCGCTGGACGACTTCAGCCGCTGGCGCCTGCTGGAGGGCCTGGACGACATTGGACTCACCCTCCGGAACGCCGCCGACATCGACTCGTACGAGGCGCGTCGACTGCCGTTCCTGCCCTCGGTGGCATAGCCGTACGCCCGACCGCACAGCCGATTCCGCCCCCACCGGTCCAACCGGTGGGGGCGAATCCGTTACGACACAAGGGCTTTTTTCCACCGAATGTTTGTGTCCCGGCAGCACAGGGCATACCGTGCGCGCAGAATGGCTCGCGTCGAGTCAGTTGCACAATCGGGAGGAAGTCGTGAACAAGGCCGAGCTCATCGAGGCGCTCGCCGTTCGCCTGGGGGACCGGAAGATGGCGACGGCCGCGCTCGACGCGGTCCTCACCGAGGTCCAGGCGGCGGTCACCAAGGGCGAGAAGGTGGCGATCACCGGATTCGGAGCATTCGAAAAGCGTGTGCGTGGCGCGCGAACAGCGCGCAACCCGCGTACCGGCGAGGCGGTGAAGGTCAAGAAGACATCCGTGCCGACCTTCCGCCCCGGCGCCGGGTTCAAGGAGATGGTGGCCAGCGGCAAGGTGCCGAAGGCCACGGCGGCGGCGAAGAAGACCGCCACCGCGACGACGGCGAAGACCGCCGGCACGAAGGCGGCGGGCACCAAGGCCACCGCCGCCAAGGCGGCCAGCAAGAAGACCGCCCCGGCCAAGGCGAGCAAGACCGCCACGGCGACCAAGACGGCCGCCAGCAAGAAGACCGCCCCGGCCAAGGCGAGCAAGAGCACCACGGCGACCAAGACGGCCGCCAGCAAGAAGACCACGGCGGCGAAGAAGACCACCGCGGCGAGCAAGTCCACCGCGGCGAAGAAGACCACCGTGGCGGCCAGCAAGAGCGCGGCGGCGAAGAAGGCGCCCGCGAAGAAGGCTCCGGCCAAGAAGGCGGCCAGCAAGCGCTGACCGACCCTGCCGGAAGGGCGTCCACCCGTGCGGTGGGCGCCCTTTCGGCGTACGGGAGCCGCTGACCGGCCTTTACAGGCGGTCGGTGGCGAGCAGCCCGTCGGCGGTGAAGGCGAGCAGCCACCCGCCGCCCTTGGGCGTGGTGAAATCCTCGTCGGCGCGTCCGGACAACCGCTCCAACGCGCCCGGCAACACCTTGCCCTGGCTGCACACCGCCACCTGCCCGCCGGCGCGGGCCAGCTCCAGCACCCGGGCGGCGGTGGCGAGCACCTGCTCGTCGCCCTGCTGGCCCGGTTGGGGCTCGTCCAGGTCGCCGCAGATCTCGATGGGCAGGTCGAGCAGCGCCGCGGCCGGGTCGAGGGTCTGCACGCAGCGCCGCGGCGACGCGGACACCAGCCGGTCCGGCCGGACCAGGGCGATCAGATCGGCCAGGGCGGACGCCTGGGCCCAGCCCTCGGCGTCCAGGGGCCGCGCGGTGTCCGGGCCGGTCCAGGTGGCGCGCTTGCCGGCGTGGGCGTGCCGGACCAGCGCGACCGTCGCGCTCACCGGTGGCAGCGCCGCGAACGCGGCCAGCACCTCGGCGTCGTGCGGGTAGCTGACCAGCCGGATCGCGTCGTCCACGGCGAGCCACCGGATGTCGTCCACCTCGGTGCCCGGCTGGAAGCCACCGTTGGCGACCGCGAGCATGGACCAGTAGTCGACCCGCTTGTCCCGGCCCTCGCTGCGGTAGCGCACCGACGGCAGCCGCACCTGCGGTACGCCCCGCACGTCGGATTCCTCGGCCACCTCGCGGACCGCCGCCACCAGGGGATGCTCGCCCGGCTCCAGCTTGCCCTTCGGCAGCGTCCAGTCGCCGTAACGCGGACGGTGCACCACGCAGACCCGTACGCCCTCGTCGGACGGGCGCCAGGCCACCCCACCGGCCGCCCGGATGCCCGTCACGGCAGCCAACGGGTCCGTCGCCGCCGGGTCGCCCGGTGCCACGCGGCCGGGAACCGGGCCCGCATCCTGCGGACCGACTCCCGTTCCCGTTCCGCCAGCCGGCCGGCGGTGACCGCCAGCTCGTGGTCGGCCGGCCGCTCGGCGGCGAGTTCCAGCCAGGTGTCCGCCGCCACGGCCGCGTCCTGATGCTCGCCGAGCACGTCCTGCACACCGGCCAGCGCGCGGGACAGATGTCGGGCGGCCTTGTCGACCGCCGGGGACACCGCGTTGACCGCGTACCGGGCCTGCTTGCCCTGCTTGCGCACGGCGTGCCAACGCTCGTCGGGCGACGACGGGTCGAGCCCGTCGACGCCGTCCGGCCCGGTCAACCGCCGCCACGGACGGGCCACCAGCCGGGGCAGCGCCCGCGCCGCCGGAGTGGCCGCCCGGCGGGTGAGCCGGGGCGCGCGTGCGGCCAGCACCAGCGCGTCGACCAGGGCCAGGTAACGCGGGGAGCGCAACGCCTCGTCGATCGCGGCGTGCGCCACCCGCTGCCGCGCGGTGAGCGCCTCGTCCAGCCGGTCCACCGCACCCGCGTCGAGAGGGCTGAGCGGGTCGGCGGCCGCGGTGCGCCGTAACCGTTCGCGGAGCACCTCGGCGTCCCGGGCCGCGCCGAGCACGCCGGCGAGCCAGCGCAGTTCGTCGCGGAGTGGACGGGCCCAGCTCCTGCGCACCAGCGGCTGGAAGGTGCGCAGGTCGCTGCGCAGCCGCCGACAGGCCACCCGCATCTGGTGCACGGCGGTGTCGCCCTCGGCGGCGGGGGCGCGCAGCCGCACCAGCGGATCGTGCGCCAGCAGGCGGCGTACCTCCTTGCGGACCGCCTCGGTCACCACGTCGCCGGCGCTCGGGTCGGCCGGCAGCCCGGCCGGCGCGACCAGGTCCGGATCGGCCTGCGCCGCCGCGCCCAGCGCGCGTACGTGCTTCGGGGTGAACGAACCACCCCGGGCGCCGGCCTCGCGCAGCACCGAACCGGCGCGGTCCAGCAACTTCCGGTCGCCGGCCTTGAGTTCCACCTCCAGCTCACGGAACGCGCCGGTGGTGGCGCCGGAGTCGTCGAGCACGGTCACCCGGTCGTCCACCACCTCGGCGAGCACCGCGCCGGCCTCGTCGCACACCTCGTGGGCGTGCCGGACGGTCCGTACCACCGTCACCGGGGCCAGCGGCGCGCCCCGGTGCAGGGCGGTGACCAGCTCCACCAGTTCCGGCGGTGGTTTCCCGGCCGGCCCGGGGCGGGAGATCTCGTGCCGGACGCCGGGGGTGCCGGTGGGCAGCTTCACCGTCCAGGGCAGCTCGTCGCCCTTACGGTGCCGCAACGACGCGCCGGCCCGGGCCAGCCGCAGGTCGACCGTGTCGAGGTAGCGGGCGACCAGCGTCACCGGCGGCAGCGCCCGGACCCGGCCGCCGGCCGGGGCCACGGCGGACAGGTCCGGCAGTACGTAGGTGTCGTCCACCTCGTACTTCTGCTCCTCCTCCACCATCAGCTCAGCCTATGCCGCGATCGGTCAGCCGGCCGTGCCACCGACGCGTCGCAGCAACAGTTCCTGCAGATGCGCCCCGGCCGCCTCGTCGCCGCCCGCGCGGCGGGTCCAGGTGCCGTCACCGGCCAGCTCGAACGCGTCCACGTCCGGGCTCATCGCGGCGGTCAGCACGTGGTCCAACTCGGCCCGGGCGACCGGGTCGCTCACCTGCACCAGCGCCTCCACCCGACGGTCCAGGTTGCGGTGCATCAGGTCCGCCGAGCCCATCCAGAACTCGGCCTCGCCGTTGTTGCCGAATCGGAAGACCCGGGAGTGCTCCAGGAACCGGCCCAGGATCGAGCGGACCCGGATGTTCTCCGACAACCCTGGCACCCCCGGGCGCAACGTGCACATGCCCCGGATGAGCAGGTCGACGTGCACACCGGCCTGGGAGGCCCGGTACAGCGCGTCGGTCACGCCCTCGTCGACCAGTGAATTGACCTTGAACTGGACCAGGCCGGGCATACCGAGCCGGACGTGCGAGATCTCCCGCTCGATGCGCTCGATCAGGCCGCTGCGGATGCCCTGCGGCGCGACCAGCAACCGCCGGTACGCGGTCTGCCGGCTGTAGCCGGTGAGCACGTTGAACAGGTCGGTGAGGTCGGCGCCGATCTCCGGGTCGGCGGTGAGCATGCCGAAGTCCTCGTACAGGCGGGCGGTCTTCGGATGGTAGTTGCCGGTGCCGATGTGGCAGTACCGGCGGATCTGGTTGCCCTCCTGCCGGACCACCAGTGCGGTCTTGCAGTGCGTCTTGAGCCCCACCAGGCCGTACACCACGTGGCAGCCGGCGCGTTCCAACGTACGGGCCCAGCCGATGTTGGCCACCTCGTCGAAGCGGGCCTTCACCTCCACCAGCACCACCACCTGCTTGCCGGCGGCGGCCGCGTCGACCAGCGCGTCGACGATGGGCGAGTCACCGCTGGTCCGGTAGAGCGTCTGCTTGATGGCCAGCACGTTCTCGTCGGCGGCGGCCTGCTCGATGAAGCGCTGCACGCTCGTGGCGAACGAGTGGTACGGGTGGTGCACCAGGACGTCCCCGTCGCGCAGGGTGGCGAAGACGCTGCGCGGCACCTCACCCTCGGCGAGCCGGGGATGGGTGGCCGGCACGAACGGCGGGTCCTTGAGGTCCGGCCGGTCGGCCTCCCCGTAGACCTGCCACAGCGCGGAGAGATCCAGCAGCCCGGGCACCCGCAGCACGTCCTGGTCGTCCATGTCCAACTCGCGGACGAGCAGCTCCAGCACGTGGTCGGAGATCGACGCGGCGACCTCCAGCCGGACCGGCGGGCCGAACCGCCGCCGGGCCAGCTCCCGCTCCAGGGCCTGGAGCAGGTCCTCGTCGCGGTCCTCGTCGACCTCCACCTCGGCGTTGCGGGTGACCCGGAACAGGTGGCACTCGACGACCTGCATGCCGCTGAACAGCTGCCCCAGGTGCACCGAGATCAGGTCCTCCACCGGCAACATCCGTACGCCCGGCTGGTCCCGGTCCACCCGGACGAAGCGGGGAACGTTGTTGGGCACCTTCACCCGGGCGAACAGCTCCGAGCCGCCGTCCGGGTCACGGACCGCCACCGCCAGGTTCAGCGACCGCCCGGAGATGTACGGGAACGGGTGCGCCGGGTCGACCGCGAGCGGGGTCAGCACCGGAAAGATGTGCTCGCGGAAGTAGGTGCGCAGCCGCTCCCGCTCGGGATCGCCCAGCTCGGCCCAGCGCAGGATGCGGATGCCCTCGTCGGCCAGCTTGGGCAGCACGTCGTCGACGAAGCAGGCGGCGTGCCGTGCGACCAGCTCGGCGGTCCGCTCGGCGATCAGCTCCAGCTGGGTGCGCAGGGGCAGCCGGTCCCCACCGCGTACCGGCAGGCCGGCGGAGAGTCGCCGCTTCAACCCGGCGATCCGCACCATGTAGAACTCGTCGAGGTTGCTGGCGAAGATGGCCAGGAACTTGGCCCGTTCCAGCAGCGGCGTGCGCTGGTCCTCGGCGAGCGTGAGCACCCGCGCGTTGAAGTCCAGCCAGGAGAGCTCCCGGTTGAGGAACCGGTCCTCCGGCAGCGGCGGGGCCGCTTGTGCCTCGTCGTCCTCCTCGGCGGCAGCGGTCGGCGGGGCCGGCCGGACTCCACCGGCCGACGGACCGTCCGTCTCGGCGGGTCCGACGGCGGGGTCGAGGACCTCGTCCAGCCCGGAGGAGGCGGCTCCCGGGTCGTCGCCGGGCGTGTCGGCGCGGGCGGCGCCGGCCCGCTCAGCTCGGGACGGGCGGAAGCGGCCGTCGGCGCCGCGAACGCGGGCGCCGTTGAGGGGATCGGTGGCGGGAGGGGTGGCCGGGTGCTCGCGAGGGGTGCTCACCCGCTCATAATCACCCGATTCGGGTTAACGCAAAATGAACTTGGGCTCGCCGGCTCAGATCATCGTCGGCAATGTCACCCGGACGACCTCGCCGTCGGGATCGGTGTCGATGCGCACCCGCTGGCCGAGCCGCAGCAGCCGCAGCCCGGACGCGTCGAACGCCCGCGCGGGGAAGCGCAGCTCGGTCCCGTCGTCGAGCAGCAGGACGCCACTGCGTGTCGCCGCGTCGTAGCTGGCCACCGTGCCCTGCATGCTGGCACCGTACACCGGTGGGTCAGTTCGCGGAGGCGGCCGGCAGCCGGAGTCGAGCAGCGCGGCCGTGCGCGGCCCGAGCCCGAGCCGCGCGGCGGCCGCTCAGGTCCGCGCGGTGTCCACGTCGGCGGCGCAGGGTGGGCCAGTCGCCGGTCAGCGGTAGCGCCCCGCTCGCCTCGTGT
>NZ_JAEVHM010000013.1 GCF_016802865.1 Micromonospora parastrephiae | reverse complement strand
TGGCCAGTGACTATCAGGCCAACCTGCAGCGTTTCGCTGATCTGGGTGTCGATGTGCAGATCACCGAGTTGGATGTGATGACCGGTGGTAACCAGGCCAACATCTTCGGTTCGGTCACCCGCGCCTGCCTGGCCGTCTCACGCTGCACCGGCATCACCGTCTGGGGCGTACGGGACAGCGACTCCTGGCGAGGATCGGACAACGCCCTGCTGTTCGACCGGTCAGGTAACAAGAAGCCCGCGTACACCGCGGTCCTCGACGCCCTCAACGCCGGCTCCAACCCGCCCTCCACGCCCCCGCCGGGGACCCCGGTGGACACCACCGCCTGGTACGTGCTGGTGAATCGGAACAGTGGCAAGGCCCTCGACGTGTACGAGCGGGCGACCACTGACGGCGCACGGATCACGCAGTGGGCCCGGAACGACGGAGCGTGGCAGCAGTGGCAGTTCGTGGACTCGGGTGGTGGTTACTACCGCCTGAAGTCCCGGAACTCCGGCAAGGTGCTGGACGTCTACAACTTCTCCACCTCTGACTCCGCGGCGATCGTGCAGTGGAGCGACGGCAACGGTACGAACCAGCAGTTCCGGCTCGCCGAGTCGACCGGCGGTTACGTACGGGTGATCAACCGCAACAGCGGAAAGGCCGTCGAGGTGCAGGGCGCGTCCACCGCCGACGGGGGGAACGTCGTGCAGTACACCGACTGGGGTGGCAACAACCAACAGTGGCAGCTGGTCCGCATCGGGTAGCTGCCCGTCACGTGCGGCACAGCGAAATCGCACGGCGGTGGCGCGGACGCACTCGTCCGCGCCACCATCGTCGCTTGCCGCCTCCCGTTCTCGGCCGTGTCTCAGAACCCGCGTACGGAACTCGTCAGGGGCGCATGTGACGATGCCTACATGGAACGGACGCTGAGTCGACGGGCGGCCTCGGACGCGATCAGCGACCAGGGATGGCGGTATTTGCTAGGCGCGTTGCGCACGTCGGTCCCCGTCGGCTCAATGGTCCAGGCAACCGAGGTGGCGGCGCGCGTGGTGGCGGCGTGCGGTAGCGACGCCGATAGGCGCCTACGCGCTGATATCCGGCCAGACCGGGTCGTCTTGACCCTTCAGCCGTTGGATCAGCCGGCGCTTACCGCTTGCGATATCGACCTTGCGCATCGGCTTTCCGCCGCCCTGCGGAACGTCGGGCTACGGACGGAGCCTGAGATCGGTACGGGAGTGCCGCGGTCGGTCCAGATTGTGGAGATCGCTGTCGACGCGCTCGACATCGCAGCGATTCGGCCGTTCTGGAAGGCCGTGCTGGGCTACACGGACGAGGCGGGAGCCGACGGGCCCAAGGATCCGATCGTCGACCCGGTCGGGCAGGGTCCGGCGATGTGGTTTCAGCAGATGGATCAGCCACGCCAGGACCGGAACCGCATCCACCTCGACATCTGTGTCCCACACGACGAGGCACCACGGCGGATCGAAGCCGCGCTGACGGCCGGTGGCCGACTTGTATCCGCGTCCCATGCTCCCGCCTTCTGGGTTTTCGCCGATATCGAGGGTAACGAGGCTTGTGTGACGACCTGGCAGGGCCGAGACGACTCGTAGAGCCGCCCCGGATACCGTCGATCAGCTGTCGTTCCGTCCATTTGGGCGGACGTCGTGACTGACGCCCGACGGGCAGCAGTGGTTCCAGTACCGCTCACCCGCTGTCTACCGATCAACGACACGCCAACAGCCCAAAACTTTGACTGGCCGGTCAGCCCGTCCCGGGTGGGCTCGCCGTGGCGCCACCGCCCACATCGTCGCGATCAACGAGTGGCTCCGAAACCGCGTCTGAAGCACGCCCTTATAGTCGTGCGGTGAACGCGGAGCAGGTCCGGCAGGCGTACTCATCGGTCGCGGAGCTCTACATCGAGCTGTTCGGTACGAGCGAGCAGGTGCACGCCGACGACCTCGCCTTCATCCGGCGGCATCTGGCGGGCGGATCGGGGCCGGTGCTCGATCTGGGCTGCGGGCCCGGCCACATCACCGGCTACCTTCGCTCGCTGGGCGTCGACGCGACGGGAATCGACATGGTCCCCGAGTTCGTCGCCTACGCGCGGAAGGCCCACCCGAACGGTAGGTACCAACTCGGGTCCATGGACAACCTCGACGTCGTCGACCACAGCGTTGCCGGCATCCTTGCCTGGTACTCGTTGATCCACCTTCCGCCGCAGGACCTCGACGGCGTGCTCGCTCGGTTTCGCCGAGCAGTGGTCCCGAGCGGGACGGTGGTGATCGGTTTCTTCTACGGGGACGAGGTCTCCGCCTTCGACCACAAGGTCGTGACCGCCTATCGCTGGCCCGTGGATGAGTTTTCGGCGCGACTGACACGAGCCGGGTTCACCGAAGTCGAGCGCCTGCAGCGGCCGAGCGATGGCACCCACCGGCCGGTCGCCGCCATCGCGGCGGTCGCGACCGAAGGATGATCGGGGCGATGGCGTCGACCGTTCGCTGGCTGCCGCCTATCGGCTGACGGGCGGATCGGTGAGACGATATTTCCACGATGTGGTTACTGGCCGGACGCCACGTCCGCTGGTGGCATCCTGTCTGGGGAGCATGGTCGCCTGATCGCCGTTCTCCTGCCCGCGCCACGCACACGGTGCGCCAACGATCGGAGCAACAGCCCATGAGCGGCTCACGGATTCTCGCGCTCGGCCACTACCAGCCGGCCACCGTGCTCACCAACGACGACCTGGCCCGCATGGTGGACACCAGCGACGAGTGGATCCGCAGCCGGGTGGGGATCCGTACCCGCCGCATCGCGGACAAGACCGAGTCCGTGGACCTGATGGCGACCCAGGCGGCCCGGCACGCCCTGGAAAACGCCGGCGTGCGCGCCGCGGACGTCGACTACGTCCTCGTCGCCACCTGCACGGCCGAGGACCGGTCGCCCAACATCGCCGCCCGAGTGGCCGCGCAACTGGGTCTGCCGAGCCCCGCGGCGCTGGATCTCAACGTTGCCTGCGCCGGTTTCACGCACGCCCTCGCCACGGCCGACCACGCCATCCGCGCGGGAGCGGCCAGCACCGCGGTCGTCATCGGTGCGGAAAAACTGTCGGACTGGACGGACTGGACCGACCGGAGCACCTGCGTCCTCATCGGTGACGGGGCGGGAGCCGCGGTCCTCACCGCCGCCGACCAGCCGGAGGTCGGGCCGGTGGTGTGGGGTTCGGTCCCGGAGATGTCCGACGCCGTCCGCATCGAGGGACGCGACGGTATGTTCCAGCAGGCGGGGCAGACCGTGTTCAGGTGGACGACGACAGCCCTGCCCCGCATCGCCATCTCGGTCTGCGAGCGTGCCGGTATCGACCCGGCGGAACTGGCGGCGATCGTCCCGCACCAGGCCAACCTGCGCATCGTGGAGCCGCTGGCGCGGCGGATCGGCGCCGAGAACGCGGTGATCGCCCGGGACGTCGTCGACTCGGGCAACACCTCGGCCGCCAGCATCCCACTGGCGCTGTCCAAGATGGTGGAGCGCGGTGAGATCCCCTCCGGAGGCTGGGTCTTGCTGTTCGGCTTCGGCGGGGGCCTGTCCTACGCCGGCCAGGTGGTGCGCTGCCCCTGATCAGCCCCACGGGGTCGCCGGTCCCGCCCGGTCACAGCTGGGCGATCACCATTGGCCTGGGCGATGAGGGCGTCGTCGTGGGTGACGTCCCTCTCGTCGCGGTTGGATTGCACGGCGAGGACGATCGGGGCGCGATCCGGGGGCCAGATCACGGCGATGTCGATGCGGGTGCCGTACCCGGCGGTGCCGGTCTCGGGAACCGCACGACATCCAGAGCCGCCCGGAATCCGGTCCTCTACTCGACGGTCTTCTTCCGGGACATCGACAACATCCGGCGTGAGGGTGTCGCGTTCGGCGTCTGGGCCGTCGCGAACGACGAGGCACCCGCCGGGGCGGCGGGCGGAGACGGCAACCACAGCATCGCCCGCGGCATCCAGGGTACGTACGAGCGGGACTGATGATTTCGAGGAGTGAACATGGCCAAGGTTCTGATGGTGTTGACCTCGCACGACCAGTTGGGTGACACCGGACGCAAGACCGGCTTCTGGCTCGAGGAACTGGCCACGCCCTATTACCGGTTTCGGGACGCCGGATGGGACGTGACCCTCGCATCGCCGCACGGCGGGCGGGCGCCCCTGGACCCGAAGAGCACGGAGCCGGATTTCCAGACGGATCAGACCCGCCGGTTCGAGGCGGACGCCGAGGCGGAACGCCAGCTCGGTTCGACGGTACGGCTCGACTCGGTATCCGCCGACGACTTCGACACCGTCTTCTACCCCGGCGGCCACGGCCCCCTGTGGGACCTCGCCGAGGACGACAACTCGGTCAAACTGATCGAGCGAATGGTGGCGGCGGGCAAGCCGATCGCGCTGGTGTGCCACGCGCCGGGCACGTTGCGGCACTGCACCGCGCCCGACGGTGAGCCGCTGGTCGCTGGCAGACGGGTCACCGGATTCACCGACAGCGAGGAGGAGTACATGGGCCTGACGAAGGTCGTGCCCTTCCTCGTCGAGGACGAACTGGTCGCCAAGGGAGCCGAGTTCTCCAAGGCCGGCAACTTCGAGCCGTACGTGGTGACCGACGGGCTGCTCGTCACCGGTCAGAACCCGGCCTCCTCAGGTCCGGCCGCGGACGAACTGATCGCCCTGGTCGGCCGGACCGGCGGGTAGCTCCGGTCACCTCCGTCCGGCGGGGACCACGACGAGGGCCCGCCGGACGGATCCGGCCCCTTGACGTCGCTGGTTCGAGCGGCGCGTACAGAGATCGCTACGTGGCTGTTCAGTGCGTCACGTCATCCTGCTCGAAGCAGGAGGGCCACGCTCGGCGCGGCGGCCCCGCGGAAGCGGTGTGGCGTTCGGCCCGCCACGAGGGACAGAGGAATCCGGTGTCCGGTCTCGCATTGGTTGTCGCGGTTGGTGTCGCCATCCTGGTGGGCACGGGTGCGGCCCGTCGTCTCCGGGTCGCGCCACCGGTGCTGCTTCTGACCGCCGGTGTTCTCCTCGGGTTCGTGCCCGTACTGCGCGGGGTGCACCTGCCACCCGAGGCGGTCCTTCTGGTGTTCCTCCCGGTGTTGCTGTACTGGGAGGCGTTCTCATCCTCGTTGCGCGAGATCCGCAGAAACCTCCGGGTCATCGTGCTGCTGAGCACCTTCCTCGTTGTCGCGACCGCGGCCGGTGTGGCGGTCGCCACGCACGCACTCGGGCTGGCCTGGGGGCCGGCGTGGGTGCTGGGTGCCGCGGTGGCTCCGACCGACGCGACGGCGGTCGGGGTGCTGGGCCGGATGCTGCCCCGTCGCATCGCGACCATGTTGCGTGCGGAGAGCCTGGTCAACGACGGCACCGCGCTGGTGATCTACACGCTCGCGGTCGGGATCACCCTCGGCGAGGAACACCTGAGCGTGGGTCGGGTCGCCGGCCTGTTCGCGTTCTCGTACCTCGGCGGCATCGCGGCCGGCCTGGCGGTCACGTTCCTCGCCCTGCAGATCCGCCGCCGGCTGGCCGACCCGTTCCAGCACAACCTCCTCGCGCTGATGACCCCACTGACCGCCTACCTGATCGCGGAGGCGGCCGAGGTGTCCGGTGTCCTCGCGGCCGTGGTCAGCGGACTCTGGGTGGGTCGGGTCTCGCCACGCCTGTTCCCCGGTAACGCCCGCCGCTACGTCCAGACCGTCATGGGTTTCCTGACCACGCTGGCCAATGCGGCTCTGTTCGTGCTGGTGGGCCTGGAGGCGCAGTCGGCCGTGCGCGGGCTGGACAGCATGGGGCTGACCCACGGCATGTTCGTCGCGGTCGTGGTCTGCGCGGTCATCGTCGCGGTGCGGTTCGGCTGGCTGTTCACGAGCCCGTACCTGATCCGGGCGATCGACCGCCGCCCACAGCAGCGCGGTCGACGGCTGAGCGGGCGGCCTCGGGCGCTGATGTCGGCGGCCGGTTTCCGAGGCGCGGTGTCGATGGCGGCGGCGCTGGCCGTACCCCATGCTCTTCCGTCCGGGGCGCAGTTCCCGGACCGGGACCTGATCGTCTTCGTCACGGCCGTCGTGATCGCCGTGACTCTGCTGCTCCAGGCGCCGCTGATGCCCCGGGTGACGCGGTGGGCCGGGCTGGGCGCCGACGGGGAGGCCGAGCGGGAACGCCGGCGGGCCGAGATCGCGTCGATGGACAACGTTCTGTCGTCCCTGCCGGAGATGGCCGCGAAGCTCGGCACGGGCGACGATGTGCAGAAGCAGTTGCGGACGGAGTACGACCGGCGCCTGCGCGTGCTGCGCGCTGGTGACGCCGACTCCGGTCCCGACGAGTCCGCGACCACCTATGAGCAGCAGTACACGGACCTTCACCTGGCGGTCATCGACCACCGTCACGACACCGTCGTGCGGATGCGCGACGAGGGCGAGATCGACGACGAGGTGCTTCGCCACGTCCAAGACGGCCTCGACCTCGAACACGTCCACATGGCCCAGCGGCGCGACAACGACACCCGCGCCAACTAGGCCGGGCCGGTCGTGACATCTGATGTATGTGCAGGGGCTGCGGCCCCGGCGTGAGTCGATTCTGGCACCAGCCCGGTCAATTGAACCAGTACGTAGCAGGCCCTTTCCTGGCTTGTGCTGGTCAATGCTGCGGTCGATAACTTGGGGTTAAGCAATCGACCATTGCCTATCTTGTGCCTCCGGGGTAACCTTCGCGAAACACATCAGATGTCTGACCGCCTGTGGGCTGCTCATGGCCCCTGTGGCGACGTAGTGGTTGGCACCACCGAGCGGATCCCACTGTGGACTCTCATCCTTGTCGCGCCTGGGGTGGCCGGATCGGTCACCGTTTGGAGGATCGATGTCAGACCTGACCCGACGGCAAGCCCTGAAGATGGGCGCAGCCGGCGCGGGCGGCGCCCTGCTGCCGCTGCCGTGGACCGCGGTGGCCCGAGGTGACTCTGCGGCACCACCGGCGGTGTTGGCCGCCGGCGACTTGGCTCTCTGGTACGACGAGGCAGCCGGCACCGACTGGCTCCGGGCGCTACCGATCGGAAACGGCCGGCTCGGCGCCATGGTGTTCGGCAACGTCGACTCGGAGCGACTACAGCTCAACGAGGACACGGTCTGGGCCGGCGGACCGCACGATCCCAGCAACACCAGAGGTGCGGGAGCGCTGGCGGAGATCCGGCGGTTGGTCTTCGCGAACCAGTGGACCCAGGCTCAGAACCTCATCAACCAGAACATGCTCGGCAACCCCGTGGGGCAGCTGGCCTACCAGACAGTGGGCAACCTCCGGCTGACCTTCCCCACCTCGGGTGCCGCGTCACAGTACGACCGGCAGCTGGACCTCACCACCGCGACCACGTCGGTGACGTACGTGATGAACGGTGTCCGCTATCAGCGTGAGGTGTTCGCGAGCGCGCCGGATCAGGTCATCGCGATGCGGCTGACCGCCGACCGGACCGGCTCGATCACGTTCACCGCCACCTTCGACAGTCCGCAACGGACCTCGGTCGCCAGTCCGGACGGCACCACCATCGCACTCGATGGTGTCTCCGGTAACCAGGAGGGGATCAACGGTTCGGTCCGCTTCCTCGCGCTGGCCAACGCCACCGTCAGCGGCGGCACCGTCTCCAGTTCCGGCGGCACCCTGCGGGTCACCAACGCCACCAGCGTGACCCTGTTGATCTCGATCGGCTCCAGCTATGTCAACTACCGCAACGTCGGCGGCGACTACCAGGGCATCGCGCGCCGGCACCTCACCGCCGCCCGGGCCAGTAGCTATGACCAGTTGCGCAGCCGGCATGTGGCCGACTATCAGGCGCTGTTCGGCCGGGTCAGCCTGGATCTGGGCCGCACCTCCGCCGCCGACCAACCCACCGACGTCCGGATCGCGCAGCACAACAGCGTCAACGATCCACAGTTCTCCGCGCTGTTGTTCCAGTTCGGCCGGTACCTGCTGATCTCGTCGTCGCGGCCCGGGACCCAGCCGGCCAACCTCCAGGGCATCTGGAACGACTCGTTGACCCCGTCGTGGGACTCGAAGTACACGATCAACGCCAACCTGCCGATGAACTACTGGCTGGCCAACTCGACGAACCTGTCGGAGTGTCACCAGCCGGTGTTCGACATGGTCAGGGACCTCGCGGTGGCCGGCACCCGGACGGCTCAGGTGCAGTACGGCGCGGCAGGTGGCTGGGTCACCCACCACAACACCGACGCGTGGCGGGCCACGTCGGTCGTCGACGGCGCGTTCTGGGGCATGTGGCAGACCGGCGGCGCCTGGCTGAGCACCCTGATCTGGGACCACTACCTCTTCACCGGGGATGTGGAGTTCCTGCGGGCCAACTACCCCGCCATGAAGGGCGCCGCGCAGTTCTTCCTCAACACCCTGGTGACCGAGCCGACCCTCGGCTACCTGGTGACGAATCCGTCGAACTCGCCGGAGCTCAGTCACCACACCGATGCCAGCGTGTGTGCCGGCCCGACCATGGACAACCAGATCCTGCGCGACCTGTTCGACGGCTGCGCCCGGGCCAGCGAGATCCTCGGCGTCGACGAGACCTTCCGTGCTCAGGTCAGGGCAACCCGGGACCGGCTCGCCCCGATGAAGATCGGATCTCGGGGCAACATCATGGAATGGCTCTACGACTGGGTGGAGACCGAGCGGACCCACCGGCACATCTCGCACCTGTACGGGCTGGCCCCCAGCAACCAGATCACCAAGCGCGGAACCCCGCAGCTGTTCGAGGCCGCGCGTCGGACGCTGGAGCTGCGCGGCGACGACGGGACGGGCTGGTCGCTGGCCTGGAAAATCAACTTCTGGGCGCGGATGGAGGAAGGCAAGCGGGCCCACGACCTGATCCGCTATCTCGCGACACCCGCGCGGCTCGCGCCCAACATGTTCGACCTGCATCCGCCGTTCCAGATCGACGGCAACTTCGGCGCCACCGCCGGGATCGCGGAGATGCTGCTCCAGAGCCACACCGGCGAACTGCACATCCTGCCCGCGCTGCCGGCGGCGGCCTGGCCGAGCGGACGGGTGACCGGGCTACGGGGACGGGGCGGGCACACCGTCAGCATCACCTGGAGCGGTGGGCAGGCGACCGAGGTGCTTCTCCGGCCGGACCGCGCGAGCACCGTCCGCCTGCGTGGCCGGCTGTTCACCGGCACCTACTCCGTCGTCGACACGGCCGACGGTACGCCGGCCCGGACCACCCGGATCGAGACCGATCTCATCGAGGTCACCGTTCAGGCCGGGCGTACGTACCGGGCCACCAGCTCGGGCGCCAGCGTGCCGACGCTCGAGCAGAGCTTCAGCAACGCGGGCATCACCAACGACACCAACACCGGCGTCGGCAACCTCGACGGCAACGGGGCCACGCTCTCCGCGCAGGCTCTCGCCCAGGCCGGTGTCACCGCCGGCAGCACGGTGAGCAGCAACGGGGTCAACTTCCGCTGGCCCAACGTCAGCCCGGGCGTGGCCGACAATGCCATCGCCTCGGGGCAGTCGATCAGCGTCACCGGCACCGGACGAACGCTCGGGTTCCTCGCGACCGGCACCTACGGTGCCGTGTCGGGCACCGCCGCGGTGGTCTACGCCGACGGCACCCGCCAGACGTTCACGCTGAGCACCCCCGACTGGTACGGGGGACCACATGCCGGTGGTACCGCCGCGATCGTGACCGCGTACCAGAACCGGCCCGGCAACCAGCGCCAGGCAACGGCCGCCTGCATCTACTACGTCGGGGTGACGTTGCAGAACAAGGCGGTGGTCCGGGTCGAGTTGCCGAACATCAGCGCGCGGCCGGCGTCCGGTGTGCCGACCATGCACGTCTTCGCGATCGCGATCGGTGCCTGACGGCGTCCGTCGGCATCGGGAGGTCAGCCAGCCCCGCTCGTGTCCCGACCCGGACCCGAGCGGGGCTCGCCGGTCGCCCAACCCCTGCCGGTCGCCAGGCGGTGCCGGGTGCCCGATCTCGGTGAGACCCGTCCGACATCGTCATCACGAGCGTCGTGGCGCGGTGCTGTCCCGAACGACGAGAGCACCTTGACGAGCGGCTTCCCATCCACAAAAGTCCATGGCACAGAGGTTGGTGCGCCGCCGGGAGCCCGGTGCGCCAGCCGGGTAACTGTGGACGCCGGCACGGGTGCGAGAGGGCTGCGCCCTGTTAGCGCTAACAGCAGTGCCTTCGCCCTCGACCTGATCGAGGTGCCGGCACGGCCCGCGGCGGTCGGTCCCACCCCTGGCGCAGTCGTGGACGGACGCCATTGTCGTTCTCATGCGTGGCGCCTGGCAACGCATCGTGCGTCACCCCCCAACCTCAGGAGAAGGCTCTATGAGGAGACCCGGAGTTTCCAACACCGCCCTGCTGTCGGCCGGAGCCGTCCTGCTGGCATCGACCGCGGTGGCCGCGTCGGTGCCGGCCCAGGCCGCAGCCGCCGGCTGTGCGGTGGACTACAGCGTCTCGTCGCAGTGGCAGGGCGGCTTCGGCGCGAACGTGACCATCACCAACCTTGGTGACGCGGTCAACGGCTGGACGTTGACCTGGTCCTACAGCGCCGGGCAGACCGTCACGCAGGCCTGGAACGCGACGCTGACCCAGAGCGGTGCCGCGGTCACCGCCAAGAACGTCGGTTACAACGGCGCCATCGCGACCAACGCCACGGCCTCGTTCGGCTTCAACGCGTCATGGACCGGCAGTAACCCCGCTCCGACCAGCTTCGCGCTGAACGGCGTGGCCTGCACCGGAGGCACGACGCCGACCACCCCGCCGCCCACCACCCCGCCGCCCGACCACCCCGCCCCCGAACCGGGCCGGCGGACATCACGGTGAACGGCAACACCCGGTACCAGACCGTCGACGGGTTCGGGGCCGCGCAGTCCATCTGGGGTAGCGCCTGGTCGACGGCCGAGACGCAGACGCTGGTCGGGATGGGTGCCAACCAGTTGGGTCTGTCGATCGTGCGCACCGGCCTCTCGCCGGTGTCCAGTGAATGGTCGACCCATGTGAACTCGTTGAAGACGGCCAAGTCATCCGGATCGGGCGTGAAGATCCTCGCCTCGCCCTGGACGGCGCCGGCCGCGTGGAAGACGAACAACAGCCGGGTCAACGGCGGCAAACTGAAGACGGACTACTACGACGACTACGCGAACCATCTGAACAGTTACGTCCAGTACATGCGTAACCAGGGCGTGACCGTCGACGTCACCTCCGTGCAGAACGAGCCGGACTGGCACCCGGACTACGACTCGATGGACTGGAGTGGCACCGAACTCCGAAACTTCGTTCGTGACCAGGGAACGAAGGTGCAGAACACCAGGTTGATGGTCGCCGAAGCGGTGAACATGAACTACAACTTCACCGATCCGACCCTGAACGACGCGACCGCCCGCAACAACATCGGTTACATCGGAGGCCACCTGTACGGCACCGAGGACGCGGGCCGGCTGAGGCCGTACTCCCTGGCCGACCAGTACAACAAGCCGGTGTGGATGACCGAGTGGAACTACCACGAGGCCGACGGCAGCGGCTCCAACATCTGGGGCAACCCCAGCAACCTGGCGGTCTGGAACGAGACGCTCGACGACATCATGCGTACGGTGCACAAGTCGATGGAGTCCAACTGGAGCGCCTACATCTGGTGGTACGGCAAGCGCTACTACTCCTTCATCGGCGACGGCGAGTCGGCGTACGGCACGGTCGCGGGCGCTCCGCTGAAGCGGGGGTACGCCTTCTCGCAGTACTCCAAGTACGTCCGCCCCGGCTACCAGCGGGTCGCCCTGACGAAGAGTTCCAAGGCCTCGCCGCTGGAGGTGACCGCCTATCAGGGTGACGGGAAGATCACCCTGGTCATCCTCAACCGGTCGAACAGCGCGGTCAACAACGCCGTGATCCAGGCGCCGCAGAACGTCAGCCGGGCGGAGCACTACCTCACCTCGCAGAACGCCAACGCGGCCAGCCAGCCGACCAGCGTGAACGGCGGACAGGCCACCATCAACGTCGGCGCACGCAGCATCTCCACGGTCGTGTTCACCCTCTGAGAGACCTCGCCGATACCGGTCGGGTGTGTGGGTGTGATTCGTCGTTCGCACCCACGCGCCCGACCGGCTGGCGCGGCGTCGTTCCCGACCGGCGGGCAGCATCCGGACCGTCCTGGCCGGGACCGCCGCCCACGCCTCAGTCGGGTCGGGTCACGCGGGTGGCGATGTCCTGCAGGGCCGCGATGTGGGCGCTCAGGGCGGACCGGCCGGCCGCGGAGAGGTTGATCCAGGTCCGGGGGCGCTTACCCACGTAGCCCTTGCGTACCTCGACGTAACGCGCGGGGACTGGGGTCGGGACGGATGGGCCGTGCGGCCCGGTGCGGGCGAGCTGAGCGAACTCGGCGGCCCGCACCGGCCGGAGATCGTCGTCCGGGGCGCGGAGGTGGGCGGGGCGCTGGGCGCCTTCCTGTTCCATCACGGCGTCATCGCGGAGAACCCTCCTCAGGCGCACCACGACTTCATGAAGATCGCCTACGTCCTCCAGGGGCGGTACGACTTCCGCGTGGGCGACGCCGAGTTCTCCGGTGGACCGGGCACGATGGTCGTCGTCCCCCGGGGCGCCTATCACACGTCGTCACCCCGACGGGTGGCAAGCGGCTGTTCGTGAGCGCGCCGGCCGGCAACGAGCAGCTCTTCGAGGAGCTCGGCAGCCTCGGCCCGAACCCCACTGCGGAACAGCTCGCCGAGATCGACCAGCGCTTCGCCACCACCAGGCTCCCGGGCGACGAGGGTGGCCCCTGGCGTCAGCTGTGCGACGGCGGGCGCCAGGCGCGGCCCGCTCGCCGCTCATCCGGCGATGCCGTGGTACCTCTCCCTCCCACATCCCGGACCAGCATTTAGTGAGGGTCATCGATATTGACGCCGGACGTCGGCGGCGACAGGATCTCGGCACCACCACCGTGATCCCGTCTGGGAGGCGTCATGACCCGTCCCCGCCTGCCGCTCCTGCGGGCAGTCACCCGGTTGGCCGCACTCACCGCGGCCACCGTCGGCGTGCTGCTCACCGTCGCCACACCCGCCAGCGCCGCCGTGCCCACCGGCCGCTACGTCGCTCTGGGTGACTCGTACACCGCTGGTCCGCTGATCCCCACGCAGGTCGACCTGAACTGTCTGCGGTCCAACCGCAACTACCCATCCCTGGTGGCCGCGTCCGCCGGCTCGTCGTCGTTCGCCGACGTGAGCTGCTCCGGCGCCACCACGGACGACATCCTCTACGGCGGCAGCGGCCAGTTGGGCATCACGGTGCCGCCGCAGCTCAACGCGGTCACGTCGAACACCGCACTGGTGACGGTGCAGATCGGCGGCAACGACATCGGGTTCTCCGGCATCATCAGCGACTGTGCGGAGGCCAGCCTCAGCAGCCCGCTCGGGTCGCCGTGCAAGGACCGGTACACCGCCGGGGGCGTCGACCAGTTGCAGGCCCGGATCGCCGCCACCGTGCCGAAGGTGACCAGCGTGCTGCAGGGGGTCCGCAGGGCCGCGCCGGGCGCGCGGGTCGTGGTGCTCGGGTACCCGGCGATCGTGCCGGACACCGGATACGGCTGCTGGCCCGTCGTCCCGATCGCCTACCAGGACGTGCCGTATCTGCGCGGCGTCGAGAAGTCGCTCAACGCGATGCTGGCCAGCACCGCGGCCGCCAACGGCGCCACCTACGCCGACGTCTACACCCCGTCGATCGGCCGCGACGCGTGCAAGAGCAGCGGCACCCGGTGGGTGGAAGGGCTGGTACCCCAGAACTCGGCCGCCCCGTTCCACCCGAACGCCCGCGGTGAGCAGGGTATGGCCACCGCCCTGATCGCCAGGCTCAACAGCTGACCAGACCCGAGATCGGCTGGGCCGGCCCCGTCGCGCGGCGGGTCGGCTCAGCCTGGGCCGGCGGCTCGTCCGCCGGGAAGCCGTCACGTCGGCCGGCCTGGCGGAACACGGCCCCGGTCAGGAGATCGCAGACGGCAGGGTGTCCATGAAGGAGCTGACCGAGAACACGGCTCGACCTGGCCCGGCGGGGCCGTATCCCGGCGGGCTGAAGAGGCCGTGGGCGTCCATGGTCGCTCGGTAGACCTCCAGCAGGCGGACGTGGTATTCGAGCGGGGCGCCTTCGGGGTTGGCGCGGCCGAGCGGCGTGGTCGGCTCCGGGCACCAGGTGGTGAACCGCGGGGTGATGCCACGCGACATGAAGTATTCGAGCCCTTCCGCGGTGGAGTCGATCGCCTCGCCCACGTTCGTGAAGCCGTGCGGGGCGGCCATCTCGACGCCCGCCACGAAATTCGGGATCACGTTGCGCGGGCCGAACACCTCGGCGGAGTCGAGGATGCGGCGATGCCACTCCTCCCGGCCGACGTAGCGCTCCTTGCCCGGGCAGTACAACTCGAACAGCCGCTTGTCCCACACCTCGTAGTTGGGGTGGTAGATGCGGATCCCGTAGTCGTGGAATCGTTGCACGTCGGCTCGGGGGAGTGCCTGGGCGACGACCTTTCCGATCCACCGCCCCGGGAACCGTTCCTCGATCGCCTGCGCGTACTGGCCGTAGAAGTCCGCCTCGGCCAGCCCGCCGACGTGCGAGGTGATGCTGCCACCGGTGAGGGTGTACGCCTGCGAGGCCCGCTCGGTGTCGTGCCGGTCGATGATCTCCAGAGCCTCCAGCACCTCGTCGACGGGTTTGACGCCGGTGTAGGGACGACCAGCCTGCTTGTGCTGTCGCCAGTTGTGGTTGATGTCGCAGTACTGGCATTCCTCTTTCGCCCCGAAGTACTGGCAGACCCGGAACGCGGTCAGGTAGATGAGGTAGCCCCACTGGATGGTCGGGGCGACCTCCATCACCGATTTCCCGTTGGCGAGTGTGTGCCGGTAGTAGCTCGGCATCGGAGGTAGTCCGACGTCCGCGATCGCCCGTCCGTCGAGGAACAGGCGCAGCCGTCCGTCGCTGTCGGTGCGGACGCGGTACGGCGATCCGGGGTTGGTGCGGACCGAGACGACGGTGCGGCGCAGCTCGTACGGCCCTCCGGTGAGGACGACCTCCTCCGGCGGCCGGCGCAGCGCGGCCGTCCCCAGCTCCGGGAGCGTCCGGTGATCGAACGAGAAGATGAAGTACGACTTCGGCTTGACGGTGCCGTTCTCGTTGTCGGTCAACGCCGCGTCGTCGAAGGCGAGCCCGCCGCGCAGCAGGTCCTCCTTGATGACCGCCTCGCGTGGCACCTGCGGAAATCGACTCATCAGGTCTTCGACGAGGTCGGTGCGCGACGTCATGCGGTCCTCCCGATCGGGGTGTGCTGAACCGGGTGGCAGAACGCCACCCGGTCTCGACGGCTCAGCCCTGCTTGGTCTCCCAGAAGATCTTCGAGATCTCCTCGATCTTCGCGAGCAACTGCTCCGCGACGGCCGGGTCCGCGACCCCCTTCGCGCCGCCGGCGCCGGCCAGCTTGGTGGCCTCGTTGAAGAGGCCGTGCAGCTGCGGATACTTCTCGAAGTGCGGTGCCTTGAAGTAGTCGGTCCACAGGACCCAGAGGTGGTGTTTGACCAGCTCGGCCCGCTGCTCCTTGATGATCAACGACCGAGTGCGGAACTCCGGATCGTCGTTGGCCTGGTACTTCTCGCAGATCGCCTTGATCGACTCGGCCTCGATGCGGGCCTGCGCCGGGTCATAGACGCCGCAGGGCAGATCGCAGTGGGCGCTCACGACGGTGCGTGGGCGCAGAAGGCGTGGCAGGTGCATCAGATTCCTTCCAGCAGCGGACAACCTCTGTGGATCCCTCAGCAACGTGATCCACGGCGGAGGTTAAAACCTCAACCGCGCTTCATGTCAACCTCGTCGTCGGCATGCCGCACGCCGATTGTGCCGCTCCTGCGCCGGTCAAGGCTGCCGCGGGCCCGTGTGAGAATCGTCGCCGTGACGACCCGCATGCCGCGCGAGCACGGCATGCGGGTCGAGTCGAACCGCACACAGCGCGGCGGACCCGGGTGACCGGCGCCCAGTGGTACGCGCCGTTGATCTGACGCCTCCGCCGTGTGCCGCTACCGGATCGGCTCGCCTCGGCTCTCGACGTGGAAGTAGTCGAACGTGACATCGAGATCGGTGGAGGTCCCCGCCCGGTTGAAGGCCAGAAGTCCGGCCTTCGTCGGCTCGGCGCTCAACGTCGTGGCGCCGATGTAGCGGTAGACGCTTCCGTCGTTCGAGTAGTAGGCGCGGTAGTGGTCTCCGGTCTTGGTGAGTCGGAGCCAGACGGCACCGTCGGCCCCGACGATCCGCTGGGCGTCGGCGCCGGTGATCTCCAGCGTCGAGGCGACGCCGTTCTGCTCCCGCAGGAACACGACCCGTAGCTTGTTGATGGCCGCGGTCGCGCTGCCCATCTCCCAGGCGAGCTTCACGTAGTTGTCGTCGTCGGCGTAGGCGAGGACGCCACCCTGCTCGTTGTCGTTGGCGAGCGGGCGTGCGAAGACGACCCTGGACTCGGCCGTCCAGTCACCGTCGACGTCCTGGAGCGCGAGGTTCTTCGCGGTGTTCGCACTGCCCTGCAGGTCGCCCTGCTGCGCGGTGATGACCAGGGACCCGTCGGCCAGACGCCACCTGCTCTCGTCCGGACGTACCCACTGCCACTGCGGCCCGAGCGCGGTCGAGTCGAAGTCGTCGCTGCCCGTGATCGTGGTGTTCAGGTCCACGAGGTAGACGGACGACGCGGCGCCGATCGTGACGCTGACCCGCGCCTGCCCGGTGGCGCTGCCCGCCTGCTCGACCGTGACGGTGGCCGCCGGATCGGCGGCGACGGCAGTGACCGTCGGCACGGTCACCGTGCCGGCCGGTAGGAGGGCGTTGTAGCGCAGGACCTTCGGCGAGAAGGAGGCCAGGCGCTTGCCGTTGACCGCCAGACTCCTGAGCGTCGTGTCGCTGACCAGGTCGAAGACGTAGTTCTTCACGAGAGGGCCGAAGAAGCCCTCCGTGGTGACCTTGACGACCGCCCGCCCGGGGACGCCGGCCGCCTGGGAGACGATCTCGTAGCGGGCGTTCCGGTCGGCCGTCCGCACCCGGGTGATCGTCGGCGACGCCCCCGCCGGCACCGGGATGGTGTACGAGTCGTCCGACAGGTTGAAGCCGCCGAACTCCTTGCCACCCACGACGATCTTCGCGGAGAGTGGCGCGTCGTCCACCGGGACGTCCCGCCCGCTGAACTCCTTCCAGTAGTTCACCGAGGTGTCCCGCCAGTCGGCGCGTCCGCCTCGTGGACGGCCAGTTTGGCGCGTACCTCCCCGAACCGGCGCGCGTCGATGTCGGTCCGGAGCGTCTCCCAGGTCTCCCGCATCCAGGTCACGTACTGGACGCCCATCTGGTAGCGGTAGACCAGTTCGTCCCAGAACGGCCGGCCGCTGTCCATCCGATGACCCCACGGCACATGGTGGAACCACATCAGCAGGTTCTCCGGGACGGAGTCGATGTCCCCGTAGCGCCGTTGGAGTCTGGGGAAGTACTGGGCGGCCAGGTTGCTGCCGGTGGGGGAGCGGTCGAAGCCGAGGCCGGCGCTGTCGGCCTTGTTGTAGTAGACCGGGCTCCAGTCGTCGCGGCCGGCCCAGTCGGCGGGGTCGGGGCGGTAGTGGGCGCCCTCGGCGAACTGGTGACCGATGCCCAGCGGTGTCTGGTAGCTGACCAGCGCCTCCCACGAGCCCATCATCATCGTGCGGATGGTGTCGACGACGCGCCGGTCGTTGCTCCAGGTCATCCGCACCCAGTCGGTGGCGATGTCCGTCGAGTCGAGCGTCCAGTTCCACGCCTGGCGGCCGAAGGCGAAGAGGTTCGCCTGGGAGAAGTGGTGTCCGGTCAGGTTGTCGGCGTTGCCGAGATTGGCGACACCGACGATGGCGGTGTCCGGATGGTGCTGCGCGCTGCCGTCGACGATGTTGCCGACCAGGCGCTCGCGCAGCAGCTTTCCGTTCTCGTCGGTCGCGTACGTGTCGGTCTTGAGGACCTCCTCGTACATCGGACCGAGGTACGTCAGCATCCAGTTCTGGCCGGTGTACTCCTGGGTGACCTGAAGCTCCAGGGCCTGGTTGGTGTTCTCCATCCGGCCGAACATCGGGTGGATGGGCTCCCGGGCCTGGAAGTCGAGCGGCCCGTTCTTCGTCTGGAGGAACACGTTGTCGGCGAAGCGTCCCCTGGTGCCGTCCGGTTGGACCTCGTCGTCGATCGGCCCGAACTCCAGATAGGCCCGCTTGAGCCGGTCGTTGTCGACCTCGGCGTTGTAGACGAACGTCCGCCAGTGCACGGTCATCCCGAGCGGGGCCACCGCGGCCGCGATGCCGTTGGCGCCGTCGCCGTGGTCGTACCCGAAGTCCTGCGGTCCCGGTTGGCCCTCGGAGTTGGCCTTCACGGTGAAGCCCATGAAGTCCGGGATGGCGCTCTGGACCTGCTGGGCCCGGCGGGTCCACCAGCCCCGGAACTCGGTGCCGTAGGGGTCGAGCTGGCTGTTGGTCAGCGTGTCCGGCGCGAACCGGCTGTCCGTGGGGGCGGTGTAGCGGATGGACAGGCCCAGTCGGATGCCGTACGGGCGCAGGGCGTCGGCGAGGGCCGCCTCCTGCGCGATCCGAGCGCTCGTCAGGTAGGCGTTGTCGGCATTGACGTTGTTGATGGTGATGCCGTTGATGCCGAGGGAGGCCAGCGCCCGTGCCATCACGATGTAGCGGTCGAGGATGACGGGCAGATTCCGGCCGGCGCTGGCCCCGGTCGCGGCGAAGTTGAAGATCGCCCCGCTCTCCCCGTTCAACCCGCCGAGCCCGGAGGCGTTGTTGCCGGCGTACAGGCGCTCGGTCTCCCAGTTGTTCAGCAACCGGTGCTTGATCTTCGGTGAGTCGGCGATGCGGAGGTGGTCGACGGGCTTCTGCGTCTGCATGAGCCGCAGGAAGGCGAAGGTCCCGTACAGAGCGCCGAGGTCGGAGTTGCCGGCGATGACGGTGAACCGTGCCCTTCCCCTGGACACCGAGCGGACGAGGTAGCCCTCGTCGCCGACGGCGGCCAGGTCGCGGGCCGATACGGCGCGGCGTACCAGCGGTGAACTCGCGGGCGTCCCCACCACCACCGAACCGTCTCGGACGGTGCCCGCGCCGGCCGTCGTCACGGGGGTCGGTTGGCCGAGCATCCCGCCCAGGCCGCGTACCAGCTCGTCCCGAGCGGCGCCGAGTGTGGTCTCCACGAGCTTCTCTGTGGACCCGGGCGCCATCGTGAGGTCCGCCGTGTGCCGGTGGACCCTGTCCGCGTCGGCGTTCTCGACCACGATCGCCGTGACCGTACGTCGGTAGTCGCGGAGCAGCTTCGCGTCGCTGACCGGCACGTACCGCAGCCACAGGTCGGAGCCGCTGTAGTCGTCCGGTGACCCGGCCGCGGCGACCGGCGTCGTGGCGACCGCGAGGGTGGCCGCGACCGTGGCGAGCGCCGTGCCCAGCACGACGAGAGTGCGTCGTAGCCGGGGCACCGAACCTCGGATCATCGCCTTCTCCTCCCTCGTCCGCCGCGGCGCGGCACCGGCCCGTCTCGCCTGCTGCGACGACAGTGAATGGCTCGGCCGATGCTGGCCCGGGACTCGCCGTGGTGGCAACGAGTTGTCGTTTCTTGTCGCGCCGTGTGCGTGGGGGACGTCAGGGCGTCACGACAGGCGCGCCGCCGGATTGGGCCTGGGCCGCTGGCGTACCCAGGGCGATCGAGCCCGACCTGGGCTCGGGTTGCGGGTGGCCGTCGAGCGGCGGATCACGAGGCGTACCGGCAGGACCATCGGTCGGCCGGTGTGCCCGTGGGCTCCCCGGATCATCGTGAGCAGGTGCCGGGTGGCGGCCGAACCCTCGGCGTAGAGCGGCGCCGCGACCGTGGTCAGTCCGGGCGTGACGATGTCGGCGGCGGGGATGTTGTCGAAGCCCACGATGCTGACGTCGCCGGGCACGTCGACGCCCATCCGGTTGAGACCGCGGATGAGGCCGATCGCCATCTGGTCGTTGAAGGCGAGGACGGCCGTCGCCGGGCGTGCGAACAACTCGACGGCCGCCCGCTCGCCACCCTCGATCGTCGGGCTGAACGGACCGATCTGGCGCACCTTGATCTCGAGCTCCATGCCCGCCTCGAGCAGCGCCCGCCAGCGGGTCCCGTTCGGCCAGGACGCCTGCGGCCCCGACACGTAGGTGATGTGGTCGTGTCCCAGCTCACCGAGGTGCTCGGCGACCCGGCGCACCCCGCGCGGATTGTCCGTGACGACGCAGGGCACGTCGCTGATCGCGCGGTTGAGGACCACCACCGGCCGTTGCTTGGCGAACATCCGGATGGCCGAGTCGGACATCCGGCTGCTGGCCAGCACGATCCCGTCGACGGTCGACATCGCCCGTTCGATCGCGGCCCGCTCCAGGCGGTCGGACTCCTGGGCGTCGATCAGCACCGTGGTGTATTCGCCGCTCATCGCCGCCTCCTGCGCCCCGCGGACGATCTCGGCGTACACCGGGTTGGTGATGTCGGCGATGACGAGCGCGATCATGTGCGTGCGGGACGTGGTGAGTGCGCGGGCCAGCGGGTTGGTCCGGTAGCCCAGCCGCTCGGCGACCTGCCGGATCCGTTCGGCGGTCTCGGAGTTGACCCGGCTGGGTTTGGAGAAGGCGCGGGACACCGTGGACGGTGAGACGTTGGCTTCGGCCGCGACGTCGTAGATCGTGGCCCTCTTGTCCGGCGGGCTGGTGTGGTCGGGCATCGTCATGCTCCCCCCGGCTACGCGCCGTGATCATGCTATGACGCCGGTGGGTGCTCGGCAACGCCCAGGCAACAATCATCTTCGATCAAGGCATTTGCGCGAGGCAATACATGGCAACCCGTTGCCGTCGTGCCGTGCCGGCTGTCTCAATCGTCACGGATGGCACATGTAGGGCGGCCTGGATGGCGACCCCACCTGCGCGGAGCGTGGACCTACCTGGCCGGCCCGGGTAGTCGATGAAGGGAACGACTGATGGGTATGACGCGGCGCGGCGCCCTCATGGTCACGGCATCGTCGCTCTTCGTGGGCGCGGTCGGATGTGGGGCGCCGGAGGCACCCGGCACGTCCTCGGGCGACACCACGGGTGAGGTGCCACAGCGGCCCGGCCGGGCCGTGACGCTCAACGTTCTCGACGTCGCCGGCAACCTGCAACTGACGCAGGGGATGATCGACGAGTTCGTCTCGAGGAACTCCGACGTGATCTCCCGGGTGACGTACTCGAAGGCGCCGGCGCCCGAACTGGCTGGCAAGATCAAAGCCCAGCAGGGCGCCAACCGGGTGGACATCGGTCTCGTGCTGACCGGCGTCGACGGTCTCGCCGCCGGCATCGAGCAGGGGCTCTGGATCGACGTGTTGCCGACGTTCCAGGACCGCCTCGGCGGCATGCGGAACTACCTGGAACCGGCCGCCGCCATGCAGCGGCTCGCCGGCAACGCGGGCGTCACCGTCACCTACTACCCGTCCGGCCCACTGCTCGAATATCTGCCGTCCCGCCTGTCCACGCCACCGACAAGCGCGCAAGCCCTGCTCGCCTGGGCCAGGGCCAACCCCAGGAAGTTCCAGTACGCCCGGCCGGCCAACTCGGGCCCCGGACGGACGTTCCTGATGGGCCTGCCGTACATCCTGGGCGACACGAACCCCAAGGACCCCACGGCGGGATGGGACAAGACGTGGGCCTTCCTCAAGGAGCTGGGTCAGTACGTCGACTACTACCCGTCGGGCACCACCGAGACGATGAAGAACCTCGCCAACGGCACCGCCCACCTGATCGTCAGCACCACCGGCTGGGACATCAACCCCCGCGTGCTGGGCACGGTTCCCAAGGACGCCAGGATCGCCACGATCGACGGCTTCCACTGGGTCACCGACGCGCACTACGCGGTCCTGCCCAAGGGCGTGTCGACCGACACCCAGGCCGCGGTGCTGGCCCTGCTGGCGTTCATGCTCACTCCCGAACAACAGGCCAAGGCGTACGACGAGGGTTACTTCTACCCGGGGCCGGCGGTGCGGGACGTGCAGCTCTCCTCGGCGCCGCAGAAGAGCCGGGACGCGATCCGGGAGTTCGGCCGCCCCGAGTACGACGCGTTGATCGCCGGGAACCCGACCGAGGTCCCGCTGGACGCCAAGAGCCTCGTGGCGGCGTTCAACCGGTGGGACCGCGAGATCGGCGGCGGAAAGGTCAAGCAGGGATGAGCGCCTTCTCCCAGCTGCGGTTGCACGGGGTGTCCCGCCGGTTCGGCGGCCAGGACGCGCTGACCGACCTGGACCTGACGATCGAGGCGGGGGAGTTCATCGCTCTGCTCGGCCCGTCCGGCTGCGGCAAGTCGACCGCCCTGAACTGCCTGGCCGGGCTCCTGCCGTTGACGGCGGGGAGCATCTGGCAGGACGAGCGCCGGATCGACACGCTGCCACCGGAGCGGCGTGGCTTCGGCATGGTGTTCCAGAGCTACGCCCTCTTCCCGCACCTGACGGTCCGGGCGAACATCGCCTTCGGCCTGCGCATGCGGCGACTGCCGAAGGAGGAGACCCGGCGGCGTACGGAGGAGGCGGTGCGGCTGGTGCGGCTCGAGGACCACGTCGACAAGCTGCCCGGCCAGCTCTCCGGCGGTCAGCAGCAACGCGTCGCCATCGCCCGCGCCGTGGTCTTCGAACCGTCCCTCGTGCTGATGGACGAGCCGCTGAGCAACCTCGACGCGAAACTGCGCCTGGAGATGCGTACCGAGATCCGTCGGTTGCACCAGTCGCTGGGGCTCACCACCGTCTACGTGACCCACGACCAGGAGGAGGCGCTGTCGCTGGCCGACCGGCTGGTGGTGCTGCGAAAGGGGCGGGTGCAGCAGATCGGGTCGCCGCGTGAGATGCACACCCGGCCGGCGAACTGGCACGTCGCCGACTTCATGGGCTACCGCAACCTGTGGCGGGGGCGGGTGGAGCAGTTGGACGGCTCGCGGGCCACGGTGGAGTCGTCCGGCCATCGCCTGCTCGGCGAGGCCATGGGCGACCTCCAGGATCGGGCGGAGGTGGTCGTCGCGGTACGCCCGGAGGACGTCCGCGTGGACGGGCCCGGCGAAACCCGTAACGCGATGTCGGCGACGATCGAGGTGGTGGAGTACCAGGGCCGCGAGCTGGCGGCCGAGGCCCGCACCGACGCGGGGCAGTTGCTGCACCTGCGTACCGAGCAGCGGATCGCGCCAGGCGACCAGGTGAAGCTGGCCATCGATCCGGGGCGGCTCCTCGTCTATCCCGCGGACGCGGAGCGGACGACCGAGGATCGGTCGGACCGTCTCACGGACAGCGCAGGGGCGCCGCGGTGAGCGGCAGGCCGCTGACGCACTGGCGGCACCGCCTCGCCGAGCGCGGCGTCGACCGTCAGCTCTGGTTGCTGGCCCCGGCCCTGATCTTCGTCGTCGCGCTGTTCCTCTACCCGTTCTTCTACGGGCTGACCCTCTCGTTCCAGCCGACCGACGGCGGGCCGTTCAGCGACTACGCCCGGTTCTTCTCCGACGCCTACGAGCGGGACACCATCTGGATCACGTTGCGGATCGCCTTGCCCGCTGCGCTCCTGAACGTCCTCGCCGCCGTGCCGATCGCGTACCGGATGCGTGGGCGGTTCCGGGGCAAACGGTTGGTCACCACGCTGCTGGTCGTGCCGATCACGCTCGGTACGGTGCTCACCGCCCAGGGCCTGCTGAACTTCCTCGGCCCGACGGGTTGGTTCAACCGGATCCTGCTCTCCACGAACCTCGTCGACGAGCCGGTGCGGTTGACCCACAACTACTGGGGTGTGTTCTTCTCGCTGGTGATCACCGGTTTTCCGTTCGCGTTCCTGCTGGTGCTCTCGTACCTCTCCGGCATCGACCCCACCCTGGAGCGGGCGGCGGCGACGCTGGGGGCGGACTGGCGTCGCCGCTTCACGCGGATAACCCTTCCGCTGCTGATGCCCGGCCTGGCGACGACCTTCTGCCTGACGTTCGTGCTGGCGTTCAGCGTGTTCCCGTCGGCCGTCCTGGTCGGCAATCCGGCCGGTGAGACACGGGTCATCTCCCTCGCCGCGTACCAGGCCGCGTACGAGCAGTACGACTACCCGTACGCGTCGGCGATCGCCATGATCATGGGCTTCGTCGAGCTGGTCATCATCGCGCTGGTCCTGGGTGCGCGCAGTCGTTTCTACACGGGCTCCACGGGAGGCAAGGGCTGATGGCAACGATCACCCAGGCGCCACCGGCACGGCCCCCGGTCCCCACCGACCGACGGCGGCGCGTCGTAGCCCGACCGGCCGCGTGGATCGTGTGGGGCGTCGTCATCTTCTTCTTCCTCAACCTGCTGGGTGTCGTGGCATCCGTGCTGGTCAGCTCGTTCGGCCGGCGCTGGTTCGACACCTGGCTCCCCGACGGCTACACCACCAGTTGGTACGGCCGGGCCTGGGAGGAGTTCGCGCTTCTCCAGGTCATCGTCGTGACGCTCGAGGTCTCCGTACTCGTCGTGGGTCTCTCGTTGCTGATCGGCGTGCCAGCCGCCTACGTCCTCGCGCGACGGTCGTTCCCCGGCAAACGGTTGATCTTCCTCGTGTTTCTGCTGCCGATCCTGATGCCGCCGATCACGTACGGCATCCCCCTCGCGACCGTCCTGTACAAGTTCGGCCTGGCCGGGAACATGTCCGGGGTCGTCCTCGCCAACCTCGTCCCCTCGGTGCCCTTCGTCATTCTGACCATGACGCCGTTCATCGAGCAGATCGATCCGCGGATCGAGAGCGCCGCTCGCATGTGCGGCGCGGGACTGCGGACGGTGTTCCTCCGGGTACTCACGCCGTTGCTGGTGCCGGGCATCCTCGCCTCGGCGATCCTCGTTCTCGTGCGGACCGTGGGCATGTTCGAGCTGACGTTCCTGACGGCGGGACCCGACTCGCAGACCCTCGTCGTGGCGCTCTACTACTCGATGTCCGCGTCCGGGATCCGGGCGCAGCAGTCGGTCGACGCGATGGCGGTCATCTACACCTCGATGATGCTCGTCCTGCTCGTCGTCGCGCTGCGGTACGTCAACCCGACCCAGCTCGTGGCACAGGTGAAAGAGGACCCTGAGCACTGAGGCCACTCGTCGCCTCGTCGAGGATCTCGCCCATCCGACCCGCCGCGCTGACGAGCGCGGGCAGCGTGGCGCGCAGGCCGCGGTAGGCGGCGGCGAGGGCGGGGTCGGCCGCGACCGGTTCGGTGCGGGCATTCTCGGCGTCGAGTTGGGTGACGGCCTCCTTGAGATCGGGAGCGAGGCCGATCGCGAAGAGGCCGAGCGCCGCCGCGCCGAGGGCCGGGTCCTCGGCGCGAACGGCCGTGTGGGTCGGACGATCGAGGACCGCCGTCATCACCCGACGCCACAGCGCGGAGCGGAAGGCCTGGCCGGTGAGCCGTACGCCGCTGATTGGCGTCAGCTCCGCCAGGTGATCGAGGAGGACGCCGAGGTGCAGGCATACCCCCTCGACGGCGGCCCGGACCAGGTGACCTCGGGAGTGCTCGGCGCGCAGCCCCAGATACGCACCGGGCGGGCCGGAGTCGCCTGTCGACGTCCCGTCGGCCATCAGGTACGGCAGCATCACGAGGCCGTCGCTACCCGCCGGGACCCGCTCGGCGAGACCCAGGAGCCCGGGTACGGCACGGTCGTCACCGGACGCCGGATGCAGGTCGGGTGTGAGGACGCGCCCCGCCCACCGCACCACGTTGCCGCCGTTGCTGACCGTCGTCCCGACAACCCACGCGTCCTCGGTCAGGGCGTCGCAGAGGAATGTCTCGGTCGGGTCGACGAGCGGCGAGGTGACAACCGTGCGCAGGACCGCCGTGGCTCCGAGTGACAGCCCACCGACGGTGCTGTCGATCGCCGCCGCGCCCAGGATGCCCGACGGGCCGTCGCCCGCACCCACGACGACCGGCGTGCCGGAGGGCAGGCCGACCGCACGAGCGGCGGTGGCCGACAGCCGCAACAACGCCGTCGTCGGCAGGACGGGAGGCAACTGGCTCTCGCACACGCCGGCGAGGTCGAGCGCGTCGCGGCTCCACATTCGACGCCGCACGTCGAGCATTCCGGTGCCGGACGCCGAGGACAGCTCGGTGACCAGCCTCCCGGTGAGCCGGTAGAGCAGGTAGTCCTTGAGGCCGATCCACCACCGCGCCCTCGTGCAGAGGTACGGCTCGTGGCGGGCGAACCATACGAGCTTGCACAGCGGACTGGCCGGGTGCACCGGCGTGCCGGTCAGCCGGTGCAGGTCCCGGCCCTGCCCGCCGGCCCGCAGGTCGCGAGCCGCCTCCGACGACCGCGCGTCGGCCCGGGTCAGCAGCGGTGTCACCGGCGTCATCGCCGCGTCCAGCCCGATCAGGCCGTACGTGGCGGAACTCAGCGCGAGGGCGACCACCTCGGCGCCGGCGGTGTCGGCGACACACGCGGACGTCACCTCCAGGGTGGCCGCCACGAGCAGGTCCGGATCCTGTACCCGCCAGCGGGGCTCCGGCTGGAGCAGCGGGTACTCCCGGGTCGCGACGTGCCGCGCGCCCCCGCCCAGCGCGAACGCGGCCGCCCGCACGGCCGTGGCGCCCACGTCGACCCCGAGAATGACACGACGTCCTGGCCGCATGGGCTCATGGTCGAGGGGCGCTCGACGGGCCGGCAAGCGGTTGCGCGCAGTTGTCGTCGCACCGGTCGAACGGCAGCCGGTGTGGCGTTCCAGGTCGACGTCAGACGGCGAGACGGGTGATCGCCGCGATCGACCGGTCGACGTCCGCCTCGGTGGTGGTGGCGTTCGACACCGAGATCCGCATGAACCGTCGACCCCGCCACGTCGTACCGCCTGCCCAGCAGGTGCCGTCCGCCTGCACCGCGTCCACCACCCGGTCGGTGCGCGCGTCGTCACCGAAGCCGACCAGCACCTGGTTGAGCACCACCTCGTTCGCCACCTCGAACCCGGCCGCGGTCAGACCCTCGGCGAACCGGCGGGCCAACGCGCAGCAACGGTCCACCAGGGCCGCCAGCCCGTCGCGCCCCAACTCGCGTAGGCCGGCCCAGACCGCGAACCCGCGGGCGCGGCGCGAGGACTCGGCGGTGAGATTCGCGCCCGTCGGGACGCCACCGGATCCCACCAGGTACGCGGCGGCGTAGGACATCGCCGCCGCGTGCGTGTCGGGCCGCGCGCAGAACGCGAAGGCGGTGTCGTACGGCAGGTTGAGCCACTTGTGGCCGTCGCAGGCCCACGAGTCGGCCAACTCCAGCCCGTCCACCAGGTGGCGGGTCGCCGGGCTCGCCGCGGCCCACAGGCCGAAGGCGCCGTCGACGTGCGCCCAGCCCCCGTGCCGGTGGGCCAGCTCGCACGCCTCCCGCAACTCGTCGCAGGCGCCGGTGTTCACGTTGCCGGCCTGGAGACACACGATGGTCGGGCCGGCCGGACCGGCTTTCAGGACGTCCCGCAGCGACCCGAGGTCGATGGCGCCGTTCGGGCCGGTTCGCACCGGCTGCACCGCGTCCACGCCCAGGCCGAGCAGGCGCAGCGCCCGGTCGATGGTGCCGTGTCGCTCGTCCCCGGCGATCACCCGGACCGGCGGCGCCCCGAGCAACCCGCGTCGTTCCACGTCCCAGCCCACGTCGGCCAGCACCTGGTGCCGTGCGGCGGCGAGCCCGGCGGTGTTGGCGGCCTGGCCACCGGTGACGAAGCCGACCGATGCCGCCGTCGGAATCCCCAGCAGCTCCTTCAGCCAGGCTGCGGCGGCGGCCTCGGCCGCGATGGCGGCCGGCGAGGTGACGGCGTTGAACGCGAGCTGGTCCCAGCCGACGGCGAGCATGTCGGCGGCGGTGGCCGACGGCAGCGCGCCACCCACCACGAACCCGAAGTACCGCGGGCCGGCGCTGGCGACCAGGCCGGGCTCGGCCGCGGCGAGCAGGTCCGTGACCACCTGCTCCGCCGGGCAGGGCGTCGCGGGCAGCGGGCCGGAGAACGCCCGGGTCAACGCGGCCTGATCGGGTGGCGCCCCGACCGGCCGGTCGGGCAACGACCTCCGGTAGTCGGCGGCGTGGTCAGCGGCCAGGCGGAACAGGCGGGTGAGCTCCTCCATCGGCGCACCATATCCCCGGGCCGCGGCTCCGACGAGGATCACGGCGCGGTGCCCGTGGACGGCTGATGATTTTGGGATGCTGTGGCGGTTCACCTGACGACATCACCTGATTCGAAGGGGCACCGCGATGGCAAAGGTCATCTCCACGCTGTTCATCTCGGCCGACGGTGTGGCCGAGATCGATCCCGATTGGCACTTCCCGTACTTCGACGACAACATGGGCCGCGCCGTCGGCGAGGACTACGACACCGCCGACGTGTTGCTCATCGGCCGCGAGACGTACGACAGCTTCGCCGGCGCCTGGCCCGACCGCGAGGCCGCCGGAGGGGAGGACGCGTCGTTCGCCAAGCAACTCGGGGACGTGCGCAAGGTCGTCGTCTCACGCCAGCCGCTGACCTTTTCCTGGCGTAACTCGGAACTGCTCTCCGGCGATCTCCTCGACGCGGTCGCCTCGCTCCGGGCCGACGCCGCCAGCAGAGGTGTCCTGATTCCCGGGTCGATCTCGGTGGTGCAGCAGTTGCTCGCCGCAGGGCTGGTCGACGAGCTGCGCCTTCTGGTGCATCCGGTGGCGGCGCGCAAGGGTCGCAGGCTGTTCGACGACGGGGAGACGCCGTACCACCTGAAGGTGACGGCGACGGAGGTGTTCCCGACGGGCGTGATCCGCGTGATCTACGCGCCGACCGCAGCGCCCGGCGCGGTCAGCTACGACGAGGTCAAGGACCAGGTGCCGGCAGGGAGCTAGCGCCTCGGGCGGGGTCGACAACCCGAGCCGGCCCCGCCGCGGCGTGCGACGGGGCCGGCTCGAGCGGGCCGCCCCGCAGGGGGCGTCGATGTCAGGCGATCGTGCAGGCGGCGCCGTTGAGGGTGAACGAACCCGGCCCGGCGGTGTTGCCGGTGTGCGCGGCCTGGAAGCCGATGCTCACCGATCCGTTCGGTGGGATGCCGGCGTTGTACGCGACGTTCCTGGCCGTCACCTGCCCGGACGTGGGGGAGTAGGTGGCGTTCCAGCCCGAGGTGACGGTCTGCCCGCCGGGGAGGGTGAAGACGAGGGACCAGCCGTTTATGGCACTGGCGCCGGTGTTGGTGATGGTGACGTTCTCGGTCAGCCCGCTGCTCCAGGCGTTGATGGCGATGCTCACCCGGCACGCGCCGGCAACCGGCGGCGTGGTCGGGGTGGGCGTCGTGGTCGGTGTGGGGGTCGCAGTCGGCGTGGGTGTCGTGGGTGGGGTGGTCAGGCCGAAGAACTGGACGGCGGACGCGGCCATGCCGCCGGACGGCAGGCTGTGCCCGGCGCCCTGGATGCTGTACGCCTCGACCTGGACGGTGCCGCTGGTGTCGGCGTACCTGCGCCGGTTCCAGTTGGCCTGGGGCGTGTCGGTGGAGGTGGGTGTCTGGCTGAGCCCGAACACGTTGGTCCACTGCTCGATCGTCTCCTGCAGCAGCGAGTACGGCACGAGCGTGTCGTTGGTGCCGTGCCACAACTGCACCCGCGGGCGGGGGCCGGAATAGCCGGGGTGGGCCTGGCGGACCGCGTCACCCCACTGCTGCGGCGTCCGGTTCATGTTGCCGCCGGTGCACTGGCTGCTGGTGGGCGGGAAGTCCGCGGCGTTGGCGAAACAGTTGTAGGGAACCCCCATGAACGCGGCGCCGGCCTTGAACACGTCGGGGTACAGGGCCAGCATGTGATTGGTCATCATGCCGCCGGACGAACTGCCGGTGGCGTAGACCCGGCCGGGGTCGGCGCCGTA
The DNA here is from genome assembly GCF_016802865.1 of Micromonospora parastrephiae. GTDB lineage: Bacteria > Actinomycetota > Actinomycetes > Mycobacteriales > Micromonosporaceae > Micromonospora > Micromonospora parastrephiae. The sequence continues at coordinate 34,286 of NZ_JAEVHM010000013.1, read as the reverse complement.
CTGCTGCTGCGCGTACCGGATCATGGAAATGATCGACACCGGGTCGCTGCCTCCGCCGCGGCGCTTGGCGGCGTCCGACCACACGTCGAAGCAGTTGCCGAACCCGGCCTGCTGGGTCGCGGTCGGGTAGATCACGATGAATCCGTACCGGTCGGCCTGGGCGGCGAACTCACTGCCGGAGTAGAAGCCCGGGCCGGAACCGCCGCAGCCGTGCATGGCCACCACGACCGCGGGCCTGGCCGGACGGACGTCCGGAACGTAGACATGCATGCGCATCCGGCCCGGGTTGTCGCCGAAGCTGGCGACCTCGGCCAGCGACGCGGCGTACGCGGGGCGCAAGGTGGGAACCACCAGGCCGGCCGCCACCAGCGACGCGGCGAGGCCGAGCAACAGTGTCCTTCTGATTCTCACGGGAACGACTCCTTCGATCACCTGTGCAGGTTGGGATTGGCCGCGCATCCCGTTCGCGGGTGTGCCCGGCTACCCGCGGTGATCGAGCACGGCCGATGACGCGTGGATGCCCTGCCCGGCTCGTCTGGGTCGCGTAGCAAATAGTGTTCCCTGCGGACCGATAAGTGTCAATCAATGTCGCTCGATCAACGATCGCGTCGTCCGCGCCTGCCACGACGACCCAGCCCGCCGGAGTTCCGTCTACAGTCGGGACAACGTCCCTGAGCCGAGCCCGGAGGGCCTGTGGCGAGCCCGTTCGACATCGAGGAGATATATCCGGACGACGGGGAGCACTCGCTTCGGCTGCCCCGACGACAGGCCGGCAACTCGCCCCAGGGTGTCGCGGTGACCCTGCTGGCGGATTACAGCGTGCGGACCCGTGCCGCGTTCCCGTCCGCCGCCATCGTCGCGTTGCTCGCGGAGTCGGGGGTGACCACGGCCGGCGCCCGGACCGCGATCAGCCGGCTGGCCCGTCGGGGTGTGCTGGAAGGCAGCCGGCAGGGCCGGCACAGTTCCTACCGGCTCAGCCGCGCCGCCGCGGCCAACCTCTCCGCGGGGGCACAGTGGATTCTGACCTCCACCGCCGCGACGACGCCGTGGGACCGGTGCTGGACGACCGTCGCCTTCTCGCTGCCGCAGGACCGCGGCGCGCAGCGGCGGACCCTGCGCGGCCAGCTCCGGTGGCTCGGATACGCGCCGCTGTACGACGGACTGTGGATCTCACCGTACGAGCTGACCCCACCGGCGCGGGAGTTGCTCGCCCAGCTGTCGGCCGGCCGCGTCACGGTGTTCCGTGGACGACAGACCGCGCTCGACACGACCAGTCAACGTGCGCCCATCGAAGCCTGGGACATCGATGCCATCAAACGGCATTACGAGGAGTTCCTGCGGCGGTGGGAACCGATGCTGCCCCTGGTGCGATCGGGCCAGGTCGAGGGCTCGGCGGCGGTGCGGGCGCGTACCGAGGTCATGGACACCTTCCGGCGCTTTCCCACCCTCGACCCGCAGCTGCCGCTGGAACTCCTTCCGGCGGGATGGCTCCGCCAGCCGGCCCGGCAGCTGTTCGCGGCCGTCTACGACGACCTCGCCGAGCCGGCCGAGCGGCACGTCCGAGCGGTCGTCGCGCGATTCACCGCCAGCGGAGAGCCCGGCATCCAGGCACATACCACCGCCGACCTCGTCGCAGGGTCACGCGGTGACGCGAGCCCGGGGGAAGCGTGCCGAGACGGGCCGACCCGTTGACGAGCACCCGTCCGCCGCCGGGCACCGCGTCGACGGTCGGGTGTGTACCTTGTGGAGAGAATTGCGGCGATGGGAGGACCGGTTGACGTTCCGCGGCGGGGAGCTTTCAGCGGCAGATCGGATCGACACCAGCGTCGCGCACCCGGCCCGCAGGTACAACTACCTGCTGGGCGGCAAGGACAACTTCGCCGCCGACCGGCAGTCCGGCGACGCGCTGGCGGCCGCGATGCCCACCATTCGCCTCGCCGCCGTCGAGAACCGGTTGTTCCTGCAGCGCGCGGTACGTTTCCTGGCGCTGCACGGCGTCCGTCAGTTTCTGGACATCGGCACCGGCATCCCGACCGCCGACAACACGCACGAGGTGGCCCAGGCGATCGACCCGTCGGCGCGGGTCGTCTACGTCGACAACGACCCGATCGTCCTCGCCCACGCCCGCGCGCTGCTGAGCAGCACGCCCGAGGGCCGCACGGCCTACCTCGACGCCGACCTGCGTGAGCCGGAGCGGATCCTCTCCCATCCGGACCTACGCACAACGTTGGACCTCACCCAGCCGGTCGCGCTGATGCTGGTCGCCATCCTGCACTTCATCCGCGACGACGAGGCCCCGAGGAGCATCCTCAACCGCCTCGTCGCCGCGCTTCCGTCCGGCAGCTACGTCGTCGCCTCGCACGTGACCTGGGAGTACCTGTCGCCCGAGGTGACCGCGAAGCTGGAGGCGAACAACCACGACGGCCGGTTCCAGGCCCGGACCACCGAGCAGTTCGCGGGCCTCCTCGACGGGTTGGACCTCGTGGAGCCCGGCATCGTGTCGGTGGCGCGGTGGCGCGCCGACGACGCGCCGCAGCCGCGTCCATCCGTGCAGGACGTGTCGTTCAACGGCGCCGTCGCCCGGGTCAGGTAACGAACGCCGGCAACGACCGGGCGGCAGCGTGCCAGACGGTACGGTCGCCTCCCGGCTATCGACCATCGTCGCCGCGTCGAGCTAGGCTGCGACCACGTTTCGCTCGACGCGAGGAGATGTTGTGTCGCGCCGTACCGGCAAGCCCTCCTACCAGCTGTCCACCTCTGACACGCGCCGCCAGCGGGTCCTGCGTCTCGCGGCCGTCGTCGCGGCGGTCGGACTCGCGGCCGCTCTCCTGGGCGGTGCCATCGGCTACACGGCCGGCCGACCGGACGGCACCGAGTCGACCATCGCGGACATCCGCAAGGCCGACGCGCAACGCGACAGCCAGCAGATCGTCGAGCTGACGGCGACAGCCCGTCGCCTGCGGGAGCAGATACAACCCATCCTCACCGCCATCCAGGCGGACCCGTCAGCGTCTCGACCGGCGAGCGCTGAACAGGCCCGTCAGTGGCAGCAGACCCTGGTCCAGGCGGCGGCGCCGTTCGCCAACCCTCCGTCGGGCACCACCGCCACGAATGTGGCCCGCACGGCGCTGCGCAGCGCCGTGGAACAGGCGTCCCTCGCCGTCGACGCCCACCTCCTCGCCCTCACGGGGCCACCCGCGCAGAGGGCCGCGCTCGTCGACCTGGCCAAGCGACAGGCAGCCCAGGCCAGCGCCGCCTGGTCGGTCGCCGCCACCCAGCTCGACCAGATCAATGTCGACTCCGGTCAGGGACACCAGCACGTCTACCTGGAGGGTGACAGTCACGACGGTGCGGAGGAGGGCTCCGGCGGCTGATCCGTCACCCGTGCCGGTGACGGTCCCTGGCGGTGCCCAGAGAACCGCGACCGGAGGGTCATCCGGGCAGGTCGGAACGCCGCGCGGCAGCGATGATCCGTCCGCGCTCCGACTCGGGAAACCGGTCGAGCATGGCGCGCACCTCCGCGGCGGTCACGTTGGCGCCGAACAACTCACTGCCCGGTTCGAGCCGTACGCCCTCGGCGAGCGCGCCGGCGACGACCGGGTCGAAGCCGAGCGCGTCGACGAGGGACGCCACCGCGGCGAGATCGGCGGCGTCGTCCCCGGCGATCGCGATGGCCTTGCGGCCGGCGGCTCCGGCCGGTCGCGCCTCGTCCTCGAGATCGTGGTACCCCATGTGGTTGAACGCCTTCACGACCCGTGCGCCGGACAGGAACGCCTGGACGATCTCGCTCGACGAGGTGCGCGGGTCGGTCAGGTCGTCGCGGATGCCGTCGACCTCCCACCAGTAGTTCATCGCGTCGACGACGAGCTTGCCGCGCAGTGCCTCGGCGGGGATGGCACGGTACTTGCCCAGCGGCAGGGCGAGGATGACGATGTCGGCGTCGGCCACGGCGTCGACCGAGGTGGTCGCGATCGCCCCCGGCGTGAGCACCTCGATGGTGAGGGCGATCTTCGCCGGGTCGCCGGAGCCGGCGACGAGCACCCGGTATCCGGCGGCGAGCGCGAGCCGGGCGAGAACCGTGCCCACCTTGCCGGCCCCGAGGACGGCGAGGGTCTGGGGCCGGTCGGGGCCGTTGTCGTTCATGTCTTCCTTCCAAGGTGCCGGTGCGATGTCGGTGGGCGGATCAGCTGGCCAGGATGTCGCGGACCATGGGGATCACCCGGGAGCCGTAGAGCTCCACGGCGCGCATCCGGGCGCTGACCGGCTGGGCTCCCGCGGTGTAGATGAGGTCGAACCGGCCGACGCCGATGCTGCGGATGGCGCGAGCCATCCGGCGCGCCACCGTCTCCGGTGAGCCGATGTACAGCGAGCCGTGCTCCACCTCGGAGTCGAACTCCTCGCGACGGATCGGGGGCCAGCCCCGCAACGCGCCGATCCGGTTCCGCATGACCCGGTAGTGCGGCCAGAACACCTCCTTCGCCTCCTCGTCGGTGTCGGCGACGAAGCCTGGCGAGTGCATCCCGACCGGATACGCGGTGGTGCCGAGCTGGTCGGCCGCCCTGCGGTAGAGGTCGATGTACGGTGCGAACCGCTCCGGAGCGCCGCCGATGATGGCGAGCATGAGCGGAAGGCCGTACCGGGCGGTGCGGACGACCGACTGCGGCGAGCCGCCGACGCCCACCCAGGTGGTGAGATGCCCCGATTCGGTCTTCGGGAACACGTCGGCGTCCTTGAGCGGTGCACGCGTGCTGCCGGTCCAGGTGACCGGCTTCTCGTCGAGCAGCTTCGCGAACAGCTCGATCCGCTCCTCGAACAGCACGTCGTAGTCGGCCAGGTCGTAGCCGAACAGGGGGAACGACTCGGTGAACGAGCCGCGGCCGAGGATCACCTCGGCCCGCCCGTTCGACAGCGCGTCGACGGTGGCGAAGCGTTGGAACACCCGGACCGGGTCGTCGGAACTGAGCACCGTCACGCCGGAGGAGAGCCGGATGCGCGAGGTGCGGGAGGCGATGCCCGCCAGCACGGTCTCCGGCGTGGACACCGAGTACTCGGGCCGATGGTGCTCGCCGAGGGCGATGACGTCGACGCCGAGTTCGTCGGCGAGCACCGCCTCGTCGACGACCTGTCGGATCGCCGCGGCGTAGGAGACAGGCTTACCGGAGTCGTCCTCCGGTACGTCGCCGAAGGTGTCGAGGCCGAACACGAGGTCAGACATTGGTGGGCTCCTTCGCCAACAGCTCCCGGACCCGCGGCGCGACCTCGCTGCCCAGCAGCTCGATGGTTCGCGCGCGTGCCTCGCGAGCAGGTGCATGATGTCGTACTTGAGGTCGAATCGACTCAGCCGCAGATCGCGGGCCACGGTGGCGATCTTCCGTGCGACCGTTTCCGGGGACCCGACGAACAGCGCTCCGTGGTCGATCTCGGCCTCGTAGCGTGCGCGGTCCGGCTTGTAGAAGCCGCGCTCCTCGGCGAGCCGCGCCACGGTCGGCTGCCAGTACCGCCACCATGTTTCCACCGCCTCCTCGTCGGTGTCCGCCACTAGGCCGAGTGAGTGCTGCCCGATCGGTTGCACGGGGTTGCCGAACTGCTTGAGCGCCTGGAGGTAGAGGTCGACGTGGCCGGCGAACCGCTGCGGACGCCCGCCGATGATCGCGAGCATGAGCGGAAGCCCGTAACGGGCGGCGCGGACCACCGAGTTCGGGCTCCCGCCGACGCCGATCCACGTCGGGATGCCGCCCGGCCGCATTCGCGGATGCAGTCGCTGCTCGACGAGAGGACTTCGTACCGTCCCGGACCAGGTGACCTTTTCGTCCCGCTGGAGCCGGACGAACAGGTCGAGCTTCTCCTCGAACAACCGCTCGTACTCCGCCAGGTCGTAGCCGAACAGCGGGAACGACTCGGTGGCCGACGCCCGCCCGAGAACGAGCTGGGCCCGACCGTCGGACACCGCGTCGAGGGTGGCGAACTCGTGGTAGAGCCGTACCGGATCGTTGGTGCTGAGCACCGTGACCGAGGTGCCGAGGCGGATCCGGTCGGTCGCCGTCGCCATCGCCGCGAGCAGTACCGGTGTCGCCGAGTCGTTGTGGCCCTCCCGGTAGTGCTCACCCAGGCTGAACACGTCGAGCCCGACCGACTCCGCGAGCCGGGCCTCCTCGACGAGCAGTCGTACCGTCTCGGCGTCGGTCAGGGTCCGGTCGCCGTCGGTGGCCACCTCCCCGAACGAGTTCAGCCCCAGTTCGAAGCCTTGAGCCGTCATGTCTCCTCCTCGGCGCTGGCGCCGGTGACCCGTGGGAAGAGGTCCTCCCTGTTGACGTGTCAATGATGCTAACCTCCCGATTGACACGTCAATTCCCTGGAGACCGAGATGACCAGCGCCACACCCGAGCGGCGGAGAGGACGCCAGCTGCCGACCACGGAGGAGCTACGGATCTGGCGGGATTTCGTCGAGACGACGGAAGCCCTCAACTCCCAGGTCGCCTCCCGGCTGCAGGCCGACTCCTCGCTCTCGCCGGGGGACTACGCCGTGCTGCTCGCCCTCAGTGAGGCGCAGGGCCGGCAGATGCGCTCCTCCGTACTCGCGGCACACATCGGGTGGGAGCGCAGCCGGCTCTCCCACCATTTGGGTCGGATGGAGCGGCGTGGGCTCATCCGCCGCCGGGAGTGCCCCACCGTTCCCCGCGGGGCGGAGGTGCTCCTCACCCCGGCCGGGGCGGACGCGTTCCGGCAGTCCACCTTCCCGCACCTGCGCGCCATCCGGGAGTTGTTCGTCGACGCTCTCACGCCGGACCAACTCCGCGCGGCCGGCGAGATCGCGGCGGCGCTGCGCGAGCACCTCGGGACGCGGCGCGACGAGTGAGGTCGCGCGGGGCCGTCGCGCCGGCATGCGACGCGGCGCACCGGGTACGCCGCTGCGGCCCTACAGCCGACGCTTGCAGCGCAACCGAGGAGCACCGACATGTCTCTCGCGGGGCGGGCACGACTCTCGCCGAAGGTCTCCCTGGTGCTGCTCGCGTCGATCCTCGTGTCGTTCCTGGCCGCGTCGGCGGCCCCGACCCCGCTCTACGGGATCTACCAGGAGCGCTGGCACTTCTCTCCGGTCACGACCACCGTGGTGTTCGCCGTCTACGCGCTCGCGGTGCTGGCCTCGCTGCTCACCTTCGGCAAGTTGTCCGATCATGTCGGCCGGCGTCCGGTCCTGGCCGTCGCGATCGCCGTGCAGATGCTCTCGCTCGTGGTCTTCGTCTTCGCCAACGGCGTACCCGCGCTGCTGGCCGCCCGCCTCGTGCAGGGACTGGCGGCCGGTGCCGCCACGGGCGCCGTCGGCGCGGCCATGCTCGACATCGACCGCGCCCGCGGCACGCTCGCGAACTCGATCGCGCCCGGCCTCGGGACCGGCAGCGGCGCGTTGCTCTCGGCGCTGCTCATCCAGTTCCTGCCCGCGCCGACGCGGCTGGTGTACGTCGTCCTTCTGGTGATCCTGCTGGTCCAGGCCGCCGGGGTCGCGCTGATGCCGGAGACGGTCACGCCGATGGCCGGCGCGCGCCGAAGTCTGCGTCCGGAGATCACGCTGCCCCGCTCGGTCCGCGAGCCGGTCCTGGTCGTCGTTCCGGTGCTGTTCGCGGTCTGGGCGCTGGCCGGCTTCTTCGGGGCGCTCGGTCCGGCGCTCGTACGCAGCCTCATGAACACGTCGATAGTGGTCGCCGGGCTGGTTCTCTTCGTCTTCGCCGTCTTCGGCTCGATCGCCGTTCTGTTGCTGCGGAACACCGCCGCGCGGACGGTGATCCTGACCGGCATCGGCGCTCTCATCCTGGGCATGGTCGTCACACTGGTGTCGGTCATGGCCCAGTCCGTCCCCGGGTTCTTCGTCGGCCTCGCGCTCGGCGGCGTCGGCTTCGGCGGCGGTTTCCAGGGCAGCCTCAAGACGATCATGCCGCTGGTCGCGGCGCACGAACGCGCCAGCGTGCTGTCCCTGCTCTACGTCGTCTGCTACGTCGGGCTCGGCCTTCCCACCGTGATCGCCGGCTTCCTCGTGGTCTACGCCGGCGGCCTGCCCCGCACCACCGACGAGTACTCCGTCGCCGTCATCCTCCTCGCCCTCGTCGCCCTGTTCGGGGTGCGCCGGGCGACGAGAGCGGCGTCCCGGTGATGCCGTGAACCAGCAACGTGACCCGGACGCAACCAGTAGCGTGGTGATCGCCGACGGCGGCGCCCGCACTCACTCCAGGAGGCCGCGATGAGCCCGAAGGCCGCACAGGGCGACGCGAGTGGGATGTCGAGCCTCGGAAGCCTCGACGTGAAACTCGAGGTGGTCGTCATCCCCGTGTCGGACGTCGAGCGCGCCAAGAGGTTCTACGAGAGCCTCGGGTGGCGACTCGACCAGACACCGCCCGGCATCGTCCAGTTCACGCCGCACGGCTCCGCGTGCTCGGTGCAGTTCGGCTCGCAGCTCACGTCCGCGCCAGCCGGTTCGGCGACGGCGTACCTGGTCGTGTCCGACGTCGAGGCGGCCCGCGCCGCCCTGGTCTCGGTCGGCGTCGAGGTGAGCGGTGTCTTCCACGTCAGCCCGAACGGGCCGGTCGACGGGCCGGATCCCGAGCGCCGCAGCTACTTCTCGCGCGCCACCTTCCGCGACCCGGATGGCAACACCTGGCTCCTGCAGGAGATCACCACCAGGCTTCCCGGCCGCGTCGAGGGAGGCCTGACGTCGTTCGCCTCCGACAGCGACCTGGCGAGCGCGCTGCGCCGCGCGGCCGACGCCCACGGCGAGCACGAGAAGCGCACCGGTACGAGGGACGAGAACTGGCCCGACTGGTACGCGACGTACATGGTGAGCGAGCAGTCGGGGGCGCAGCCGCCCGAGTGACCCGTGCCGAAGCGGCGACCTCAGCCCTTGTCGGCGAGGTGCCAGACCTCCGGAAGGGGAACCCACCAGTCGTCGCTTCCCTCCGGGGCCAGCGACTCCTGGCACGGCTCGGTCAACTTCCACCACTCCTGCGTCTGCGGGTCGGCGGCGATGCGAGCCTGGTCGGCGGCGTGGTCGTCGCCCACGTACTCGTAGTAGCCGAACAGCAGGTCGTCGTGGAGGAAGATGGTGAAGTTGCGCATGTTCGCCTGCCGCAGCGTCTCCTCGACGGCGGGCCAGACGGCGGCGTGCAGCCGGAGGTAGGTTTCCCGGTGCTCCGGTCGGAGCCGGATGACCATTGCGTGTCGTCGCATCTCACGCCTCCGCGATAGTGGACCGTCGGGTACCGGGACGCGCGAGCACGCGTCCGGTCTGGCCGCCGCGACCATACCGACCCGTCGGGGGACCGTCGAGTCAGCTGCGAGCGTATTGACAACATTCGTTTGACGTATGACGTTGTGAGCGCTAACTTCTGACTCGCGGGTCGCGTGGGCCGCCGGGAGCCGGATACGCCGCAGCGCTTCAACGGGCCTGGCGCATCCCGCCCGCATCACACCCCCAAGTGCTGACGCCACCACCGGACGCCCGCACACACGCCAGGGCACGCGCGTGCGTTCCGCCCGTGGGTGACCCCGACTGAAGGAGTGCACCATGAAGGCCATCGGTGAGGCTCGTCCCGCCTCTTCACCAAGACGCCGCTGGCGGTCGACGTTGGCCGGGGCGGCGGCCGCGGTCATGACCGCCGGCCTGCTCGTCGCCGTGGAAGCGGCGCCCGCAGCGGCGGCGACCGTGGACACCAACGCCTGGTACGTCCTGGTGAACCGCAACAGCGGCAAGGCGTTGGACCTGTACGGTTCGGCCACCAACGACGGCGCGCGGATCAGCCAGTGGACGCGCAACAACGGCGCGAACCAGCAGTGGCAGTTCGTGGACTCGGGCGGCGGCTACTACCGGCTGAAGTCTCGCCACTCGGGCAAGGTCCTCGACGTGAGCAACTTCTCCACCGCCGACGGCGGCGCGATCGTGCAGTGGTCCGACCTCAACGGCACGAACCAGCAGTTCCGGCTGGCCGACTCCGACGGTGGACATGTCCGGCTGGTCAGCCGGCACAGCGGCAAGGTCGTGGAGGTGCAGGGCGCCTCCACAGCCGACGGTGGCAACATCGTGCAGTACGCCGACCTCAACGGCACCAACCAGCAGTGGCAGCTCGTCCGGACCGACGGTGGCAACCCGCCGCCGTCGGGTGGTAGTGGATGCGGCAAGGCGCCGACGCTGTCCAGCGGCACGCACACGATCCAGAGCAACGGCAAGAGCCGGTCCTTCATCCTGCGGGTGCCCGCCAACTACAACAGCAGCAACCCCTACCGGCTGATCTTCGCCTTCCACTGGCGGGGCGGCACCATGCAGGACATCTCCTCCGGCGGCACCAGCGGGACCGCCTGGTCCTACTACGGGCAGCAGGAGCAGTCGAACAACACCGCGATCCTGGTCGCGCCCCAGGGGTTCGGCAACGGCTGGGGCAACGCCGGAGGTGAGGACATCACCTTCGTGGATGACATGATCAGCCGGATCGAGAGCGACCTCTGCGTCAACCCGCGGCAGCGGTTCGCGCTCGGATTCAGCTGGGGTGGCGGCATGAGCTACGCCATCGCCTGCGCGCGGGCCAACGTCTTCCGGGCCGTCGCGGTCATCTCCGGCGGGCAGATCAGCGGGTGCAGCGGCGGTACGCAGCCCATCGCGTACTTCGGGCTGCACGGCATCTCGGACAACGTCCTGAACATCTCCCAGGGGCGGTCGTTGCGCGACACGTTCGTCCGGAACAACGGTTGCGCCGCCCAGAACCCGCCCGAGCCGGCGGCGGGCAGCCGCACGCACATCACGACCACCTACTCCGGCTGCAGGGCCGGCTACCCCGTGCAGTGGGCCGCGTACGACAACGGCCACATGCCCGGACCGGTGGACGGCACCTACGCCGAGAGCGGCATCACGACCTGGACCAAGGGTGAGATCTGGAAGTTCTTCTCGCAGTTCTCGTGACGTCGCCCGGCGTCAGGTGGCGGCGCCCGCTCCCGCGTGTCGGGGGTGGGCGCCGCTCTGTCGTCCGGGACGGTCAGCGTTGCAGGCGGACGGGCTTGCCCGAACCGCTGCGCCGGACCAGCCACGCCTCGGTGATGTGGGTGAACATCGCTTCGGCGGCGCCGTCCTGGTCGTGGGCGGCGATGCGCTCGTAGATGCGCCGGTGGCCCTTGTTGGACGCCACGCACAGGGAGCGTTCGGTCCGGCCCATGTAGCGGGCGGTGTTGATGACCTGGCTCTCCAGCGCCCGTACGACGCCGCGGGCGATGCGGTTACCGGACGCCTGCATGACGGTGTCGTGGAAGGCCCGGTCGTGTTCGTGGTAGGTGACGTGGTCGTCGACGAGCTCGTCCATCCGGTCCACCAGGGCGCGCAGCCGGTCGATGGTGTCGGCGTCGGCCAGGCGGGCGGCGACGTTCGCCATGTCCGACTCCAGCACCCGGCGGGTGACGACGAGGTCGTCGAGGATGGCGAGGCTGTCGTCCTCGGCGATGGTGGCGGCGAGGACCAGCTCGTCGAGCATGTCCCAGCTCGACGGTTGGGTGACCATGGTGCCGGCGCCCTGGCGGACCTGCACCAGCCCCTTCTCCTGAAGGATCTTCACCGCCTCTCGTACGACGGTCCGACTCACCGAGAAGGTTTCGCAGAGGACGGGCTCGGGGGGCAGCGACGTTCCGGACGGATGCACGCCTCGGACGATGCGTTCGACCAGTTCGGCGGTGACCGCCGTGGCGAGGTTGGCCGGTCGACGTACCCACGCCGGGGTCACCGGATTGTTCAGGGCTGTCTCCTGCGCTGGCGTCATGTCCCCCTCCGAATGACTCGCCGTGGCACGACGTGCGGCTCAGTGTACGGCTGAGTATTGACGCCACACGTCATACGAGTTACGTTCCGATTAATGTTGGCGCGGCGGTGTCCGTCGGGCCACCCCACTTTCTGAGGTGACAACTGATGAGACAGCGAGCAATGTGGTCGGCCGCCCTCGTCGTGGGACTGGCCCTGGCCGGCTGTGGAAGTGCCACCGGCTCGGGTTCGTCCTCGGGCGGCTCGGACGGCAAGCTGGTGGTGTGGGACTGGAAGTCCGGCGAGGCTTTCGCCGCATCGTACCTGGAGAAGGCGAAGGCCGACTTCAAGAAGAAGCACCCCGACGTGGCGGTTGAGTTCGTCGCGCAGCCCTTCGACCAGTACTACACGTTGCTCGGTGCGGCGATCCAGTCCGGCAAGGGCCCGGACGTCATGCTGTTCAACGGCGGTGGCCAGATCCGCGACCGGGTGGACGCGCTCGTGCCGCTCGACGACTACGTGGCCGACGACAGGCAGCGGCTGGCCGGTTGGGACGCGTTCACCAAGGACGGCAAGGTCTACGCCGGCCCGGTGACGTTGCAGGGTCACCCCATCTACTACAACAAGGAGCTCTACCGGAAGGCCGGTCTCGACCCGGCGAACCCGGCCAGGACGTGGAACGAGTTCGTCACCGACTGCGCCGCCATCGCCAAGGCCGGCGCGAAATGCTTCGCCCTCGGCAACAAGGAGGGCGTCGGCATCCAGTTCTGGCTCTCGATCATGGCGTCGGCCACCCTCACCGCGCAGGAGTACGACGACTGGGTCGCCGGGAAGCGCGACTGGAACTCGCCCAACGTCAAGCGGATCTTCCAGCTCTGGAAGGAGGCCGGCGACGCGGGTATGAACAGCGACGGGGCCAACTCGACCGCGATGTTCAACGACTCCTTCGCCATCTTCCAGTCCGGCAAGGCCGCCCACGTCATGGGTCTGATGTCGGACGTGGGTCACTGGCAGGACTTCACCGAGTTCCTGACCGCCGAGAAGCTCGGCGTCATGGACGCTCCGGTCGTCACCGCCGGCACCACCCCGAGTCTGCCCTTCGACGGTGGCATCGGCTACGGGGTCGCCAAGTGGACGAAGGACCCGAAGGTGGCCGCCGACCTGGTGCGTTCCCTGACCTCGACCGACGCGCTGAAGGCCTTCTACGCCGATGCCGGCGCGATCGCCGCCGACACCACGATCGACGTGTCGCAGGGCGGCCCGGCCGTGACCACGATCGTCTCCGAGATCAAGAGCGGTAAGCCCGCACTGCACGTGGCGCTGTCCTCGAAGACGCTGGACCTGATGGGGCGGCTCTCCCAGCAACTGCTCAGCGGGTCGATCACCGTCGACGAGGTGGTGAAGCAGCTGGCCACCTCCGACCAGGCGGGCTGAGCACGTGCCGATCGGAAACACGCAGCCGTCGGTCCGTCCGGCTCAGGCCGGACGGACCGGCGGGGTGGCGGTCACCTCGTCGGCGCGGGACGGTGGTCATCTCCGTCGCGCCGGCGGCGGTCTGCGGGCCGAACGCCTCGCCCCCTACGTCCTGGTCGCTCCGGCCGTTCTGATCATCGTGCTGCTGCGGCTCTACCCGTTGCTCCTCGGCGTCAACTTCTCCTTCACCGGCGACGGTGAGCAGAACGGGACGGCGGTCGGGTTCGACAACTACCGCGAGCTGTTCGCCGACCCGCTGTTCCGGACCGCGCTGAGCAACGTCGGACTGCTGGTGCTGCTGCTGCCGGTGGCGGTGGCGATTCCCGGTCTGCTGGCCACGTTCATCTACCTGCGGGTGCCCGGCCACCGCTTCTACCGCAGCGTCTACTTCTTCCCCGCGGTGCTCTCCCCGGTCATCGTCGGTGCGATCTTCAACCTGCTGCTCGCCTTCGACGGCCCCCTCAACGCCGTCCTCGGGGCGGTCGGCGTCGGCCCGGTGGACTGGCTCGGTGACTCGGACATCGCGAAGTTCATGGTGGTCGGTGTGCACATCTGGGCCACCTTCGGCATGGCACTGGTGGTGTTCCTCGCCGGGTTCGCCACTCTCGACGCCGCGCTTCTCGACGCCGCCCGGGTGGACGGGGCGTCGTTGCCCCAGGTCATCCGGCATGTGATCGTCCCGAGTCTCTCGCGCACCATCCAGTTCGTCTTCGTGACCACGATGATCGGGATGCTGACCTCGATGTTCGGGCTGCTCTTCGTCATGACCAGCGGTGGACCGGAGGGGTCGACGTACCTGCCGGAGTACTACATCTGGATCCAGCAGGGCCAGATGAACCGTCCGGCTCTCGCGTCCGCCGCGTCGACGATCCTCTTCGTGATCATGCTCGTCGTCGGGTTGTTGCAAATCAAGCTGCTCGAACGATCCGGGAAGGAGGACTGATGTCTCGCCTCCGCCTGGGACGGTGGCTGGTCGCCATCCCCATGTCGCTGCTCGCTCTGGCGACGATCTACCCCCTGCTGTTCACCGCCAACGTCGCGATGAAGACGCGCCGGGACTACATCCTCGACCGGTTCTCTGTGACCGACGCCCTGCGCTGGGAGAACATCGACACGGCCTGGAACAGCGTCGGCATGGGCCGCTACTTCGTCAACTCGCTGCTCGTGGTGACGTCGTCGGTGGTCCTGCTGCTGCTGCTCGGGTCGATGGCCGGCTTCGCCCTGAGCCAGTTGCGGTTCCGCGGCTCGTCGGCGTTGTTCCTGGGCTGCCTCGCGGGACTCTTCATCCCGTTCCAGGTGATCATGGTGCCGCTTTCCCGGATCATGGCCGACACCGCGCTCATCGACACGTACCCCGGTCTGGTCCTGGTCTACGTGGCCCAGTTCCTGCCCTTCACCGTCTTCCTGATGACGAGCTACTACAGGGGCATCCCGCCGGAGATCGTCGACGCCGCCCGGATCGACGGCAACACGGTGTACGGCGTGTACCGGCGGATCATGTTGCCCCTGGGAACCCCGGCGCTGCTGTCGGTGGGCATCCTCAACACCCTGTTCTGCTGGAACGACGTCCTCATGGCGCTGGTGATGATGCCTTCGGCCGATCACCGGACGCTCATGATCGGTGTGACCTCGTTGCGGGGCCAGTACTCCGACAACATCCCCACCTTCGCCTCCGGGGTGCTGATCGCCGCCATACCTGTCTTGTTGGTCTACCTGTTCCTCCAGCGCCAAATCGCCGACGGCGTCGCCGCCGGTTCCACGAAGGGTTGACATGCGGATCACGGGATATCGGACGCTCACCACGGTCCAGGAATGGGGGCGGCCCGTCGGCGATGCCAACGGGGTGTTCGCCGACGGGGTGGTTCCGGTCTCGATCGTCGTGGTCGATACCGACGAGGGCATCTCGGGAGTCGGCCTCGGGCCGCACGTCGAGATCGAGCGGATCTTCGCAGCGATCGAGGGCGAAGACCCCCGCGCCGTGACGACCCTGTACGACCGCATGTTGCGGCACACCTTCAAGGCGGGCCACGCGGGCCCGGTGTTCGGCACCATCGGCGCCCTGGACACCGCACTGTGGGACATCAAGGCGCAGGCTGCCGGCGAGCCGCTGTGGCGGCTGCTGGGCGGAAGTGACCGACGGGTTCCCGCCTACGCGTCCGGCCTGGACATCGGGCTGACCGACGACGAACTCGTCGCGGAGTACGAGGTCTACGCCAGTCACGGCCTGCGGGCCGCGAAGCTCAAGGGCGGCCTCGACATCGAGCGCGACCGGCACCGCCTCGGTCTGGTCAGAGACGTGCTGACCGAGGCCGGGAACGGCCGGCGGCCGGGTCTGATGCTCGACGTGAACGAGGCGTGGACCCGCAAGCAGGCCGTCCGGCACGTCTGCGAACTGGAACGCACCCTGGACCTCATCTGGATCGAGGAGCCGGTCCGGCGCTGGGACGCCGAGGGCCTCGCGGCGGTCAGCCGAGGAGTGTGCGCGTCGGTCGCCACCGGGGAGAATCTCACCGGTCTCGAACAGTACCGTCCGCTGATCACCGCCGGCGCGGTCGACATCGTCCAGATGGCGGCCGTCTGGGGGGTCACCCACTTCCTGCGGGCATCGGCCCTGGCGCATGCCTACGACCTGCCGGTCAGCCCGATCGGCAACAGCCCGGTCGGGCTGCTGCACGCGGCGACGTCGGTGCCGAACCACCTGACCAGCGAACTACAGGACCTGCGCCCACCGGTCGGCGTCTCCGTCGACCTGCACGTCGAGGATGGCGCGTTCGTCCTCGGCGACTCGCCCGGGCTGGGTGTCCGGGTCGACGAGGAGCGGATCCGGACGGCCAACCGCCGGCCGCAGGCGCAGACGGCCGACAGCCCCAACGTCCGGCCGGAGCGGGCCGGACGGCGGCTGCTGGCCGGCGTCGACGGCATCTCCGCCCGGAAGGTCCCCGTGGTGCCGCTCAACTCGCACAACGAGGTGTCCTCCACCGCACGCCACTGACAAGGCGTGAGCTGACCACCAACACAGGGGAGCGTGGGTGCACCGCCACGGCGGTGCACCCACGACCATGCCCGGTCGGGGCGAACGACGTACCGACCGCCGAGACGGAGGATCGATGAGAGCAGTCGTCTACCAGGGAGCGCGGCACCTCCGGGTCGAGGAACGCGACCCGGAGGCACCGGGTCCCGGCCAGGTGCGTATCGAGGTGGCCTACACCGGGATCTGCGGCACCGACCTGCACATCTTCCACGGAGACATGGACGCGCGGGTCGGCGCTTCGGCGATCATCGGACACGAGATGTCCGGGCGGATCGCGGCCGTCGGCGAGGACGCCAACGGCTGGGCCCTCGGCCAGGCCGTCACCGTGATGCCGACCCGACCGTGCGGACGGTGCGCCGCCTGCCGGCGCGGGCTCTCCCACATCTGCCACGCCATGAACTTCCTCGGCATCGACTCACCAGGCGCCATGCAGTCCTCGTGGACCGTGCCGACGGAGCTGGTCCTGCCGCTACCCCCGGAACTGCCGCTGGACCACGCGGCGCTCATCGAGCCGGTCGCGGTCGCGGTGCACGACGTCCGGCGGGGGAACGTGACCGCCGACGACCAGGTGGTCGTGGTCGGCGGTGGACCCGTCGGGGTCCTCATCGCCACCGTCGCGCAAAACCGTGGCGCGCGCGTGCTCCTCGTCGAACCGGACCCGTTCCGCCGCGACGTCGCGGCCAGCATCGGGGTCGAGGCCGTCGATCCGGGAACGACCGACGTCGTGGCGCTGGTCGACGACCGGACCGACGGCGCGGGCGCCGACGTCGCCTTCGAGGTCTCCGGCTCAGCCGCCGGTGTCGCCACGGCGGTCGACGTCCTGACCACCCGGGGCCGACTGGTGATGGTGGCGATCCACCCTCAGCCCCGCGAGGTCAACCTGCACCGGTTCTTCTGGCGCGAACTGGAGCTCCTCGGTGCCCGTCTCTACCAGCGCGACGACATGGTGGAGGCGATCGGCCTGGTCGCCTCCGGCGTCATCCCGGCGCGGCAGCTCATCTCCCGGGTCGAGCCCGTCGAGGCGGCCGCCGCCGCGTTCACGGCGCTGGAGGGCGGCGGCGTGATGAAGGTGCTGCTCGATCTGCGGGAGGGCAACCGATGACGACCCTGTTCGACCTGACCGGGCGGACCGCCGTCGTGACCGGGGCCCGGCGCGGAATCGGCCTCGCGATGGCCGAGGCGCTGGCCCTGGCCGGTGCCGACATCGTCGGCGTCTCCGCTCAGCTCGAAGCGGACGGGAGTGAGGTCGAACGCCGGGTGCGTGCCGCCGGCCGTCGGTTCACCGCGCTGCGGGCCGATCTCGCCGACCGGGCGGCCGTGCACCGGTTGGCCCGGGACGTCACCGCACTCGGGCCCATCGACATCCTGGTGAACAACGGCGGCACGATCGCCCGCACCCCTGCCGTCGACCACCCGGACCAGATGTGGGACCACGTGATCGAGGTCAACCTGAGCAGCCAGTTCGTGCTGAGCCGGGAAATCGGCCGGACGATGGTCGAGCGCGGCCATGGGAAGATCATCTTCACCGCGTCGCTGCTGAGTTTCCAGGGCGGCATCACCGTTCCCGGTTACGCGGCGTCGAAGTCGGGCGTGGCCGGGCTCACCCGGGCGCTGGCGAACGAGTGGGCGGGCCACGGGGTGAACGTCAACGCCATCGCCCCCGGCTACATCGCCACCGACAACACCCAGGCGCTGCGTGACGACCCGGACCGCGAACCGGCGATCCTCGCCCGGATCCCGGCGGGCCGGTGGGGTCGCGCGGACGATCTCGGCGGCGCCACGGTGTTCCTGGCGTCGGCCGCCTCGGACTACGTGAACGGAATCGTCCTGCCCGTCGACGGCGGCTGGCTCGGCCGATGACGAACGGGCAGACACCCGGGCGGTCCGCCGACCACGTTCGACCGGGACCGGCCTCGACGTCACCCTGCCGCAGACGGTGACGCCCCGGTCGACCGGCTCCGTTTCGTCGGACGCCGGTCCCGACCGTGGCTGGCTACCGCGGTGGCCGCGGTTGCGTCACGCCAGGGTGAACCGCCACTGCTGGTTGGCGGCACTGTGGCAGGTCCACTGCACCAGGCGCGCGCCGTCGGTGGTGGCGGCGCCGTTGACGTCCACGCAGAGCCCGCTGAGCACGTTGCGCACCGTGTACACCCCGGACGTCCCCGTGGCCGTCGTGGTGAACTTCTGCTGGTTGCTGTTGTTGCAGGTGGCCTGCTGGAGGAAGGCACCCGCCGCGGTCGAGCCGCCGATCACCTCGACGCACTTGCCGCTGTGGACGGCCTTGAGGTAGACCGCACCGCTACCAGCGTCGACGGCCTGCCACTTCTGGTTGTTGCCACCGGTCGCCGCCCACTGGTTGATCTGAGCGCCGTCGGCGGTGGAGACGCCGCTGACGTCCATCAGCTTTCCGCTGTGCTGCGCCGTGACCGTCCAGGTCCGGCCCGCCAAACCGCCGTCGGTGCTGGGTACGCCGACGCCGGCGCCGCCGAAGGTGTGCGAGTCGAGGTCGAACCAGTTGGCCGTGCTGCCCTTGAACACCATGTAGAGCGTCTGTGTCCCGGCGAGAGCGGAGACGCTGACCGGTGGCGTGGACTGGTAGTTGTCCCAACCACCGGTGCTGGGCACCGGTGTGGTGGCCAGCAGGGTGCCGGTCGGCGAGCCGGCGCGCAGCTCGATCGAGCCGCCACCGGACGGCGACGACAGCCGGTAGCTGACGTTCGTGATGCCCGACAGGCTCATCGGCGTGAACGCGATCCAGTCGTTGTTGGAGATGTCTCCGACCCGCTTGCCGCTCTCCGCGCCGGCCTGCTCGACGACCCGGACACCGGACTGGCTGCTGAAGTACTCGGCCTGCTTGTGCTTCGGTTGGAGGATCACCTGCGCGGTACCGGTGAGCGGGGCCGCACCGCCGCTGCCCCCGTTGTCGGTGTACCGCGCGTTCAGCACGTAGAACAGGTTGGCGCCGTCGGGGTGCCCGCCGAGCAGGTCGGTGGAGATGGTGCCCGAGCAGCCCGGGTACTCGGTGGTCTCGTGCGCGTGGTCGTCGTGACCGAGCGCCGGGTTGAGGAACACCTTGGTGCAGTCGATGGCGGCGCCCCCCGGGTCGGAGACGGTGATCTGGTACGGCACCCGGTCACCGAAGGTGAGCATGCCACCGTTGCCCGGTGTGGTGATGGTGACGACCGGGGCGGTGTTGCCGACGGTGATCTGGACGTTGGCGAAGCCCGTCTTGCCGGTGTTGTCGGTGACCTTCAACTGCGCCGTGTAGTTGCCGTTGGCGGTGTAGACGTGGGACGGGTTGGCCGCTGTCGAGGTGGTGCCGTCGCCGAACGTCCACTGGTAGCTGAGCGTGTTGCCGGGGTCCGGGTCGGCCGTGCCCGCACTGCTGAACTGGACGGTGAGCGGAGCACTGCCACTGGTGGGCGTACCGGTGGCCTTGGCGATCGGCGACCGGCCGCCCTGGATGTAGTCGATCCGGTAGAGCCCGGAGTCGCTGTTGCCGCCGCCGAAGTTGGTGCCCCACTCCAGCAGGTAGAGCGAGCCGTCCTTGCCGAACTCCATGTCCATCGGCTTGTTGAACCGCCCCGCCGGCAGGAACGGGTTGGTACGTGTCACTGCCGTTGCGGAGTCGAAGTGCACCTCCTTGACGTAGCTGCGCGACCACTCGTAGAAGAAGTGGACGCCGTCGTAGTAGGGCGGGAACTTCGTCGCGGACGGGTTCGCCGCGTCGTACCGGTAGACCGGACCGCCCATCGGCGCCGAGCCGCCGGAGCCGAGCTCCGGGAAGGTCGGTGAGGTGCCGTAGCCGTACCAGATGTTGGGTGCGACGACCGGCTTCAGGTTGACCAGGCCGGTGTTGTTGGGCGAGTTGTTGACCGGTGCGTTGCAGTTGAACTTCGCGCCGACGACGCCGGTGTCCGGGTTGAACGGCGCGTAGGGCTGGTTGTCGCCGTGGCAGAACGGCCAGCCGTAGTTGCCGGGCGACTTGATCACGTTCAGCTCGACCAGGCCCTCGGGGCCGCGGTTGGTGGTCGGTGGGTTGCGGTCCGGCCCGTAGTCGGCCAGGTAGACCCAGCCGTTGGCCGGGTCGATCGAGAAGCGGAACGGGTTGCGGAAGCCCATCGCGTAGATCTCCGGCCGGGTCTGCGCCGTACCCTGGGGGTAGAGGTTGCCCGTCGGGATGGTGTAGCTGCCGCTGGCTCCGGGGCGGATGCGGAGCAACTTGCCGCGCAGGTCGTTGGTGTTGCCGGCGGTCCGGGCGGCGTCCAGGTTCGACTTGCCCGACCGCCAGTCCAGCGGGGCGTAACCCTGCCAGTTGGGGTCGAGGTTCGGCGGCGTGTCGTCACCGGTGCCGATGTAGAGGTTGCCGTCCGGTCCGAACTCGATGTACCCGCCGGTGTGGCCGGGCTCCGGGAAGGTGCGGTCCCGGTACGCGGGGATGTCGATGATCGTCACACCGCTGGACATGTTCAGCGTGTCGCCGGTGAGCGTGTAGCGGGAGACGCGGTTGACGTCAGTCGTGCTGCTCGCCGGCGAGTGGTACAGGTACACGTACCCGTTGCTGGCAAAGTTCGGGTCCAGCGCCATGCCGGTGAGACCGTCCTCGCCGCCGGTGTAGACGCTCAGCGTGCCGGCGGTCACGGTGCTGTTGGTGGACGGCTTGAAGATCTTCACCTGTCCGCCGCGCTGGACGTAGATGACCCGTCCGTCCGGTGCCACGGCCAGCGCCATCGGGTCGACGGTGTTGTCGTCGAGGGTGCGCTTCTCGAAGTTGCCCCACACCGTGCCGCCGCAGTCTCCGGGGGCGTTGCCGGCGGCCCACCGGACGCCACCGAGGACGTGGTTGCGGAAGTTCGTCTCGCTGTAGGAATCGATCGCGTGGCCCATCGCGGTGGCCCACACTCGTCCGCCGCCCGCGTTGCGGCACCACGAGATCGGGTGGTCCGGGCCCATCGCCCGGGATCCCGGGTTGTACGTGCGCTCGTCGGCGGTCACCAGGACGTGCACGTTGCCGCGCGGGTTGGTGTCGAAGTTGTACCACTCCTCGCTGCGGTTCCAGCGGTCCGGCAGGCCAGTCGTCGACGGGTGCTGCTTGTCGGCGACGATGGCGGTGCCGGGCAGCACGCCGGGGGAGTGCTCGGGCATGTGGGCGCCGCCGTTGACGGTCTGGTCCCACCACGGGTACTCGGCCTCGATACCCATGTCGGTGGCGTTGTGGACGCCGACGATGCCCTTGCCGCTGGCGAGGAAGCCCTCCACGGCCTGGCGTTGGGCCGCCGAGGTCCAGACCATGCCCGAGGTCTGGAACATGATGAGGACGTCGAAGGTCGCGAGGTTGGCCGGGGTGAAGACGCTCGCGTCCTCGGTCTGCACCAGCTCGAAGTTGTTCGCCGCCGCCTGCTGCTGGAACATCGCGATCCCGGCGGGGATCGAGTCGTGCCGGTAGCCGGCGGTCTTGGTGAACAGCAGGGCGCGGAAGGCGGGGGCCGCCGACGCGGGTGGTGCGAGTCCGAGCGCCAGCAACAGGCCGGCGATCACTGAGATGAGCAATGTGTTGCGACGCATGCCGTCTCCTAGGTTGGGCGAGCGTAGGGATTGCGACCACGGGCCCCACGCTGCGTCAGGTTGTGCCTGGACGCGTGAGTGGGCACGAGCGCGCGCTGGGCTGTCCTCGTGCCGTTCGCCGAAACGGCAGTTAGACCGGCAGGACGTCACACAGCGTGATGATGGCCGTGGTTCTCGTCTCGGGGCCCACGAGGTCAGGATGAACTAGAGATAGATGTCTGTCAATCAACGTACGTAACGTCCGATGTCCTGCCCGGTGGACGACGGCCGTGGTCGGCTCCCTTGCTGCGGTGACGCTGCTGATCAAGGGCCGGCCTGGCAGTCGGCCTCGATCGAGGATTGCGGACCCGCATTCAAACATCTATCTTCATACGTGTGATGTTTCGCCGATGTCAAGAGAATGTTTTCGACGCGCGAACGTAAGCCGCCGCTGTTCCTACGAAAGTTTGATGTCCAGCGTCCCGAAGTCGCCGTAGTGTGGCATTGAATCTTGTCAATAACTACTGTCTGTGAGGGCTTTCGGGATGTCAGACCCACCGCCGACGCCGCTTCTCACCCTTCGGGGCATCGGCAAGTCCTTCCTCGGGGTACGCGTTCTCGACGGTGTCGACCTCGATGTCGCGCCCGGCGAGGTCCATGCCGTCGTCGGTGAGAACGGGGCCGGTAAGTCCACCCTCATGAAGATCGTGTCGGGCGGGTACGCGCCCGACGAGGGCAGCGTCGAACTCGCCGGTGAACCACGGGTGTTCCGTGGACCGCGTGACGCGCAGCGGGCCGGAGTCGGCATCATCCACCAGGAGTTCAACCTGCTCCCGGAGCGCACTGTCGCGGAGAACGTCTACCTGGGGCACGAGCCGGTCCGCCGCGGGCTGGTCGATCGTCGGGGAATGCTCGACCGCACCAGCCGCCTGCTCGCCTCGATCGGGGAGACCGCCCTGCCGGCCGACGCCCGGGTGGGCCGACTCGGTGTCGCGCAGCAGCAGGTCGTCGAGATCGCCAAGGCGCTCGCCCTGGACGCACGCCTGCTCATCATGGACGAGCCGACCGCGTCGCTGGCCGACCACGAGGTCGAGCTGCTCTACGGGCTGGTGCGCCGACTCCAGGAGCGGGGCATCGGCCTGTTGTACGTCTCGCACCGGCTCGCGGAGGTCTTCGACCTGTCCACGCGGATCACGGTCCTCAAGGACGGCCGCCGGGTCACCACCGTGAACACCGCCGACACCACTGCCGACGAGCTGGTGCGGCACATGGTCGGCCGGGAGCTGTCCAGCTACTACCCCGACCGGGCCGGTCCCGACGACCTCGGCCCGGTGCGACTCGCCGTCCGCGACGCGGGCAACCGGAAACTACGTGGCGTCGACCTTCAGTTGCGCGCCGGCGAGGTGCTCGGCATCGGCGGCCTCCAGGGTTCCGGGCGGTCCGCACTGGCTCGCGCGCTTTTCGGCGTGTCCCCGTTCACGACCGGTGACGTCACGCTCGACGGCAGACCGGTACGGCTGCGCTCCCCACGCACCGCGATGCGGGCCGGCATCGCCTACGTGACCGAGGACCGCAAGGGCGAGGGCATCGTGCCCCGGCAGTCGGTGCTCGACAACGCGCTGCTCGCCAGCCGGGCTGTCTTCGCGGCCCGGTCCGGCCGTGCCAACCGGACGGCTCGGGTCCGTGAGCTGCTCGCCGCCGTGGAGGTCCGCGCCGCCGGTGACGACCAGGAGATCCGCTTCCTCTCCGGCGGCAACCAGCAGAAGGTCGTTCTGGCCCGATGGCTCGCACTCAGCCCGCGGATCCTGCTCTTCGACGAACCGACCCGGGGCATCGACGTGGGAGCGAAGTCGGCCATCCACGATCTCGTCCGCCGCCTGGCCCGCGACGGCGCGGCCGTGCTGATGATCTCGTCCGACCTGCCGGAACTGTTGGGGATGAGCGACCGGATCGTCGTCATGCGCGACGGCCGGATCGCCGGCGAGCTGCCCGCCGGCGCGACCGAGGAGGGTGTCGTCGCCCTGGCGGTCGGCGCCGTACGGGAGGTGGCCGCGTGAGCGCGAGGAGTGAGTCGGGTTTGCGAGCCCCGCAGTCGCGAACGGAGATGGCTCAGTGAGCGCGAGGAGTGAGTCGGGTTTGCGAGCCCCGCAGTCGCGAACGGAGATGGCTCAGTGAGCGCCCTGTCGCTCCTGCCGGCCCGACGCCCCGTACCGGGCGTGTTCGTGGCCCTCACCCTCACTCTCGCGGTCGGTTGGCTGGTCGTCCTGGTCGACGGCGGTCAGCTGTTCAACCAGTCCACGACAGTCAGCCTGCTGCACGTGGCCGCGGGCCTCGGGCTCGTCGCCGTCGGTCAGACCCTGGTCATCCTCGGCGGCTCGCTCGACCTCTCCGTCGCGTACGTGATCAGTCTCAGCACCCTGGTCGCGGCCGAGACGATGAACGGCAGCGACGGCGCGCTGGTGCCGGCGATCGGCCTGGCGCTCGCCGTCAGCGCCGGCGTGGGGCTGGTCAACGGGTTGCTCGTCACGAAGTTCCGGGTCAACGCGTTCATCGCGACCCTCGGCGTCGGGTTGCTGCTCAAGGGGTACCTCGACAGCGGGTACGACGGCCCGGCCGGCACCACCTCGCCCTCCCTCGTGCAGTCCCTCGGCTACCAGCGGATCGGTCCGGTGCCACTGTCGTTCGTCCTGCTGGTCGCCGTGACCGGGGCGGCCTGGTTCGCGCTGTCGCGGACCCGCTTCGGCCACCACCTGGTCGCCGTCGGCGGTGATCCGGAGGTCGCCCGGCTCTCCGGCGTCCGCAACGACCGGGTCCTCGTCACCGCCCACGTGCTGTGCTCGCTGTGTGCCGGCCTCGCCGGGATCTACCTCGCCAGCCGACTCGGCTCGGGCGCACCACGGGTGGGCACCGAGGGCCTGTACGACCTGGAGTCGATCGCCGCGGTGGTGATCGGCGGTACCGCCCTCGCCGGTGGGCGCGGCGGCGTCGTCGGCACCGTCGGTGGGGTGCTGCTGCTCGCCAGCATCGACGCCATCTTCAACCAGCTCGAGGTCGACGCCTTCTTCAAGCAGGTGATCAGGGGCGCCATCATCATCGCCGCGGTCGCCGTCTACGCCCGCCGGGCCCTGCGAAAGGCGGCGTCCTGACCATGCAGACCGTCCAGCGCCGTCCGCTGTGGCTGCCCCGCACGCACGTTCGTCCCGGCGGGGTCCTGCCGATCCTCACGATCCTCGCGGTGCTGCTGGTGCTCGTCGGCTTCCGGCAGCCCGACTTCCTCGACCCGCCGTCGTTGATGTCGTTCCTCGGCCGTTCGGCGCCGATCATCCTGCTCGCCGCGGGCCAGTACTTCGTGATCGTCGCCGGCGAGTTCGACCTCTCCGTCGGCTCGCTGGTCACCGCGCAGGTGGTCGTCGCGCCCGGCTGATCGACGGCGATCCGACGCGCACCTGGCCGGTGGTGCTGCTCCTGCTCGCCTTCGGGGCGGTGGTCGGGCTGGTCAACGGTCTGATCACGACGCGACTGCGGGTGCCGTCGTTCATCACCACCCTCGGCATGTTCCTGATCCTCGTCGGCGCGGTGTACCTGTGGTCCGACGGTGCCCCGAAGGGTGGCCTCTCCGAGGAGTTCCGGCGGTTCGGCCGGCGGGCCGTCGAGGACGTGCCGGTGCTCGGCCGCCTGCCGTACGCCCTGTTGGTCCTGCTGGTCCTCGCGGCGCTCGCCGTGCTGCTCATGCGGTCCGACTTCGGCCGGACGCTGGTCGCCGTCGGCGACAACCCGCGCACCGCCGAGCTGAGCGGGGTACGGGTCTGGCGTACCCGGACCATCGCCTTCATCCTCAGCGGCCTCGCGGCGGCGGTGGCGGCGATCCTCCTGGGCGGCTACAGCGGGGTGTCGTTCCAGGCCGGCGCGGGCCTGGAGTTCGGTGCGATCACCGCGGTCGTCCTCGGCGGCGTCGCGTTGGGCGGAGGTCGCGGCTCCGTCGTCGGGGCGATGCTCGGCGCGCTGACCCTCGAACTGCTGTTCGCCCTCATGAATTTCTATGGCGTCTCCGGCGCCCTCAGGTCGACCGTCCAGGGCGCGATCATCCTGCTCGCCGTGGCGGTCTCGGCAACCCGTTCTTCGTCGAGATAGGGGAAAACATAGTGCGACGTTCCATGGCGGCGCTGGCCGCCGTCACCCTGCTGTCCCTCACCGCCTGCGCCACCGACGAGCCGGCGGCGGGCCCCTCGGACAGTGCCCCGGCCGCCGGGTCGGGCACCGGGGAGCAGTCGAAGTTCTTCGTGCAGGCCGACTACGACGCAGAGCTCGCGCTGCTCGACGCGGCCGCGACCGGCCCGGCCGAGAAGCCGTGGGAACAGGTGCTCAACCCGACGATGGTGGACACCGCCAAGTTCAAGAAGAGCGGTCCACACAAGATCTGCTTCTCGAACGCGGCCCTGAACAACCCGTGGCGGCAGGTCGGGTTCAAGACCATGCAGGCCGAGGTCGAGGCGCAGCGCAGTCGCATCAAGGAGTTCGTGCACGTCGACGCCGAAGGTAAGGACCAGAAGCAGATCGCGGACATCAACGACCTGCTCGGCAAGGGCTGCGACGCACTCATCGTCTCGCCGAACACCACCGCCACGCTCACGCCGGCCGTCGAGGCGGCCTGCCAGGCGGGGCTGCCGGTCGTCGTCTTCGACCGTGGCGTCAACACGAAGTGCCCGGTGACGTTCATCAACCCCATCGGCGGCTACGGCTTCGGCCACGTCGGCGCCGAGTTCGTCAGCCAGCGGATGAAGCCCGGCGGGAAGGTCCTCGCCCTGCGGATCCTGCCCGGCGTCGACGTTCTGGAGACCCGCTGGTCGGCGGCGAAAATGGCGTTCGACAAGGCGAAGGTGGACGTCGTCGGGGTCGAGTTCACCGACGGCGACCCGGCCAAGACAAAGAAGATCGTCGACGACTACATCCAGCGGTACGGCAGCATCGACGGCGTCTGGATGGACGCCGGAGCGGTCGCCGTCGCGGCGGTCGAGGCGTTCCAGGACGCGGGCAAGCCCGTGCCACCGATCAACGGCGAGGACCAGCTCGACTTCCTGAAGATCTGGAAGGACAAGAACCTCACCGCGATCGCGCCGACCTATCCGACCTACCAGTGGCGTACGCCGATCATCGCCGCGCTGCGGATCCTCGACGGTCAGCAGGTGTCCAACCCCTGGAAGCTGCCCCAGCCGACCATCACCCAGGACAACCTGGACCGGTATCTCGACGCGAACATGCCGCCGCTGCACTACGCGATGTGCGGCTGCACCGACCTGCCCGGTTACCCCCAGCGCTGGAAGTAGGTTCCGGTGTACGCCATCGGCGTCAACCCCTGGGTGTGGGCCTCGCCGGTCGACGACGAGGCCCTCGCCGAGCTGATCCCACGGATCGCGTCGTTCGGCTTCGACGCGGTCGAACTGCCGATCGAGCAGCCCGGCGACTGGGATCCGATCCGTACCCGGGATCTGCTGGCCGCGCACGGCCTCGTCGCGGCCGGCGTGTGCGCGGTCACCCCGCCCGGTCGGGACCTGGTGGACGCCGCCCCGGCCGTCGTGGAGTCGACCGTCGCGTACCTCATGGGATGCGTGGCGAGCGCGGCGGCCGTCGGCGCGCCGTGTGTCGGCGGTCCCGTGTACGCCGCGGTTGGCCGCACCTGGCGGATGTCACCGACGGCCCGCGCGGCCTGCTACGCGGACTTCCGGCGGGCCTTGGCGCCGGTGGCCGAGCAGGCCGGCGAGTGGGGCGTCAGCATCGGTGTCGAGGCGTTGAACCGCTACGAGACGAGCGTCGTCAACACCGTCGAGCAGACCGTCGAGCTGATCGACGGTCTGCCGCCGAACGTCGGCATCATGATCGACACCTATCACATGAACATCGAGGAGGCCGATCCCTACGCGGCCCTCTCCGTCGCTGGCCAGCACATCAAGCACGTCCAGGTCAGCGGCACCAACCGGGGCGCTCCCGGCGCGGACCACTTCGACTGGCCCCGCTTCTTCACCTTCCTTCGGAACACCGGCTACCAGGGCGCGGTCTGCATCGAGTCGTTCACGGCGGAGAACGAGACCATCGCCACCGCCGCGTCGATCTGGCGGCCACTGGCCTCCTCGCAGGACCGTCTCGCCACTGACGGCCTGCGCTACCTCCGGGAAGTGCTCGCGTGACCCGCCGCCGCGCTCCGAACCCGCCTCGTCGAGGCGCGGCACCCGCATCCCTCTCACGTCAGGAGAACAGTTCCGTGCCCGTCCCGTCCCCATCGTCCCCACGCCGGTTGCTGGCCGGCGCCGCGGCGACAGCGTTGACCGCTCTGGTCGCCGTGACCGCCTCGGCGTCCCCGGCACTCGCGGCCACCACCACCCTCTACGCGTCACCCTCCGGCACCGGCTCCACCTGCACCGCCAGCCAACCGTGCTCCCTGACCGCCGCGCAGGCCGCGGTACGGACCCGAAACGCGGCGATGTCCGGTGACATCGTCGTGGAGTTGGCCGACGGCGCGTACCGCCTGTCCGCGCCGCTGCGACTGACCGCGGCCGACTCCGGCAACAACGGCTACCAGGTGATCTGGCGGGCGGCCGCCTCGGCCCGTCCGACGATCACCGGCGCCCGGGCGGTCACCGGTTGGTCGCTCGTCGACTCCGGGAAGAACATCTGGCGGGCCAACGTCGGAGCGGGGCTCGACAGCCGTCAGCTCTACGTCAACGGCGCCGTCGCCACGCGGGCGCGTACCGCCGTGAACCGGTCCGACTTCACCTTCACCACGACCGGCATGCGGTTCAGCAACAGCGCGCTCAGCTACCTCAACAACCTGGGTAACCAGAACCGGGTCGAGGTGGAGAGCGTCGGCTCGTTCACCGACCGGTACTCGCCCGTGCAGAGCATCAGCGGGAATTTCCTCACGATGCAGCAGCCCGCCTGGAACAACAACACGTTCGGGTTCGACACGCTGTCCCGCCCGCACCGCGCGGGTCCGTTCTACCTGGCCAACGCCTACGAGTTCCTGGACTCGCCGGGGGAGTGGTATCTCAATCCGGGCAGCGGCCAGCTCAACTACATCCCGCTCGCCGGGCAGAACATGAGCAGCGTCAGCGTGGAGCTGCCGCAGTTGCAGTCCCTGGTCAACGTCGGCGGCACCTACGACGCGCCCGCGCACCACATCTCGTTCAGCGGGATCACCTTCACCGGCACCAGCTGGCTCGGCCCCAGCAGCAGCAACGGCTTCGCCGACCAGCAGACCGGCGCGCACATCACCGGCACCTGGGCCCGCCCGTCCGACGCGCTGACCTCCTGCCAGGAGGGTTGCCCCCTGTTCGAGGCCACCCGGCCGCAGTGGAACCAGATGCCCGCCGCCGTGCAGGTCTCCGCCGCCAACACCATCACCTTCAGCGACTCCCAGTTCGTCAACCTCGGGCAGACGGCCATCGGCATCGGCAACGACGCCAACGCCCACGCCAGCGGCGTCGGCCTGGGAGCCAGCAACATCACCGTCACCCGCTCCGAGATCGCCCGCAACTCCGCGGGTGGCATCGTGGTCGGCGGTGTGCGCGCCGATGCCCACCACCCCGGTGACCAGCGGATGGTCAACCGCAACATCACCGTCAGCAACAACCGGGTGCACGATCTCGGCCTGGAGTACCGGGGCGTCGTCTCGATCCTGACGACCTACGTCAACACCTCGCTGGTCTCGCACAACGAGGTCTACAACATGCCGTACACCGGCCTGTCGGTCGGCTACGGCTGGGGCGCCAACGACGCCGGCGGCAGCCAGCACTACGCCGACCGGGGCCTGTACAACTACCAGCCGCGGTACTCGACGGCCACGACCGCGGCCAACAACCAGGTCATCGGCAACTACGTGCACGACGTCATGCAGCAGATGACCGACGGCGGATGCATCTACACGCTGTCGGCGAACCCGGGCGGAACCATCAACGAGAACTACTGCCTGCGGACCAACGGCTGGTTCGGGCTCTACTTCGACGAGGGCTCGCGCTACTACACCGCCCGCAACAACGTGTTCTCCTCCACCGGCACCTGGGCCACCGCCAACTACTGGTTCGCGGAGAACATGGGCAACTTCACCGTCACCAACAACTGGTCGACCAACGGCAGCACGAACGTGACCAACGGCGACCGCGGCAACGTCGTCAACGGAAACGTCACGGTCGCCAACGGCAGTTGGCCGTCGGGCGCGCAGACGGTGATCAACGCCGCCGGCGTCCAGAGCGGCGGCAGCACCAACCCGCAGAACGTGCAGATCGTGGGGGTCCAGTCGGGCCGCTGTGCCGAGATCGGCGGGTCCAGTACCACCAACGGCACCCAGGCCCAGCTGTGGGACTGCCTCGGCGCACCAACCAGCGGTGGACCTCGACCGCCAGCCGGCAGCTCATGGTCTACGGCACCAAGTGCCTGGACGCCTCCGGGCAGGGCACCAGCAACGGCACCACGGTGGTGATCTGGGACTGCAACGGCCAGGCCAACCAGCAGTGGGCCATCAACGCCAACGGCACGATCACGGGTGTGCATTCGGGTCTCTGCCTCGACGCGAACGGCGCCGGGACGGCGAACGGCACGAAGCTCATCCTCTGGTCGTGCAACGGAGGCACGAACCAGCAGTGGCAGCTGCGTAGCTGAGCCGGGGGACGCCCGCCCGGCTCGCGCCGGGTGGGCGTCCCGTCCCACCTGCGGCCTATCCGCCCAGCGCTGTCACGCCGGCGCTCGCCGTGGCCACGGACAAACCGGTGTCGGCCCGGTACCGCACGGGGATGGGGTCGGTGAGTTCGCCGACGAACGCCCCGTCGACATGGTCGAGGAAGCCGAGCAGGGACCAGCCGTCGGCGGGACCGGCGACCAGCCGGGGCGCGTACAGGTGCGGGTGGGTGAACGGTCGGGCGGACGCGACGTCCCACGGGCCGCGCACGGTCTCGCCGGTCGCCACCCAGATCCGGTGGTCGTCGCGCCGAGCGCTGGCGGTGGCGTCGGTGGAGAACAGCAGCAGTGGCTGACCATCGACGACCGCGACCTGGGGCACCTCGAGGTGACCGAATCCGGCCGGTGTCGACAGCGGTGGCCGCACGGTCCAGTTCAGCAGGTCGGGGGATGTGGCATGGCCGACCACGCCCCGGGTGTTCGTCGGACCGGTGTTGGCGCGGGCGGTGATGAGCATGTGCCAGCCCTCGCCGTCGGGGTCGGGGAAGACCCACGGGTCGCGCCATGCCTGCTCGTACCACAGGTCCGTGTCGAGGAGCTCGTACCAGGTCGGGTCGGCCTGCACGATCGGCTCGGTGCCGTGGCGGTGCCAGGTGGTCAGGTCGTCGGAGACGGCCACGCCGATGCGCTGGACGAGTCCGCCCTCGGCGTGACCGACGCCGGTGTAGAACAGGTACCACCGTCCGTCCGGGCCGCGGACCGTGCAACCGGTCCAGGTCGCCAGGTCGTCCCAGCCGGGAGCGTCGGCGGGGACCACCGCGTCGGCGACCAGGCGCCAGGAGCGCAGGTCGGTGGAGACGGCGTGGCCGATCGTGGCACGGCGGTGGCGGCGGTGCGGATCGTGCAGGGCGCGCGACGCGCGGAGGAAGAAGACGTGCCAGAGGCCGTCGTCGTCCCGCGCGTACCAGCTGTCCCACACCCAGTGGTCGGCTAGACGAAGCATGGCGGGAACCTAACACTAAATCGTTTTAGCCAGCGAGAGCGGCGGAAGGCCCCGACGCCCGTGGGTGGGTTCTATCCGGCCGGAGGCGCGAGGGACCTGCGTCGGCGCAGTGGCATCGGCACCAGCACGGGGCCAGCCGCGGCGCCGTCCAGGAGCAACTCGACCGCGCGCCGTCCCATCTGTTCGTGCGGCAGCGCGGTGGTGGCCAGGCTCGGACGCAGCCACGCGGCGATCGGATCGTCGTCGAACGAGATCACCGAGATGTCGTCCGGGACGGTCAGCCCGGCCTCGCCGAGCGCCTGGTAGGCGCCGAAGGCCAGGCGGTCGTTCATGCAGATGACCGCGCTGGGTCGGGGCGACCGGTTGAGGAGCCCGCGCATCGCGGCGTAGCCGTGTTCGGGTAGCCACTCCGTGCAGAAGCTCTCCGCCAGCAGGGTGACGCCGGCTTCGCCCAGCGCCTGCCGGATACCGCGCAGGCGGGCCTCGGCGGCGAGCGACACCTCCGGATCGCCCTCCTTGAGGCGGTTGCGACCGATGAGGGCGATCCCGTCGCGGTGGCCGTGCTCGAGCAGGGCGGCGGCGACCGAACGACCGGCCCGGTCGTCGTCGGGGAGCACGCACGGCAGGTCGTCGGCGCTGGTGGCGTTGAGCAGCACCACCGGACCGCCCAGGATGGCCGGGGGCACCGTCAGCCGGCGGGTCGCCATCGCGGCGTAGATCACGCCGTCAACCTGCCGGTCGAGCATCGCCTCGATGGCGTACTGCTCGAACGTCGCATCGCCCTGGGTCTCGGTGATGAGCAGCACGTGGTCCCGTTCCCGAGCGGCGTCGAGTGCGCCCCGGATCAGGTCACCGGCGAACCGGGTGGTGGCGACGATGTCGGAGACGAACGCGATGGTCGCGGTCTTGCGGGTACGCAGGCTGCGCGCGGCGACGTTGGGCCGGTAGCCGAGCTCCTCCGCCGCGGCGAACACACGCTGGTGCGCGTCGGCCGAGAGGCGGGTGCCCTCCCTGCCGTTGAGCACCATCGACGCGGCGGTCTTGGACAGCCCCGCTCGCCGTGCGACGTCGGCCAGGGTTGCTCTGTTGCGGCCCATCAGTCCTCCGAATCGGGCGCGGTGCCACGGGCGCCGCTCCTGCCCATCATGATGCGTCGGCGCCCGGCGACACGTCCGGCGGGGTGTGAACCGGGTGTTTCCGGACCGTTGCCAACTTGTCCTTGACAGCTTCCGGTGCCACGCGCATGCTCTGCTAAATCAGTTTAGCGACCACTTTTGGCGCGCCGAGAGGTGCCATCGGTCGCCGCGTTCGGTCAAGGCGGACGGCACGTGTGCTGCGGCAGCGCGACCGGTCGCGACATTCACATCGTGGCTGCTCGCCCGGCCGCGGTGATCCCGGTGAAACCGTCGCGCGGCCAGGGGCCGCGCGACGCGTGGAGGAGTCAAGGAGTCGTGAAGTGGCAGAAATGTTGACCAGGTTCCCGCGACGTCGGATGGCGATCCTCGCCCCGCTGCTCGCCGTCGGGATGGCCGCGACGGCCTGCAGCGCGCCAGGCGCGGACAGGTCGTCGACCGCGACGTCCGACGCGGTCGTCAAGACGGAACTCGGGACGGCGCCGATCACCCTGGAGATGTACGCCGAGACCGGCTTCCCGCTCGCCAAGGCGCTGGCCGACGAGTTCTCCAAGCAGCACTCGAACGTCAAGTTCAACATCCGCGAGGACCAGTTCACGGTGATCGTGGAGAACGCGCCGCGGGTGATGGCCTCGGACAACTCGCCCGACATCATCCGGCTCCCCACCATGGTCGACCTGGTCAAGGACGACCTGCTCAAAAACCTCGACCCGTACTTCACCGCGTACGGCTGGGACAAGTTCCCCGCCTCCCAGCTCATGCAGTTGCGGGTCGGCGAGAACACCCGGGGCACCGGCGCTCTGTACGGCATGGGGCTCGGCTACAGCGTGACCGGCGTCTTCTACAACAAGAAGCTGGCCAGCCAGGTCGGCATGACCCGGCCGCCGGCCACCGTCGCCGAGTTCGAGCAGCTCCTGGCGAAGGCGAAGACCAGCGGAGTCCAGCCCATCGTGCAGTTCAACAAGAACACCGCCGGCATCAACTTCCCGCACCAGGCGTTGCAGAACCAGTTCGGCGATCCGACCCAGGTCGCCGACTGGATCTTCCAGAAGCCGGGGGCCACGTTCGACACCCCGGCCGCGTTGAAGGCCACCCGGACCATCCAGAAGTGGGCCCAGGCCGGCTACTTTCCGAAGGACGCCAACGCTCTGGACTACGCCGGCATGGTGGGGGAGTTCCAGAAGGGCAACGGCCTGTTCATGTTCAACGGCGACTGGGAGTCGGCCAACCTCGACAAGTCGATGCCCGGCAACGTGGGCTTCTTCCTGTTCCCCGCCGAAACCGCCGGTGGAAAGCACGTCGCCATGTCCGCCCCGAACACCTTCGGCGTCTCCGCGAAGGCCAAGCACCCGGACGCCGCCGCCTACTTTCTGAACTGGGCCCACACCAACGCCAAGGCGCGCGAGATCGCGGTCACCGTCGGCGGGTCCAGCCCGGGCGGGCCGAGCGACCTCCCGGTGCCGGCCGCCGCCCCGAACAGCGTGCTGGCCGAGACGCTGAAGGCGTCGCAGCAACTCGGCGCGGAGAACGGCGCGGTGGACTTCACCGCGAACGCCACCGGCGGCATCTTCGCCGCGGCGAGCCACCGGTGCGCGAGCTGGGCGCACTCGTTGCCGGGCGCCCACAGCCAGGCGTCGATGATGTCCTCCGCCGACTTCGACAGTTTCGGCGCCCGGG
>NZ_JAEVHM010000129.1 GCF_016802865.1 Micromonospora parastrephiae | reverse complement strand
GGCGGCGCTGGCGCGCGCCGCGTCGGGGCCCGCCGTGCGTCGGGCGTCGGCTGCGCCCGCCGGGTAGAGCAGCGCGTTGGCGACCAGGTGCAGACCACTTTCGTTGTACGCGCGGAAGAGCGGGTTGAACGCGAACAGCACCGCCCTACCGGCGCCGGTCGGCTCGTCGACGACGGCAGCCGTGCCCTTCAGCGTGTCCTCGCCGACCGTGTAGCCGTTGGCCCAGAACGTGTCGCCCGTCGGGTAGCTGAGCACGTTCGTGCCGGTGGTGCTCGGGTTGAGGATCGGGTCGCTGTTGTTGAACTCGAAGTCCTCCGCCGGGCGACCCAGGGCGACCGGGCTGTCGTGGTCGACGTCGACGCGCAGGTGCGACCCGATCACCAGGTAGTCCGCCGGCTTGGTCTTCTCGGTGGTGGAGGTGAGCCCGGCGGCCCGGGCCACCCGCGTGCCCTCGTTGCGCAACCCCACGTAGGTGTGGCCCTGGGCGATCCAGTCGCGCAGGTTGGCCTGCCCGGCCTCGGTCAGGCCGCCGGTGGCGCTGCTGCCGTCGGGCACCAGCAGAACGGTACGGCCGGTGAACGCCTCGGTGTTGTCGTTGATGTCGGCCGTGGTCACCGGCGTGAGGTCCAGCCCCCACCGCTTGCCGAGCACGTAGCGGGCCTCGCCGTGCGAGCCGGAGGTGGTCGAGATGCCGGTGCCCTGGAACAGACCCACGTCGGGCAGGTCGAGGCGGGTGCCACTGGGCCGCCCGCCCGGGGTGAGGGTGACCCCGAGTGATTCGGCCAGCTCGTCGACCGTACGGCTCAGCTTGGCCGCCGGAAGCGCGACCCTGCTGGTCTTCAGGTCGCGTACGAGGGGGACGCCACGGCCGAGCAGGGTGAAGGTGAACTCCGCGGCGGCGGCCGAGTCCAGCGGGTACGTGTACGAGCCCCAGGGCCACGCCGCACCGGTGCGACCGCCGGAGACCTTCCGGACCAGTTCCGCCTTCGGCCGGACGTTGTCGCCCGTGTAGATCGTGGACACGCCCATCAGCAGTGGGTTGCTCCAGGACGACACGTCGTAGAAGTACGGGAACGGGACGTACGGATCTTCGCCCATGATGGCCTGGATCCAGTGCTTCTGCGGTTGGTCCATCGGGATCCAGTACGCGCCCCTGGGCACGGTCACGTTGGTGGCGCTCCGGCCGCCGAAGACCCGCGCCGTGGGCACCCGGGTCGGCTTCTGCACCTCGTACACCTCGACGTCCATGCGGCGCAGCCGCTCGACGAGCTGGCGGACGTCGGCGAGCTGCCGGTCGGGCAGCAGGAAGTACGAGCGGACCTTGATGTCCGGCACCGGGAACTGGACCTCGTTGGTGGGTTGCACCACCTCGTTCGGCTCCAGCGTGCCCGCCCTGCCCTGGGCGAGCGCGTCGGTCCAGATGTCGAAGTAGTCGCTCAGCACCTCGCGCTTGTTCGCCGCGGCCCAGCCCAGCGTCGACCACTGGGTGTTGAACTGTTGCTGGACCCGGTCGGCCACGGCCGAGGCGCTGCCCTTCTCGTACGTCATGCCGGCCGCACCGAAGCCGGTGGTCGGCACGGTGTCGCCGTAGCCCATGAAGAACATGTCGTACGTGTCGTAGTTGAAGTAGCACTCGGTGGTGACGGTCTCGTCGCAGGCGCCGTTGAAGCCGAAGCCGGCCTTGTTGGCCTCGCCGATCCGGTTGATCCAGTCCACCGCCTCACCGGCGATCTCGTGGTGGATCGGGTCGGCGTTGGGCGGGAAGAAGTACTGCCGGCCACCCATCTCGTGCGCGTCGACGAAGACCTGCGGCGGGTAGCGGCGCAGCAGTTCGAGCTTGCCGTCGGTCTCCTGCTGGGTGCGGGCGAACCAGTCCCGGTTCATGTCGAAGCCGAACTCGTTCTGCCGTCGGTTCGCGTCGCGGCCATCCGGGTTCTGGGTCGGCACGATGATGGTGACCAGGTTGTCGTTGCGCCGCGCGACCTCGCACGAAAGGCCCGCCGCCAACTCGTACAGCGTCTTGAGCGCCGCGTCGGTGCCGCTCTTCTCGCCGCCGTGCACGTTCGCGGTGACCCAGACGATGGCCGGGCTGTCCTTCGCGGTCCGGGCGGCCGTCCGCGCGCTGGTCCGGCGCGGATCGCGCAGGTCCCGTACGTCGTCGGCGATCCGACGCAGCGTGGTCGGCCGGACGTTGCGTTCGGTGGACACCACCGCGTACGGCAGTGGTTGTCCGAGCACGCTGGTGGCCATCACTCCGGTGACGACGCGGTCGGAGGTGTTGTCCACGGCCCCCAGGTAGGTGCGGACCTCGTCGTTGGTGACGACCCGCTCCTGACCCACCCCGAGCGGGAAGCCGAGCACGGACTCCGGGGTGGGCACGCTGCTCAACCGTGCCGTCGGGTCGTTGCTGCACCGGGAGGATTGGGCGGCGCTCGCGGCCGGTGTGCCGCCGAGCAGGGGAGTGATGCCGAGCAGGAGCGCGATCGTGGCGGCACTCGCCAACCGTCTGGTGGGGACCATCTGGAACGGACGCATCGATGGGGCCATGTCTCGTGTTTCCCTTCTCGGGAACAGCGTCGCAGTGGCCGGAGCCTATGAACCGTCGATACCGCGGTCAAGCTCTGATCGACATCGATAACTGCGGGGGATGCCGGCGCCGGAGCCGGCTGGCAGGATGACGGCAGGTCGATCACTATTGGTTGTCGTGCCCGCACTGGGTGTTCCTGACCGGAAGGAGGAGACGTGTCGGCGTCTCTGGAGACGATCACGATCTCGGTCCATCCGGATCTTCCATCCGCCGACGCGCAGCGGTCGCTGGCGTCCTGGCTGCGCGCTGAGGACCGGCTGCGCGAGAGGGTGACCACCACGCCGCCGGATGGGATGTCGGCGGACCGTACGGACGTGCTGCGGGTGGCGGTCGACGACGCTGGCGCCGTCATGGTGCTGGTCCAGGCGATCGCCGGTTGGCTCACCCACCGCCGGGAGGACGTGACGGTGCAGCTCGGCCGTCCCGGCTGGTCGGCCGAGTTGGACGTCCGCCGGGCTCGGGACATGGACCAGGTGACCGCACTCATCGAGGCCACCGTGGGCGCGGTCGCCGCCGAGGGGTAGCCGGCCCGCCGCCGACCGGGGTATCGGTCGGCGGCGGGGCCGGAAACCGCCGCGTGCGCCTACCAGGTCGTCAGGCCGAGGCCAATCGTCTTGGTCAGCGTGGCGTTGTCGTCGTCGCCGTCGAGCGACCAGATCATCGCGCCACCCAGGCCGGTGCGCCGGATGTAGAGCATCTTCTGTAGCACGACCGCCGGATCGTCGTACGTCCAGAACGTCGTACCGTCGAACAGCCAGGCGTGCCCGGCGCGGAGGTCGCGGTGCACGGTGTAGCCGTTGCCGGCCATGGTCTTGAGCTTCCGGTAGTCCTCGTACCCGGCCTCGAAGGTGGCCGGCGCGGGCCCGGTGGCCGGCTGGAAGAGTCCGCTGCCGCCGCCGGTGATGCCGGTCCAGCCGCGACCGTAGAAGGGGATGCCCAGGACGAGCTTGTCGCGCGGTGCCCCGCGGGCGATCCAGCCGTCGACGGCCACCTCGACCGAGAAGTCCGGGTTGTCCGGCGAACCCGCCGGCACGCGCAGCGCCGACTGCTGGTTGGCCACCGCCTCCCAGCCGCCGTGGAAGTCGTACCCCTGCACCGTCGCGAAGTCCAGGTACCGGAAGATCTTGCGACCCTCGTAGCCGGCGTCCATCGTGGCCGGGTTCGCCGGCAGGAAGGCGGTCAGCGGGTGGTGCGCGCGGGTCGTGCGCCCGTACGCGTCGAGTTGCCGACGGAACTCGGCGAGCAGCTTGGTGAAGTTCTCCCGGTCCTGCGGGCGGATGACGTTCCCGGGCTCACCGTCCCAGTTCGGCCACTCCCAGTCGAGGTCGATGCCGTCGAAGACACCGGCGGCGGCACCCGGGCCGCCCGCGGCGCCGTCCCCGCCCGGCAGGTTCCCCTTGAGGTAGAGGTCGATGCAGGAGGCGACGAACGCCTTGCGGGAGGCGTCGGTGAGTGCGGCGTTGGAGAAGTACGTCGACCAGCTCCACCCGCCCAGCGAGATCAGCACCTTCAGGTCGGGGTGCTTGGCCTTGAGCTTGGCGAGCTGGCCGAAGTTGCCGTTGAGCGCCTGACCGGGGGCGTCGGCGACGCCGTCGACGCTCTCCTCGGCCGGTACGGGACGCTGGTAGTCGGCCCAGGCGTCGCCCTCGCCCGGCCCGCCGTCCACGTAGCAGCGTCCGTCCTCACTGACGTTGCCGAAGGCGTAGTTGAGGTGGGTGAGGCGGCTCGCCGCCCCGGAGGTGTCGAGCTTCTTGACCGGGAAGGCCCGGTCGTAGATGCCCCACTGGGTGAAGTAGCCGACCCGGTGGTAGCCCGCTCGGCGCTGCTGGCTGTCGCCGGCGTTGGCGGCGGTGGGTGGCGCGGCGGTGACCAGCAGGGTCGTCAGGGCGACGACGGCGGTGAGGCGGCAGTGACGGAGTTGTCGCATCGGCACACTCCCACGAAGGTGAATTTCAATCAGTAAAGATACTTATCTGATTGATGAAGCTAAGGCGATCACCCCGAGCGGTCAAGAGTCCCAGCCCGCCACCCGCCCTGACGGCCTGACCCGCAGCCGTCAGGGCGTCAACCGGCAGCCGTCAGCCGACCTGGCTGTTGTCCTTGAGTGACCCCCAGCCGTGCCAGCGGTCGATCTCGATCAGGGCGCTGACCCGGCCACGCTCCCGCCGCGGGTACGCGTTACCCGTGTAGTGCTGCGACAACCGGTCGATGTCGGCGAGGTCCGCGTCCGCGCGCAGCTCGGCGACGTGCCCGATGATGCTGACATGGGTGTACCAGCCGGCCTCGTCCAACACGGTGAGGGAAACCCGAGGGTCGTTGCGCACGTGCTCCAGCCGGCGGCGGCTCTCGTCCATGTTCACCAGGATCCGACCGTCCTTCCACAGGTACCACGTGGCGGCGGACACCGGCTGACCGCCGTTGCGGAGCGTGGTCATGACGGCCGGGTTCGGCTTCCGCAACATCTCGACCGCGGCCTCGGGAAGCGGTGGCTTGGACATGAAGTCTCCTCCTCGCGTCAACGTTTACAGCTGCACGTTACGCAGCAGAGGCCCCGATCGCTCCCTGTTCGGACGGTGGTGGAGGTAACGGTTCGGCGGGCAGCGTGGGTCACGAGGTGTTCACGCCTGCAGCGCGCCTTCGAGTGTCGACGCGCAGAACTTGATAAGTTCAATTGGCCAGCGAAATCCTGTGACAAGTTCTGTTCATCGAACTGGATCGGCCGTTACCGGAGGAACTCGCCCGACTGCACGACGATTTCGAGCGAGTGCACCCCTTCATTGATGGAAATGGGCGTGCGGGACGGCTACTGCTCAACCTGATCCTCGTACGCCTCGGCTATCCGCCCGTGATTATCTTCAAGCGCCAGCGTGACGCCTATCTGGCCGCGATGCAGAGGGCAGACGTCGGCGACTACGGTGCGCTGGGAGAACTGATCGCTCGTGCGATGTATGACAACCTGAATCGCTTCATCGTGCCGAACGTCGCCGGCCCTGCCCGCCTTGTGCCGCTCGCGGCCCTCGTGACGACGGAGTTCAGCCTTCCGGCGTTGCGACAGGCTGCCCAGCGCGGGCGTCTGGACGCAGTGCAGGGGTCGGACGGCATCTGGCGCAGTTCCCGTAAGGCAGTCGAGGCGTACCGGGCGACGAGGAAGCAGCGGCGGTACCGCTCCGAAGGAACCTGACTCGGTGCCGTGCTTGCCCTGACAGCGCGACCTGCACGCGGACATGGCGGCGCGGGGCCCGGTCCCGCGCGGCCCGGTGCCGAACGGGCCGCCTCGCAGTGGGCATGTCGGCATGCCCAAAGGCCGCACCCGCATGTAAGGCACTGCGCGACGCCGGAGAGGATGGGGTCATGACCGACCCCGCACTTCCCCGACGCGTTGTCGTCACCGGCGCCACCGGAAAACTCGGTCGCGCTGTCGTCGCCCACCTGCGCGGCGTGGGCGTCGACGTCCTCGCGGTCGACCGCGTCGGCGGACGCGACCCGCGCGACGTCGACGGCGAGTTCCTCCTCGTCGACCTCACCGACTACGGGCAGGTGGTGGAGGCGTTCACCGGGGGCGCGGACGAACACGCCGGCGGGATCGACGCGGTCGTGCACCTGGCGGCGGTACCGGCTCCCGGGCTGATGTCGAACGCGACCACGTTCGCGAACAACTCGGCCGCGACGTACAACGTCTTCGCCGCGGCCCGAGCGGCCGGGATCAGGCGGGTGGTGTGGGCGTCGAGCGAGACGGTGCTCGGGTTGCCGTTCGACACCCCGCCGCCGTACGCCCCGGTCGACGAGGCGTACCCGCCCCGACCGGAGTCGACGTACTCGCTGAACAAGGTGCTGGAGGAGGAGATGGCGCGGCACTTCTGCCGCTGGGACCCGGAGCTGGTCATGGTGGGTCTGCGCTTCTCCAACGTGATGGATGTCGAGGACTACGCGCCGTTTCCCTCGTTCGACGCCGACCCGACGCTGCGTCGGTGGAACCTGTGGGGTTACATCGACGCCCGCGACGGGGCGCAGGCGGTCGAGCGGGCGCTCGTGCACGACCAGCCCGGCGCGGACGTCTTCATCATCGCCAACGCCGACACCGTCATGACGAGGTCCAGTGCCAGCCTGATGGCCGAGGTCTACCCGGGCGTCGAGATCCGCAAGGAGCTGGGCGAGCACGAGACGCTGCTCAGCATCGACAAGGCACGCCGGGTGCTGGGGTACGAGCCGCGCCACTCGTGGCGGAACCACGTGCCGCAGACGTAGTCCAGGTCAGCGCGCGGCCTGGTAGGCGCGGCCGACGGCGGTCGCGGAGCCGCCGGTACGGAACAGGCCGGTCTGGTCCTTGTCCGTGGCGGGGAGGCCGAACCAGGCGTACCGGTGCAGCCAGGACAGGCCACCCAGCATCCGGGTCGCGGCGGTGAGGAAGGCGGCCTGCTGTTCCTGGCTGGGGAAGCGGACGCCGTTGGAGAAGTCGATCAGGGCGAACTCGGTGAGCCAGATCGGCAGCCGGTAGCGGTCGTGCACCGCCTGGAGGTACGACCTGAGCTGGTTGACCGCGTTGGCGGTGGTGAAGTCGCCGCCGTACCAGTGCAGGGCGATGAAGTCGACGCGGTAGCCGCGCTGCTTCGCCCCGGCCATGAAGCGGTCGAGCCACTCGCCCGGCCGGTCCCCGCCCCAGGCCACCGCCGGGCTGCCCAGCGAAAGGCCGGTGGCCTCCAGCTGCGGCCACAGCTCCAGTGCCTGCTCCACGCTCATGTTCGCCTGACCGCCCATGTCCGGCTCGTTGAACCCGAGGAGCTGCCGGCCG
This sequence comes from Micromonospora parastrephiae, assembly GCF_016802865.1. GTDB lineage: Bacteria > Actinomycetota > Actinomycetes > Mycobacteriales > Micromonosporaceae > Micromonospora > Micromonospora parastrephiae. Next base: position 8,951 of record NZ_JAEVHM010000129.1, on the reverse strand, counting down.
TTCTTCCTGGCCTGTTGCAGATTGCCGGCGGTGACGCTCTTCGCCCCCCAGATCATCGGAACGAACTCGGCGTTCTTCGGGCTGGTGACGCCCGGGTGGGCGACGTCCCAGGTGTAGTACCAACTCGCCCCGGAGCTGGCCAGCGCCTGACTGACCCCGTCGAAGGTCCACACGCCGACGCCCTTGCGCTTCGACGTCACCGCGGGCGCGGCCGGGGCGAGCGGACGCCCGGTCGTCGGCTTCGCCGTCGGCGTCGGAGTGGGCGTCGGGGTCGTCGCCGCCGGGCTCGCCGTCGCGGCGGGCGTGGTCGCGGCGGGTGGGTTCGGCTCCGGTTCGGTGGGTGGCGGCGCGTCGAGCACCTGCGTCGCCGCCGGAGCGGGCCCGCTCGGTCGGACCACGACGATCACCCCGGTCACGAGTACGGCGACCACGGCGGCGACGACGAGCGGCCACAGCAGACGCCGCGCACCGATCGGGAGACCGCCGCGACGCCCACGTCGGGGTTCCGCGTGGGCGCCCCTGGTCGCCTTCGCGGCGTCCGCTTCGCCCCGGCCGGTTGCGCGCATGGTGTCGACTCCCTCATGTGGTCGTATCGCTGAATGGGCGAGCCGGTGGTGGATCGCCACCAACGCCCTCCCCTCAGGAGACCGACGGGTCGCACCGGGATAACGGTTTCTGGCGATCCCCTGGCGACGACGCGGCGTACTGTCGGCGTCCATGGCGCGGTCGCGCCGCCGCTGAACACGAGCGGGATTTCATAACGCGAGGGAGTGCCCGGATGAACTGGACGTTGGAAGTCGTGATCGTGCCGGTCTCGGACGTGGACCGGGCCAAGGAGTTCTACGCCGACCGGCTCGGTTTCGTCGTGGACCACGACACCGTCATCAACGACGAGGCGCGGATCGTGCAGCTGACCCCGCCCGGCTCGGGCTGCTCGGTCGTCATCGGCAGGGGAGTGGTGCCCGACATGCCGCCCGGGTCGCTCAAGGGGCTGCAACTGGTGGTGCCCGACCTGCAGAAAGCTCGCGCGGAGCTGGTGGAGCGGGGTGTCGAGGTCAGTGAGATCCAGGTGGTGGGGGCCAACCCTCGGCCGGTGCCCGACCCGTTGGACAACGTCGGTTTCGTCTTCTTCGCCGACCCGGACGGCAACGCCTGGGCCGTGCAGCAGATCTCCAGCCGGGCCTGAGTCGGCCAGCTCTTCGCCATAACTGCCAGGATCACGCCATATCCGGATAAAATTGCCGGACAGGGAACGGCTGGCGAGGAGGCTCGGGGCGATGATGCGCGCCGGGATTCGCGGCCTCGGCGACAGTCGGAGCCCGAGCTCGGCCACCGTCCTGGAACTGCTGTTCGACATCGTCTACGTGTTCGCGCTCGCCCGCCTCGCCGGCCGGGTCGCGGACGACCTGACCATCGTCCGGCACACGCTGCTGTCGGAGGCTGGTCAGACACTGCTGTTCTTCACGGCGATGTGGATGATCTGGTCGCTGAACGCCCTGCTGGCCAGCACCTACGACCCCCGACGCGCCGATCTCCAGGTCGTTCTGCTGGCGACCATGTTCGGCACGCTGGTGCTGGCCGTCTCCTTGCCGCAGGCGTTCGGTCAGCGCGGCGTGATCTTCGCCTGCACGTACGTTCTCATCCAGATCGGCAGACCGATCTACCTGACGTACGCCCTGCGGGACCACCCGGGCCGGGCGTTCGCGGTCCGCGTCGTGACCTGGCACACGGTGTCCGGCGTGCTCTGGATCAGCGGCGGCATCAGCGGGGGACTCGGCCGAGGCGTCTTCTGGTCGTTCGCCCTCGCCATCGAGCTGATCGGCGCCTCCACCAACTGGCCCATACCCCGCCTCGGCCGTCACCCGCTACACAGCAGGGTCACCGTCTCGCAGGAGCACCTCGCCGAGCGGTACAACCAGTTCTTCATGATCGCGCTCGCCGAGGTGGTGCTCGAAGCCGGCGCCGCCGTGAGCTTCCCGGGCTTCTCGACCGAGCGGACCATCACCCTCATCGCCGCGTTCGTGGCCACGGTCTCGTTCTGGCGGATCTACTTCTACCACGTCGGCCCCGGCCGGCACGCGACCGCCAGCGCCGCCGGGGTGGGGATACAGCTGTCCCGGTGGGCGAGCTACAGCCTGCTGTTCATCGTCGGCGGCATCATCTGCACCGCCGTCGGCTTCGGACAGGTCATCGAGGATCCGCACCCGCCGATCGACTGGGCTCTGGTGGTCATCATCTTCGGCGGCCCGGTGCTGTTCCTGATCGGGCGGAGCTACCTGGAGCGGGCGTCCCCTGGTACGCCGCACTGCCCGATGTTGTTCATCGGCGTGCTGGTGCTGGCCCTGGCGGCGCTGCCCAGCGTGCTCCTCCCGCCGGTCGCCGTCAGCGGCGCCGCGGCGCTGATCCTGGCCGGCATAGCCATCGCCGACGGGCGGGCCCACTCCCGCGGCTCGGAGACCAACCCGACGTTGTGACCCGCGCCGACAAACCCGTTGTGCGCCGGTCACCGTGCTGCGTATGGTGTCGGGCACGCCATCGAGCCGAGAGGAGGTCAGAACGATGTCCGATGTTCTGCGCCCCCTCCGCGCCCCGGCGTCCACGCGGATCTGACCCGGGGCGCTCGCTTTCCGGAGGATCAACCCATGGCCGACGTGGTCATCCGTCCGCTCGTCGCGGGCGAGGAAAATCTGTTCGACTCGATGCCCGATCCACTGCCGCAGCTGCGCAAGGTCGGCTACGCCGACGGGATCGCCGGCGGCGGCTACCGGCCCGAGACCACCTGGGTCGCCCTGCGGGACGGCCGGGTGGTCGGGCGGGCGGCCTGGCTCCTCCCACCGGGCGCCGTCGGTGCACCGTGGCTGGAGCGGTTCGACCTGGACGCCGAACCGGAGGTGGGCGCCGAGCTGCTGCGCGCCGCCCACGACGCGCTGGGCGGTCCCGCCCGGTACTACGCCGCCCTGCCGGCGCACTGGCGACGCCGGCCGGAGGTGCGGGCCGTGGTGGAGGCGCCGATGGCGGCGGCTCGCCTCGCCGGGCTGGTCGAACGGGGGGAGCGGCTCCGGTGCTCCTGGACGGGCACACCCCTGCCGGCGACCTCCGGGCGGTACGCCTTCCGCCCGGCCGCGGACGCGGCCGAGATCAACGCGCTGGTCGCCCGGATCGCCGAACCGGACGTGTTGACCGGCGCCGAGATCGCGCGGGCGGTCAGCGGCGTCGACCTGGCCACGGACCCGCTGGCCTGGCTGCCGGACTCGGTCGGGGACTGGCGGGTCGCTCTGGACGCCGGTGAGCCGGTCGGGCTGGTCGGCCCGGCCGGGGACGCCTGCTACCCCCTCATCGCCTACCTCGGCCTGCTCGACGAGGCCGCCCGGCCCGAATTGTTGGCCGAAGCGGTCCGGGTGCTGGCCGCCGGCGGCGCCCGGGAGGTGATCGCCGACGTGGACGCCCACCGGGTGGCGGTACTGGCGGAGTTGGAACGGACCGGGTTCCGGCAGCTGCGCGCACGGGTGCTGTTCGCACCGGCGGCGGACCAGCACTGACCCGTCGGGGTGCGCCCTGTCACCGGGGCGCACCCCTCAACCGGCGGCTACCTCGTCCGCTGCCAGGATCTGACCATGCCGGAGATCATCGCCCTCGTCGTCGGCGTTCTGGCGCTGCTCGTGGCACCGGTCGCCGGGTTGTATCTCTGGCCGCTGGGCCGCCAGTATCCGCGCGTCCCGTCGGCGCGAGGGCGCGACTTCGCCGAGGCCAGCCGCGCCGCCGAGGCCGTCATGGTGGCCGACGCCGCCGACCCGCGGGTACGACCGGAGTCCCGGAGCCGCCTGCTGAGCCACGGCCACCGCACCGGCAGAGCCGTGCTGCTCCTGCACGGCTACACCCTCGCGCCCGACCAGTACGACGAACTGGCCCAGGAGTTCTTCGAGCGCGGCTACAACGTCTGGATTCCACGCGCTCCCCAGCACGGCACCGTCGATCGGCGGGCCCACCACCGGGTCGAGGCCGCGGAGCTGACCGCGTACGCCGACGAGGCCCTGCACGTCGCGGCGGGCCTGGGGGACGAGGTGGGTGTCGTGGGGATCTCCGGCGGGGCGGTGCTGGCCGCCTGGCTCGCCCAGGTCCACGGTGACGTCGTGCGGCACCTTCTGCTGCTGTCACCGTTCTTCGGCCCGAACCCGCGTCAGGCGCCCGCGTTCGCGGTCAGACCGCTGATCGTGCTGTACGGGCGCCGCCTCCTGCCGGACCGTGTCACCTCACGCGGCTACTCGCTGTCCGCCGTCACCCAGTACCTGACGATCGCGCGTGGCCTCCCGGCCCCGGCGCGACGGACCGGCCTGCGCAGCGTGGCGGTCGCGATCAGCCCGCTCGACGCCGTGGTGGACCCCACGGCGGCGCTGACCGTGGCGCGCCGGATCGCCGACGCGAACGCCATCCCGCTGCGGGTCTGCACGCTGCCCGAGGCGTTGGGCATCGGCCACAACACCCTCGACCTCGCCGCGCTCGGCCCCGGCTCCTCCGAGCTGCACCGGCTGTACGTCGCGCTCTACGAGGGCGAGTCGGCGCCGACGCCCGGGCCCGTCCCGACGACCAGCGCCCGGAGATCGGCGCGACCGACGGCCCTGCGTGACCGGTGACCACGGTCGCGAACCCGGCGCTGCGGGAACGCGGCGCGGCCAGCGGCGGGGTCAACGGCTGATCACCTGGTTGGCCCGGTGGCGCCGTTGAACACCGGAGGGGCGTAGCCGGCCGGCTTGTCGCCGATGCCGAGGCCGGGGCTCACCACCCAGGACTGGTACTGCGGGGTGAACATGGAGTATGGCATTCCGAGATTCGGGAGGCTGGCCTCCTCGAGTCGGCGCCGGGCGTCGGCCGGGATCTCGAAGTCGAGCGCCCCGAGGTTGCTGGCGAGCTGCTCCGGGCTGCTCGCCCCGATGACCACCGACGCGACGGCGGGCTGGGTGGCCACCCAGTTGATCGCGACCTGCGCCATGCTGCGTCCCAGGTCGGCGGCCACGCTCTCCAGCGCCTCGATGACCTGCCAGTCGCCGGGGCTGATCTCCCGACCCGCGGCGTCGGGGTTGGTCAGCCGGCCGGTCCCGCTCAGGCCCTCGCCGGTCCGTCGGTACTTGCCGCTGAGCAGGCCGCCGCCGATCGGGCTCCAGGCGGTGAGCCCCATGCCAAGGGTCTGGGACATCGACACGAACTCCGCCTCGATGTCCCGGCTGACCAGGGAGTACGGAAGCTGCACGTTGACCATCGGGGCCAACCCGTGCGCCTCGGCGTAGCTCTGCGCCCGGGCCGCGTACCAGGCCGGTACGTCGGAGAGCCCGGCGTACCGGATCTTGCCGGCGCGTACCAGGTCGTCGAGGGTGTGCACGACCTCCTCGACCGGGGTGATCCGGTCCCAGGTGTGCAGCAGGTACAGGTCGATGTAGTCGGTGCCGAGCCGGCTCAGCGACGCCTCCACGGCCCGCATGATGTGCTTGCGGCCGTTGCCGCTGGCGTTCGGGTCGGTCGGGTCGACGGTGTTGGTGGCCTTGCTGGTCAGTACGAGCCGTTCGCGGACGCCGGCCCGGTCGATCAGGCGGCCGAGGATCTTCTCGCTCTCCCCGGCGGTGTAGAAGTCTGCCGTGTCGATGAAGTTCCCGCCCCCCTCCAGGTAGTGGCGGAAGATCGGCTCCGCCTCCTTTTCGGTCTTGCCGTACGCGGCGTGGAAGCCGTCGACGCCGAAGTTCATGGTGCCCAGCGCCAGTCGGCTCACCCGCAGGCCGGACCGCCCGAGCAGGTAGTAGTGGTTCATCGTGTGTCCTCCCGATCGTGGTGTCGGCCCGCAGCGGACCGCGACTACAGACCCTTGCTCGGCAAAAATGGACCTGCAAGTCCAAAACCTGCGGTAGGGTTGACCCGCAGGTCCAGACCAGGAGGCCCCTCATGACACGCGCGTTGACCCGCAAGGGCGAGGCGACCCGCGCGCGGATCGTCGCCGGTGCGGCCGCCGAGATCCGCGAGCGCGGCGTCGACGAGGTACGCCTCGACGATGTGATGGCCCACACCGGCACCAGCAAGGGCCAGCTCTTCCACTACTTCCCGGACGGCAAGGAGGGGCTGCTGCTCGCGGTGGCCCAGCACGAGGCCGACCAGGTGCTCATCGACCAGGAGCCGCTGCTCAGCAACCTGACGTCCTGGCCGGCCTGGCAGGCGTGGCGCGACCGGCTCATCGAGCGCTACCTGGAGCAGGGCGTGAAGTGCCCGCTCAACGGGCTGCTCGGTCAGACCGGCCGACGCGCGCCGGGCGCGCAGGCGATCGTGACGGGGCTCATGTGGCGCTGGCAGCAGGCGATCACCGAGGGCATCCGACACATGCAGTCGACCGGGGACATCGCCCCGGACGTGGACGCCGACCGTGCCGCCGCAGCGCTGCTGGCCGGCATCCAGGGCGGCGTACTGCTGCTGCTCACCACCGGTAGAACCGACCACCTTGAGGCCGCCCTCGACCTCACACTCGACTCTCTGCGGGCAGGCGCCCGGATGAGCGACACGCACGAAGGGCACGGCAATGACTGACGACGAGAATCGCCCACCACTGGTGCTGCTGCACGGTCTGACGTTCGACCGGCGACAGTGGGACCCGGCCCGGCGTGAGCTTGCGGTGCTCGATCCCGCTCGGCAGATCCTCACCCCCGATCTGCCCGGCCACGGCGAGTCACCCCGACGGGCGTCCTACACGATGGCGGAGGTCGCCGAGGCCGTGCACGACCAGGTGACCGCGGCGGGTTTCGCCCAGCCGGTCGTGGTGGGACATTCGGTCGGCGCGGTGGTCGCCACAACGTACGCGGCCCGTTACCCGGTGCGTGGCGTGGTGAACCTGGACCAGATCCTGCTGCCCGGCCCGTTCGGTGCGGTCGTACGCCAGGCTGAGCCGGCACTGCGCGGCCCGGACTGGCGGCGGGTGTGGGACGGCCTGGTGGCCGGGATGGGCATCGAGGCGCTACCGGCCGAGGCGCGCGAGATCGTGACCACCGCGACCGAGCCGCGGCCGGACCTGCTGTTGGGCTACTGGGGTGAGATCCTCAGCGAAACCGACGAGGACATTGCCGACGAGCGGTACCGCGCTCTGCGGGCCATCGGCGAGCGGAACATCCCCTACCGATGGGTGACCTCGTCCGAACCGCCGCCCCGATATCTGGCCTGGCTGAGGGATGCCCTGCCGGAGGTCGTGGTGACCGTGCTGCCCGGTGGCCACTTCCCGCACCTGGCGGAGCCGGCGACGATCGCCCGGCTGCTGGCGGTGAGCTAACCTCTGACGCGAGTTGCCGGAGTCACCCAGAAGCTGGCGGGATCGTGCCAGGTCAGCGCGGCTGGTCGCCCGCACCTGCGCGGCCAGGCGCCGCCACGCCGGGTCGGCGGTGCGGGCCGGCACCAGATCCAGCACCGGCAGCAGCCGGTCGGCCATCGCCGCCGTCAGTTGCAGCCAGGCGATGTCCGTGGCGCTGAACGGCCCAGCGGTACCCGGCGCGGCGCTCGGCGGTGTGGACGCCGTCGTCGCGGACGGTCGGGCGCTGTCGTCGGCGACCGGTGCGCCGGCCGCGCAGCCGGCGACGAGGACCGCCACCACGAGCAGTGCGGGTGGCGTGACGAGGGCTCGCACGCGGCCTCCTTCCGCCCGAGGCGGCGGGCCCGGTGCGACCGGACCCGCCCCCGCGTGCGACCGTGTCGGCTCAGATCGGCCGGCCGTCGTGCCCGCACTTGATGACCGGGCGGATGCAGTCCTGGACCCTGCGGGCCATCTCCTCGATCGGCCAGGCGTTGAAGAAGTCACCGTGCATGGTGTAGCCCGGGCCGGAGGCCAGCCGGAACCGCGACGGGTCACCGTTGACCGGGTACCGCAGCACCTGGCGCAACTTCGGCACGTGCACCGGGTGCGTGCTCGGGCAGGCCTGGTTCACCGGGTACGCCAGGTGGCTCTTGTGGTCCGGGGAGTCCAGGTCACGGCCGTTCCAGCACTGCGGGAAATCCAGGTACGACTCCAGCATCGTGCCGGCCGGGCAGTTGACGAAGTCCTTCGACGGCGGCACCTGCCCGGCGTGCAGGCAGGACCAGCGGGCGATGCTGTCGCCCGGGCCGGTGGCGCGGGCGTTGCCGGCGACGAGCCGCAGCCCCTGCGGGATCGGCTGGGTGTTGGCGACCACGTCGGCTCGTACGCCCTCGCCCAGGTAGTAGAACGTGGCGATGGACGGCTCCACCGCGACGTTGTCCCGGTACAGGGTCGGCACCCAGTACGACGAGACGTCCACCCGGGGATTGCAGGTGCTGGTGGACCGCACCAGGTCGGGGAGCGTGGTGTGGGCGTTCGTGACCGTGCTGCCGAAGAAGCTGTGCATGTGCGACGCCCCGGGCAGCGCGGGGAAGACGATCGGGTCGTCCGGCAGTCGGTGGCTGTACGTGCAGTCGGCGGGGAACTCGGCGACCCGGATGGCGTTGACGCCCGGGGCGGCGTCGGCCCGGTCGGTGGTGGAGACCAGGTACGTGCCGAGTAGTGCCAGCAGGGCGCCGATCGCCGTGGCGAGGCGCAGCCGGCGGGGGATGCCGGATAGGGGTGCGGCCCTGTCCATTGTGTGACTCCTGTCGGGGGGACGGGTCAGGGACAGCTCCGGCGCCGCCGCCGAAGACATCGGAGTGTGTCCTGGCCAGACTTGGTGGTGGTCTGTCGAGCCGATGTGAGAGAGCGCTCTCACAGAACCAGCCTCGCCCGTACGTCGACTCTTGTCAATACGTTCCGTCAGTTGGTGGACATGACGACGAAGGGCCGGGCCCCTGGTGGGGTCCGGCCCTTCGGTGTTCGTCGTGGTGGTTGGGTGGGTCAGTTGGTGGAGTAGCCGCGGGTGGCGATCCAGTCGGCGAGGTGTTCGACGGTGATCCAGTAGGAGGCGGTGTTGGGGTCGGCGGAGTCGGCG
>NZ_JAEVHM010000128.1 GCF_016802865.1 Micromonospora parastrephiae | reverse complement strand
AACGCCACCGTCGCCGCGAGGGCGGCGATGCGGGCGTCCGTGACCCGCTCGACGTCGTCGACGGCGAGGAACCCCGGGTCGGCGGCGCGACGCGCCGCGGCGGCCGTCAGCGTGTCGGACTCACCGGCGGCGAGCAGCCGCTCCTCGGCGGCGGCGCGTACGACCCCGGGGGCGCTCCACCGCATCCCCAGGTCACCCTCCACGGTGCGGGCCCGCCACAGGCTGCCGGCGACCTCCCGGCCCGGCCCGGTGGCCCGCTCGTCGGGGGTGAGCACCGAGTACACGTCGGTGGTGGCGCCGCCCACGTCGACGACGGCGAGGTCCCCGCCGATGGTGTCGGCGAGCACCTCCACGCCGGTGAGGACGGCGTCGGGGGTGGCGGCGCGCACCAGCCGCGCGAACCGGCCGCCCCTGGACAGCCGTTTACCGCCGATGACGTGGCGCAAAAACACCGCCCGGATCGCCGCCCGCGCCGACTCCGGGGCGAGCACCCCGATGCGCGGCAGGACGTTGTCCGCGCCGGTCACCGGCACCCCGGCGGCCTGCAACAACCCGGTCAGCTCCGCGCGCACGTCGGCGTTGCCCGCGTACACCACCGGTCTGCGCCAGCGGGCCCGCGCCAGCCGGGTCGCGTTGTGGGTGATCGTGTCGGCGTCACCGCCGTCGGTGCCGCCGACGAGCAGCACCACGTCCGGTCGGGCCGCCCGCAGCGCCGTCAGGTCCGCCGCGGCGAGCCGCCCGGCCGCCACGTGCACCACGTGCGCGCCGGCGGACAACCCGACCCGCCGCCCCGCCTGCGCGGTGACCAGCGGCTCGTAGCCGATCACGGCCAGCCGCAGCCCACCGCCGGCCGACGAGCACACGTACCACGGCACGTCGCGCACCCCGAGCCCGGCGGTGGCCGCCGCGACCGCGGCGTCCAGACCGCGCAGGACGTCGGTACCCACCGTGGTGGGCGCGGCCGCCGCGCCCACCAGCACACCCGCGGCCAGGTCCACCACCGCCACCTTGGTGTACGTGGAGCCGACGTCCGCGCAGACCGCGAGGGTCACCGGCCTTCCCTGTTCGCGACTGCGGGGCTCGCAACCCCGGCTCACTCCTCGCGACTCACTGTGCCTCTGGTGTTCGCGACTGCGGGGCTCGCAACCCCGGCTCACTCCTCGCGACTCACTCTGGCGGCGGGAACGACCACGGTGCCCGTCGCGGTGACCGCCACGATCGGCGGGTCGAGGACCTCCGCGGCGGATTCGGAGCGGTCCGGGCGGCCCCGGCAGACCACGGCGCAGCTCAGCTCCAGGGTGCGGCTGCGGGTGCCCACCCGCGTCACCTGCGCGGTCACCTGCACCACGTCGCCGGCGCGGATGGGCGCGGTGAACCGCACGTCGGAGTACCCGGCGAACAGGCCCTCGTCGCCGTCAGTCTGGATGCACACCTCGGTGGCGACGTCGCCGAACAGTCCGAGGGCGTACGCCCCGTCGACGAGGTTGCCGGCGTAGTGGGCGTGCGAGTACGGCACGTACCGCCGGTGCGTCACCGTCAACCCGAGCCGTGCGTCGGTCATGTGTTCGCCTTCCGCTGCGTGATCAGGGCGTGCACCAGGTAGCTGGCCACCTCGCCGGGCGTGGTGCCCCGGCCGAAGATCCGGTCCACGCCCAGTTCGTCGGTCATCGTCTCGTCGAAGCGGGGGCCACCGACGATCAGCAGCGGCCGCCGTCCGGCCGGCATCGCCTCGCGGAACGCCGCCGACATCTCCCGGGTGTTGTGCAGGTGCGCGTCGCGTTGGGTGACGACCTGCGACACCAGCACCGCGTCGGCCTTCTCCACCCGGGCGGCCTCCACCAGCTCCGGCACGCTGACCTGCGCCCCCAGGTTGGTGACCTTCAACTCCCGGTAGTACTCCAGGCCCTTCTCCCCCGCGATGCCCTTGACGTTGAGGATCGCGTCGATGCCCACGGTGTGCGCGTCGGTGCCGATGCACGCCCCGACGACGGACAGCTTGCGCCGCAGCCGCTGCTTGACCACCGTGTTGACCTCCTTGGCCGACAGCAGCGCGAAGTCCCGTTCCACCACCTGCACCGCGTCGAGGTCGACCAGGTGGTTCACCCGCCCGTACACCACGAAGAACGTGAACCCGTCACCCATCGGCTTGGCGTGCACCACCATCGCCGGGTCGATGCCCATCCGGTTGGCCAACTGCAGCGCCGCGCCCTCAGCCCGCTTGTCGTGCGCCACCGGCAGCGTGAACGACACCTGCACCATCCCGTCGCCGGTGGTGTCCCCGTACGGGCGCACGATCGTCGCGCTGCTGTGCTGGCCGGTTCGCTCGCTCACGCCGCCGCCTCCAGGATGTCGGTGGCCGGGTTGCAGTAGTCGGCCTCGTGCGCGGCGACCCCGTCGAGGCCCTTGCCCCGGTCCGCGGGCCGCTTCATGATCCCGAACGTGCCCTCGGCGATGGCGGTGAGCAGCGTCTGCTCCCCGATGCGCTCCAGCAGGTCCAGTGCCTCACCGAGAACCTGGTTGGCGCGCCGGCGGATGAACCCGCCCGGCGCCGGCACGAAGTCCTCGTGCAGCCCACCGGCCGCGCCCAGCACGTACCGCACGTTCTGCAGGGCGATGTCCCGGTCGGACAGCCACGGCGTCACCACCGCCTCGGTCATCATCCCGACCAGCAGGATGCCCTGCCCGGTGAGCGTGCCGGCCAGGTTGAAGAACCCGTCGAGCAGGTTGCCCCGGAACACGTCACCGGTCATGTGCTTGGTCGGCGGCATCCACTTCAACGGCGCGTCGGGGAACAACTCCCGTGCCAGCAGGGCGTGCGCCAACTCCAGGCGGAACGACTCCGGCACCTCCGGGTTGATCTCGAACGCGTGCCCCAGCCCCAACTGCCAGTCCGCCAACCCCGCCTCGTGCGCGAAGAACTCGTTGAGCAGCTGCGACACCGTCACCGTGTGCGCCTCGTCGACGGCGTCGGCGGTGGTCAGGTAGTTGTCCTCACCGGTGTTGATGATGATCCCGGCGCGGGCGTGCACCTGCCGGGAGAACCGCTGGTCGACGAACGTACGGACCGGGTTGATGTCGCGGAACAGGATCCCGTACATCGAGTCGTTGAGCATCATGTCGAGCCGTTCCAACCCGGCCAGGGTCGCCATCTCCGGCATGCACAGGCCCGACGCGTAGTTGGTCAGCCGCACGTAGCGGCCCAACTCCTTCGACGACTCGTCCAACGCCGCGCGCATCAGCCGGAAGTTCTCCTGCGTGGCGTACGTGCCGGCGAACCCCTCCCGGGTCGCGCCCTCGGGCACGTAGTCCAGCAGCGACTGCCCCGTCGAGCGGATCACCGCGATCACGTCCGCACCCGCCCGGGCCGCCGCCTGGGCCTGCGGAATGTCCTCGTAGATGTCCCCGGTCGCCACGATCAGGTAGATCCACGGCCGCTGCTTCGGGTCACCGTGCCGCTTGATGAGCCGGTCCCGCTCGGCGCGCCGCCGGTCGATGCGCCGGATGCCCGCCCCGACGGCCCTGCGCGCCGCCGACCGGGCGGCCGTCGCGGCCCGCCCGGTGGGCAGCGCGAAGGACACCGACCCGGCGGCGGCCTTCTGCGCCAGCAACGTCACGTCGGTCAGACCCTCGCGGGCCAGGGCGTCGAACACCGGCACCGCCACCCCGTGCCCCAGCCCGACGTCCGCGACGACCGCGTCGACGAGCCGGTTCACCCACGGAATGCCGTCCGGGTCCGCGCCGCTCACCCCGGCCAGCCGCAGCACCGCCCGCTCCACCGACACCGTGGTGTGGCTGCGCGCCAGGTCCACCACCGGCTGGCCGGCACGACGCGCCAACTCCCGCGCCCGCGCCACCAACACCGGATCAAGATCAAGCTTGCTCATCGACCATCCACTCGCTCCCGTGCCTGATGGTTCGCTCGCTCACGATGACCCTCCCTCGTAGATGACCTCACCGCGCAGCACCAGACGCCGGCACACCGGCAGCGGCGTCGGATCGTCCGGACCCCGCATCTCCGGGTCCTCGGCGAGCAGCACCGGCAGGCCGCGCTCCACCCCCGCCGGCGTCGACCACACCGCGAACGTCGCCGGCGCACCCAACGCGAGGACCCCCTCGACGTCCAGGTGCACCGCCCGCCACCCGCCACGGGTGTGCGCCGCGAACGCCGCCCGCACACTCATCCGCTGCGCCGGGTTGTGATGCGCCGCCGCGGCCCGCACCGAACCCCACGGGTCCAGCGACGTCACCGGCGAATCCGACCCGAACGCCAACGCGACCCCGACCGAGTGCATCGCACCCATCGGGTTCGACTCCAACGACCGGTCCAGACCCAACCGCGACTCGTACATGCGGCCCGCGCCACCCCACAACCGGTCGAACGCCGGCTGCATGCTCGCCACGATCCCGTACTCCACGAACCCGGCGATCAGCCGCTTGCTCATGATCTCCGCGTGCTCGACCCGGTGCCGCGCCGCGCGCAGCCGCTCCACACCCAGCGTCCGCGCCGCCCCCGCGAAACCGTCGAGGACCGTGCCGATCGCCGCGTCACCGATCGCGTGGAAGCCGCCCTGCAGGCCGTGCGCCGCGCAGTCCAACAGGTGATCGCGCACCTGCTCGGCCGACAGGTACCCGTGCCCACAACCGTCACCGTCGCCGTACGGCTGCGACACGTGCGCCGTACGCGAACCCAACGCCCCGTCGGCGAACAGGTCACCGCCGGCGCCCACCGCGCCCAACTCCCGGGCCCGCGCCGCTCCACCCAACTCGCCCCAGTACCCGTACACCTCCGGCAGCCCCGCGCCGGAGATGCCCAGCAGTCCGGTGAAGTCCTCCTCGTCGGAGATGTCGGGACCACCGCACTCGTGCACCGCGGCGATGCCCAGCGACGCGGCGTGCGCGAGCGCCGCACGCTGCGCGGCGACCCGCTGCGCCCGACTCACCGACGCCTGCGCCGCCGCCCGCACCACGTGGTGCGCGTCGCGTCGCAACCACCCCGACGCGTCGAAGCCGGCCGCCCGCTGCGCCTGCGGGCACGCCGCCAGCAGCGCCGACGACACCAACGCCGAATGGATCGACGCCTGCGACAGGTACACCCGCCGACCCCCGGCCGCCCGGTCCAACGCCGCCGCGTCCGGCAACGTCGCGTCCGTCCAGCCCGACTCGTCCCAGCCGTGCCCCAGCACCACCGCGTCGCCCGGCAGACCCGCCGCGAACCCCGCCACCGCGTCGAGCAACTGCCCCGCCGAGCGCACCCCGGACAACTCCAGCCCGGACAACGCCAGTCCGGTGTCGGTGGCGTGCACGTGCGCGTCCACGAACGCCGGCGTCACCAGCGCCCCACCCAGGTCCACCACCCGGTCGGCCGGCGGCGCGTCACCGTCGGTCCCCAACCAGGCGATCCGCCCACCGGACACCAGCAGCGCGGTGGCGCTCGGGTCGGCGGGGCAGTGCAGCACGCCGCCGCGGTACAACGTCGAGGGGTTCGTCATGACCTCAGTCTGCCGCGACCCGCGCCGCGAAAAGCTGACGCACCCCCGGATCGGCGCGCAACAGCCCCAACGCCAGCTCCGCGTGCCCCGGCACGTACCCGTTGCCCACCAGCATCGTCACGTCCGCCGCCAGCCCCTCCGCGCCCAACGCCGCCGCGGAGAAACTCGTCGCCATCGAGAAGAAGATCACGGTGCCGCCGTCCGCGGTGGCCAGGATCGCGCCGTGCTCACACCCCGGCACGTCCACGCACACCACCGTGACGTCCGCCGGGGCGCTCAGGGCGGTGGTCACCGCCGCGGAGAGCGCCACCGGGTCCCGCGCGTCGGCCAACGCCACCACCGAAGCCAGACCGGCGGCAGTCAGCGCGTCGCGCTCCGCCGCCACCGGCACCACCCCCACGGTACGAGCAGCGCCCGCCCGGCGCGCCGCCGCGAGCGACAGCGATCCGCTCTTGCCGGCCCCACCGATCACCGCGACCCGCACCGGCGTCGGATCACCGGTACGCCGACGCTCCTCGACGTAGCGCGACACCACCCGAGTGGTCAGCGCGGGCGCCCCACACACGTCCAGCACGGCGAGGGACAACTGGGGATCCTCGTCGTCGGGCAGCACCGCGGCGATGGAGCGCGCGAACAGGATTGCCCACCCGTCACAGGGCACCTGCTCGCTGCGCCCGTCCCAGCGGGCCAACCCATCGGTGATCACCAGGGGCGTCAACGTCAACGACACCAGGGTGGCGACCCGCTGCCCGGGCTTGAGCCCGAGCGGGGAACGCCGGCCGGCCTCCTCGACCGTGCCGATCAGCATCCCGCCCGACCCGGTCACCGGGTTCTGCATCTTCCCCCGCGTCGAGATGATCTCCAGCACCTCGGCGCGGACCGCGTCGCCGTCGCCGCCGTGCTTCTCCGACAACTGCCGGAAACTCGCCGCGTCCAGGTTGAGCCGCTGCACCCGGATCCGCACCTCGTTCGGCGCGACGGCGGCGGACGCGTCCAACCGCCAGGCCGCCTGCGGCAGCACCCCCGCCGGTTGCACGACGCGGTGCAGTCCCACCGGTGACGTCACGCCGACCTCCCCTGTCCAGCCGCCCGAAGCCCCGGTCAAGGCTCGCGTAACGGGAAAACTTACGGCAGACTAGTTTCTGTACCGAATATTTTCCAGTAGCCTTTGGGTTTCGATGATCAGCCGCAGCACCGAGGAGGGGCCGTGACCCACACCATCCCGCACCCCCGTCACGCCCCGGTCGCCGCACCGACCGCCGGGCAGCCGTACGAATACCACCGCCGCCCCCTCGTCGAACCCGACTGGACCCGCTTCCCCGGCTGGCGCCACGTCACCCGCGACCAGTGGGAATCCGCCCAGTGGCAGCGCGTCAACTGCGTCAAGAACATCAAGCAGCTCCGCACCGTCCTCGGCGACCTCATCGACGACAGCTTCTACACCGACCTCGAGGCCGACCAGAAGGCCCTGGCCACCATGTCCATGCTGGTGCCACCCCAAATGATCAACACGATGGTGCCGTTCGCGCCCCTCACCACCGAAGCGCTGCTCGCCGACCCCATCCGCCGCTACATGATCCCGGTCGCCTCCGACCGACGCACCGACTGGCCGTCACACCCCTACGCCAGCCGCGACAGCCTGCACGAACACGACATGTGGGTCGCCGAAGGCCTCACCCACCGCTACCCCACCAAGGTCCTCGCCGAACTGCTCTCCACCTGCCCCCAGTACTGCGGCCACTGCACCCGCATGGACCTGGTCGGCAACTCCACCCCCGCCGTCGACAAGCTCAAGCTCACCCTCAAGCCCGTCGAGCGCTACGACGCCCACATCGCCTACCTCAAGGCCCACCCCGGCGTCCGCGACGTGGTCGTATCCGGCGGCGACGTGGCCAACGTGCCCTGGCGCAACCTCGAGTCGTACCTCATGCGGCTGCTGGAACTGGAGACGGTCCGCGACATCCGGCTCGCCACCAAGGCCCTCATGGGCCTCCCCCAGCACTGGCTACAGCCCGACGTCGTCGAAGGCCTCGAACGCGTCGCCCGCACCGCCGCCCGCCGCGGCGTCAACCTCGCCATCCACACCCACGTCAACCACGCCCAGTCGCTCACCCCACTGGTCGCCAAGGCCGCCCAGACCGCCCTCGACGTCGGCGTCCGCGACGTCCGCAACCAGGGCGTGCTCATGCGCGGCGTCAACGCCGCCACCCCCGAGCTGCTCGACCTCTGCTTCGCGCTCCAGGGCGAAGCCGGGATCCTGCCGTACTACTTCTACATGTGCGACATGATCCCCAACGCCGAGCACTGGCGCGTCCCGGTCTGGCACGCCCAGCAGCTCCAGCACGACATCATGGGCTACCTGCCCGGCTACGCCACCCCCCGGATCGTCTGCGACGTCCCCTTCGTCGGCAAGCGCTGGGTCCACATGCTCACCGACTACGACCGTGAGCGCGGCATCTCCTACTGGACCAAGAACTACCGCACCTCCATCGAGTCCGCCGACCTGGAGGCGCTCAACAAGCGCTACGCCTACTACGACCCGATCGACACCCTGCCCGACGGCGGCCAGCAGTGGTGGACCGACCACCGCGACGACTGACCACCACCCACGACACCCCCGCGGATCCCAATCCCGGGGGTGTCACGCATTCCGGACGACTACCGTCCCCACCATGGGACACCCGCGGCCCGCCCCGGACGCCACCGCCGCCCAGGTCGCTCCCATCGAAATCTTCTTCGACGTCGTCTTCGTCCTGACCATCACCCAGCTCACCCACGCCCTGGAAACCGACCTCAGCTGGGCCGCCCTCGGCCGCACCGTGCTCATCTTCGGGCTGCTCTGGTACCTCTACACCGGCTACGCCTGGCTCACCAACCACGTCCCACCCCGGCAGAACGCCAGCAAGCTACTGCTCCTCGCCGGCATGGCCGGCTTCCTGCTCACCGCCGTCGCCCTGCCCGACGCCCTCGCCGACACCGGCCTGGTCTTCGCCATCGGGTACCTGATCGTCGTCATCGTGCACCTCCTGCTGTTCATGCACTCCGACGCCCGCGCCGGCGTCCGCCGACTCGCCCCCTACAACCTCGGCGCCGCCCTGCTCGTCCTGGCCGCATCCGCGTTCAGCGGCCCCGCCGTGCCCGCCCTCTGGACCGCCGCCGTACTCGCCCAGGCCGTCCTGCCATACCTGCTCCCGCGCCACTCCTGGATCGGCGTCGCCGCCGCCTTCCACCTCAGGCCGGCGCACTTCGTCGAACGACACGGCCTGCTCGTCATCGTCGCCCTCGGCGAATCCGTCATCACCATCGGCATGGGCGTCCCCACCGAACAGTTCACCGCCGGCAGGGCCGCCACGATAGTGCTCGCGTTCGCCCTGCCCGCCGTCCTCTGGTGGATCTACTTCGCCGACACCCGACCCGCCGAGGCCGTCCTCGCCTACGCGGCACCCGCCGCCCGCAGCCGAATCGCCGCCAGGACCTTCGTCCTCCCCCACTTCCTGCTCCTGCTCGGGGTCATCCCCACCGCCGCCGACCTGCACACCGCCGTCGCGCACCCCGACCAGCCGGCCAGCCCCGGCGCCGCCCTCGCCCTCAGCGGCGGCGTCACCCTCTTCCTGATCGGCATCGCCGCCACCCGCCGCGCCCTACGCCTGCCCATCCCCCGCAGCCGGCCCACCGCCGCGCTCGCGGTGCTGGCCACCATCCCCGTCGGAGTCACCCTCCCCGCCGCCGTGCAGCTCGTCACCGTCACCGCCGTGCTGACGCTGATGCTCCTGACCGACGCGCGGGCGCCCCGGCGTCATGTCGATCCTTCCCCGGCATCGGTCGGTCCCGGACGAGGGTGACGACTCCCCGGCAACACCATGACGCGGAGGGACCACGCTCGCCGGCATCATGCCGGCGAATCGGCCGGCACGTCAGGCCCCGGCCAACACCTCCGACAACGTCGCCGGCGCCAACCCCCGCTCGCGCAGCCCGGCAAGGATGTGCGGCAACGCCTCGTCGGTCATCGCCGCGTTCGCCTCGGTCACATGCATGATCACGATCGACCCGGGGCGTAGGTGATCCAACACCGCACCCACCAACGGCTTCCACGCGGTCGCGAACGGATCGCCGCTGATCACGTCCCCGTCGACGACAGTCACACCCAGCGGCGCCAGGGCGTCCAGCGCCGCCGCGTCGTGGCACAGCCCCGGAAAGCGGAAGTACCGGGTCTGCCGCCCCCCGTACGGCTCGATCACCTCGAACGTCTTCGCCACATCGTCGGTCAGGTCGCCGACGGGCAGCCGGGGCAGGTCGTAGCAGTCGTCGGTGAACGCCGCGTGCCCGTAGGTGTGGTTGGCCAGCTCGAAGCGCGGGTTGTCGGCGATCCGCCGGGTGATCTCCGGATACCGCTGCACCCACTTGCCGGTGAGGAAGAAGGTCGCCGGCACCTGCTCCCGCTCCAGCAGATCGAGGATGCGCAGGTTGGCGTACGACGTCACCCGACCGGCGCGCAGGTTGCTCAGCATCCCGTCGGTCATGTCCGCGTCGAACGTCAACGCCACCCGATTGCCGGTACGCGGCCCATGATCCACCACCGGCGGTCGGCTCCCCACCCGTGTCGCACCCGACACGGTGGGCGGCGCCTCCCGCGGGGCGACGCTGATCGACGGCTCAACCGCGGAGGCGGACGAACCAACGAAGGCCGGCCGGTCCGGCGGCGGCACCCGGGACGCCTCGCACCCGGCACCGCCGAGAACGGCCACCGCAACCAGTACGCCAAACAACGGGCGAAGCCGAGGTCGGATCACGGCGGTGATCATCGCAAATGTGAAGGCGAACCGTTGTCCCCCAGCTGTCGACCAGGCCCGGTGGACGCGGCCACAAAACACGCGAGTTCTTGCACGATCCTGCCGCTGACCAGCGATCACCGCAGGTCTCGTGCTGCACTCTGGGCATGCCCCTGGACGAGCTTCGCGACATGTTGGAACGGCATGTACGCCTCGATCTGACCACCGCCGTCGAAGGCGTGCGCGTCTGCCAGATCGACCACAGCGCCCCGCCGGTCTCCTCCATGTCCGGCAAGGTGCTGGCGGTCATCGCCCGAGGTGGCAAGCGCCTCGCCCTCGGCGACCAGGTCTACGAGTACGGCCCGGGTCAGTATCTCGTCGCCTCGGTCGACCTCCCGGTGACCGGCCACGTCATCAACGCCACCCCGGGCAGTCCCACACTCGGCTTCGGGATGACCCTGGACCCCGCCACCATCGCGGAGCTGCTGCTGCACGCCGGTCCCGGCGATCTGCCACGTTCCCCCAGCACCGCGCGGCCCGGAATCGTGGTCAGTGACGCCCCGGACGACCTGCTCGACGCCATCGTGCGGTTGCTGCGCCTCCTCGACCGGCCACAGGACCGCAGGACACTGGCCCCGCTGTTCAAGCGCGAGATCCTCTGGCGCTTGATGACCGGCGAACAGGGCGACGTCGTCCGGCAGATCGGCCTCGCCGACAGCAGCCTGAGCCACATCGCCCGGGCGATCCAATGGATCCGGGAGAACTACACCCGGCCGTTCCGTGTCGACGAGGTGGCACAGCGTTCCGGGATGAGTGTCTCCGCGTTCCACCGGAACTTCCAGGCGGTGACGGCGATGAGCCCCATCCAGTTCCAGAAGCACATCCGCCTGCAGACGGCGAGACTACTGCTGGCGAACAGCCCCAACGAAATCACGCGCGTCGCCCACCGCGTCGGATACGACAGCCCATCCCAATTCAGCCGCGAATACCGGCGGCTGTTCGGTGCTCCACCCAGCATCGACGCGCTGCGCATACGCGCCGGCTCCGAAATCGCCGGCGCCGCACTCCCCTGACACCGCCGAAGAGGATCGTGCAACCACACGAGACGATTTTGCTAGTTCCCCCCCTTCTGCGGTGCTTCCATGGAGTTCACCGGAACAAGAACAGGAAAGGCCGGGTGACGTGGACGACGCCATCGCACGAGCCCTCGCCATCGGACCGGACTCCACCGCGGCCGAGCGCACCATCGACATCACCACCCTGGGCGCACGCACCGGCGCTCCCCGCCGCATCGAGATCTGGTTCCACCGGGTCGACGGTCGCTGGTACCTGACCGGCATGCCCGGACCCCGCGGCTGGTACGCGAACGTGCGCGCCCACCCACGGTTCACGTGCATCTCAAGCACGGGGTCACGGCCGACCTGCCCGCGACAGCGGTGCCGGTCGACGAGCCGACACGACGGCGGGTGATCACCGCGGTCCTCGACCTGCAGAACCGACCCGAGATCGCGGCTCGGGTGAGCCAGCGCCAGACGTTCGACGACTGGTTCGCCCACAGCCCACTCGTCGAGATCGTGTTCGACGACGAGGAACTGCGCACCACGCCCTCGACGCCTTCCGAATAGTCCACACCACCACCCGCGCCATTCCGCGGCACGAGACCGACCCATCACCGAAACACTCCGAAGGACAACAGTGAAATACCGCAACCTGGGCCGGACCGGCATCGAAGTCAGCCCGTACTGCCTGGGCGCCATGATGTTCGGCGCCATGGGAAACACCGATCACGACGACTCCATCCGCATCATCCACAAGGCACTCGACGCAGGAATCAACTTCGTCGACACAGCCGACGTATATTCCGCCGGCGAATCCGAGGTGATCGTCGGCAAGGCGCTCAAGGGCCGCCGCGACAACGTCGTACTCGCCAGCAAGCTGCACTATCCGATGGGCAACGACCCGAACCAGCGCGGAAACTCACGGCGCTGGATCACCACCGCGGTCGAGGATTCCCTGCGCCGCTTGCAGACCGACCACCTCGACCTCTACCAGGTCCACCGCCCCGACCCGTCGGTCGACCTGGAGGAGACGCTGTCCGCCCTCTCCGACCTGGTCCACAGCGGCAAGGTACGCGCGATCGGCGCGTCGTCCTTTCCCGCGTCGGAGATCGTCGAAGCGCAGTGGGTCGCCGAGCGACGCGGCCTCGAACGCTTCCGCACCGAACAACCGCCGTATTCGATCATCAATCGGAGCATCGAACGTGAGGTGCTGCCGGTGTGCCAGCGCTACGGGATGGGCGCGTTGGTGTGGAGCCCGCTGGGCCAGGGCCTGCTCACCGGCCGGTACCGCAAGGGCCAGAACCTGGACAGCCACCGGTCGGGCTACACCCCGCAGCACTTCAGCGACGAGCGCAAGCTCGACGTCGTGGAGCAGCTCGTCCCGCTCGCCGAGCAGGCCGGCCTGCCGATGACCCACCTCGCGATGGCGTTCGCGATCGCGCACCCGGGCGTCACCTCGGCGATCATCGGGCCACGCACCATGGCACAGCTCGACGACCTGCTGGCCGGCGCCGACGTCACCCTGAGCGACGACATCCTCGACCGGATCGACGAGATCGCCCCGCCCGGCACCGACGCCGGTCCCAACGACGTTGCCTACGTACCGCCGGCCATCTCGAGCGTGGGCCTGCGCCGCCGACCGGTCCCGGAGCGTTCCGCCGCCTGAACGACGACCGCTGACGGCGCGCACGGAAGGCGCGCCGCGCTAGGCAGAGGCGCCGCGGGGGGCGTACATGATGACGGCGACGCCGAGCAGGCAGAGCGCCGCGCCGGCCAGGTCCCAACGGTCCGGGCGGAAGCCGTCCACCACCATTGCCCAGCCCAGCGAGCCCGCCACGAACACCCCGCCGTACGCGGCCAGGATCCGGCCGAAGTTCGCGTCCGGCTGGAACGTGGCGACGAAGCCGTAGCAGCCCAGCGCCGCCACGCCGGCCGCGATCCACCACAGGCCGCGGTGCTCGCGCCAGCCCTGCCAGACCAGCCAGGCTCCGCCGATCTCGGCGAGCGCGGCCAGGGCGAAGAGCAGCAGCGAGCGCAGTACGGTCACGCGCCGACCCTAGTCCGCACGTGACGGG
The DNA here is from genome assembly GCF_016802865.1 of Micromonospora parastrephiae. Classification (GTDB taxonomy): domain Bacteria; phylum Actinomycetota; class Actinomycetes; order Mycobacteriales; family Micromonosporaceae; genus Micromonospora; species Micromonospora parastrephiae. The sequence goes on along the minus strand of NZ_JAEVHM010000128.1, from coordinate 2,997 downwards.
TCCCCGGGCAGCACCTGCCCGGGGACCCGTGGACCGCTCGGGTCACTTGTTGAAGGCGTCCTTGATCTTGCCGCCGGCTTCCTTGAGGTTCTGACCAGCCTGCTTGGCCCGCGCGTTCGACTGCTGGCTAGCGCCGTCGCCGCGCATCGACTCGTTGTCGGTCCGGTCGCCGATCCGCTCCTTGGCGGCACCGGCCAGCTGCTCGGCCTTCGTACGTGCCTTCTCGGTGAAGCTCATGGCGTCTCCTCCGTCTGGCGAGTGTTCCCGCTCGTGTGCCCGTCTGCCGGTTGCCGAAACCGGCGGTGCCGGTCGGCACACCCCGTACGGCATCCTAGGAAGATAGGTTGAGGAAGGTCGCATGTCGGGTCGGCCACGATGGTTAACTTGGCCGCATGGGAGAGCTCCTGCTGATCCGGCACGGCGAGACCACCTGGAGTGCCAGCCGGCGACACACCTCGTACACCGACCTGGAGCTGACCCCCGACGGCGAGCGGCAGGCCCGCACCCTCGCGGCGTTCCTGGCCGGCCGACGGTTCATGACCGTGCTGGCCAGTCCCCGCTCCCGGGCCCTGCGGACCGCGCAGCTCGCCGGGCTCACCGTCGACGCCGTCGACGAGGACCTCAGCGAGTGGAACTACGGCGAGTACGAGGGCCGCACCACGGTCGACATCCACTCCGACCAGCCGCACTGGAACATCTGGACCGACGGCTGCCCTGGCGGGGAGTCACCCGCGCAGGTCGGCGAACGGCTCGACCGGGTGCTGGCCCGGGTCACGCCGCTGCTCGACCGGGGCACCGTCGCGCTGGTCGGCCACGCACACAGCCTGCGGGTGCTCGGCGCCCGCTGGATCGGCCTGCCCCCGTCCGCCGGCGGACGACTGCGGCTGGACACCGCCACGGTCAGCGTGCTCGGTCACGAGCACGAGCGGCAGGTCATCCTGCGGTGGAACCAGCCGGCTCCTCCGGCACCCGGGACCGCGACCGACTCGGCGCCCCGGCACTGATCTTCGGCGGCCGGTTCTCGTACGGGGTGGACAGCACCACCGTCGTCCGGGTCGTCACGTTCGCCGAGGTGCGGATCTCCTGGAGCACCCGCTCCAGGTCCGCCGGGCTGGCCACCCGCACCAGCAGCAGGTAGAAGTCCTCCCCCGCCACCGAGTAGCAGGAGTCGATCTCGGGTAGGTGCGCCAGCCGCTCCGGGGCGTCGTCCGGCTGCGACGGGTCGAACGGCCGGATCGCCACGAACGCGGTCAGCGGCAGCTCCAACGCCTCGAACGACACCCGGGCGGCGTACCCCTTGATCACCCCGCGCTGCTCCAGCCGGCGCACCCGCTGGTGCACCGCGGACACCGACAGGCCCACCTTCTCGGCCAGATCCGTGTACGACAGGCGGCCGTCAGCGGTCAACGCTGCGACGATGGCGCGGTCGATCTCCTCCACGGCGAGCAACCTACCGGGAAAACGGCCCGAGGGCGACGACGTACCCGCCGCACCGCGCGGGCGACGGCCCGCGGTGGATCCACCGCGGGCGCGCCACCACCCACCGTCCTCAGCTCTTGGCGAGGGCCCGGGAGATCACCAGCCGCTGGATCTGGTTGGTGCCCTCCACGATCTGCAGCACCTTGGCCTCGCGCATGTACCGCTCCACCGGGTGGTCGCTGACGTAACCGGCGCCACCGAGCACCTGCACGGCGTCGGTGGTCACCCGCATCGCCATGTCGGTGGCGAAGAGCTTCGCCTTGGCCGCCTCGATCGAGTACGGCCGACCGGCGTCGCGCAGCCGGGCCGCGGCGAGGGTCAGCGCGCGGGCCGCGGCGATCTGGGTGGCCGCGTCGGCGAGCAGGAAGCCGAGTCCCTGGAAGTCGATGATGGAGCGGCCGAACTGCTGCCGCTCCCGGGCGTAGGAGACCGCGTAGTCCAGGGCGGCCTGCGCCAGCCCGACCGCGCAGGCGGCGATGCCCAACCGGCCCGAGTCCAGGGCGGACATCGCGATGGTGAAACCGACGCCCTCGCCGCCGACCAACCGCTCGGCCGGCACCCGCGCCCCGTCGAACGCGATCTGCGCCACCGGGGAGGCCCGCAGGCCCATCGTCCGCTCGGCCGCCTGAGGCGTGATGCCCGCGGTCCCGGCATCGGCGAGCAGGCAGGAGATTCCCCTGGGGCCGGGCCCGCCGGTGCGGCAGAAGATGTTGTAGAAGTCGGCCGTGTGGGCATGGGTGATCCAGGCCTTGGTGCCGGAGACGACGTACGCGTCACCGTCGCGCACGGCCCGGGTGCTCAACGCCGCCGCGTCCGAGCCGCCCTGCGGCTCGGAGAGGCAGTACGCGCCGAGCAGCTCGCCGCCGAGCATGTCCGGCAGCAACGTGCGCTGCTCGTCGGTGCCGAACGCGGCCACCGGGTAGCAGGACAGGGTGTGCACGCTGACCGCCTCGGCGACGGCCAGCCAGCGGCTGGCCAGGATCTCCAGCACCTGCAGGTACACCTCGTACGGCTGGGCCGCCCCGCCGTACTCCTCCGGGTAGGGCAGGCCGAGCAGACCGGCCCGGCCGATCGTGCGTAGCACCTCGCGGGGGAACTCGGCGCGTTCCTCGAAGCCGGCGGCCTTCGGGGCGAGCTCGCGGTCGGCGAGCTCGGTGGCGAGGTCCAGCAGGTCGTGGGCCTCGTCGGTGGGGAGGATCCGGTCGACAGTCATAGCGCGATGAGCTCCGTGGGGGTGGTGTTGAGCCGTTGCACGCCGTCGGTGGTGCAGACGACGATGTCCTCGATACGGGCGCCGTGCCGGCCCGCCAGGTAGATGCCGGGTTCGATGGAGAACGCCATCCCGGCGTCGAGGGGTCGGTCGTTGCCGGCCACCAGGTAGGGCTCCTCGTGACCGTCGAGGCCGATGCCGTGCCCGGTGCGGTGCAGGAACGCGGGGCCGTAACCGGCGGCGGCGATCGGCTCGCGGGCGGCGGCGTCGGCCTGCGCGCCGGTGATGCCGGGCCGCACCGCCGCCAC